>JBBRMQ010000160.1:0-10177 GCA_038230775.1 Thermoanaerobaculia bacterium
ACTGCGATGAACGTCGCCTCATTTGTTGGGGCTACGACGGTTCGCCAGCACGAGCTTGGTGAGCGAGACGTCGCTCCGACGCCCGCTCAGCTCCAGCGGATGCGGGCGCTTGTCCACCAGGCCATGCAAGAAGGCGCGCTTGGTGTCGGCTCCGCTCTGATCTACGCGCCGGGCACGTACGCGACGACGGACGAGCTGGTGGAGCTGACGAAGGCCGCCGCGCCATTCGGCGGCCTCTACATCTCGCACATGCGCAGCGAAGGCAACCGCCTCGCCGAGGCCGTCGACGAGTTGATCTCGATCGCGCGCCAGGCGGGAGTGCCGGCGGAGATCTATCACCTCAAGGCGGCTGGCGAAGCGAACTGGCCGAAGATGGACGCCGTCATCAAACGCGTGCATGACGCGCGCGCCAGCGGATTGCGGATCACCGCCGACATGTACACCTACAGCGCGGGCGCCACGGGACTCGACGCCGCGATGCCGCCATGGGTGCAGGAAGGCGGCCTCGAAGAATGGCGCAAGCGTCTGCAGGATCCCGCAACGCGCGCGCGCGTGCTCGACGAGATGCGCTCCGCGAATACGTCGTGGGAAAACCTCCTGCGCCTCGCCGGCTCGCCGGATCGCGTGCTGCTCGTTGGCTTTCGCAGCGAAGCACTCAAGCCGCTGACGGGAAAGACGCTGGCCGAAGTGGCGCGCATGCGCGGGAAGGCGGCGGAGGAAACAGCGATCGATCTCGTCGTCGAAGATGACAGCCGCATCGAGACGATCTACTTCCTGATGTCGGAAGAGAACATCCGCAAGCAGATCGCGCAGCCGTGGGTGAGCTTCGGATCCGACGCCGCAGCGCTGGCGCCGGAAGGCGTGTTCCTGCAATCGAGCACGCATCCGCGCGCGTACGGCAACTTCGCGAACCTGTTAGGCAAGTACGTGCGCGAGCAGCAGGTGATCGGGTTGAGCGAGGCCATCCGCCGTCTCACCTCCCTTCCCGCCTCCAACCTCGGCCTCCCCGACCGCGGGCTGCTGAGAGTGGGCAACCTGGCGGACATCGTGGTGTTCAATCCGGTGGCGATCTCCGCCCCTGCGACGTACGACTCGCCGCGCCGGTACGCGACCGGCGTGACGCACGTGTTCGTGAACGGACAGCACGTGATTCGCAACGGCGAGCACACGGGCCAGAAGCCGGGGCGGGTGGTGCGGCGGGCGAAGTAACGCTGGAGCTGGAGAGGTGGTGCGGCGCGGGAGTAACGCTGTCATCCCGAGCGTAGCGAGGGACCGGTGTGGGTGGGCGGTGCGATCGATGAGCCTCCCGCCCACACCGGTTCCTCGCTACGCTCGGAATGACACGCTCGTCGCCAACTTCGACCTCACGCGTAACGCCACCGGCCCTGTGGCGGGACCGCCGCCGGCTCGGCGGCCGCAAAGGCGCCAGCGAGCCGCTGGCGATACTGCCGGCGTTACCCGATCCAATCCGCGATCAGCGTTGCCACCTCGACCTCGGCTCCGTGGAACCCGTGGTCCGCGTCGCGAATCACGACGATTTCCGCATTCAGGCCGACATTCTCCGCCAGCAACTCGGCGTCGAATCCGAACTCATCGTTCTCGCCGTACACGTACAGCGACGGCTTGCGCATCGCGCGCACGAAGCGGAAGGGCTTGCGGCCGGGCGTCGCTCCGTCGAACGGGAAGACGTTGTAATCGCCGTTCGGATTGGCCATGTCGTGAAACGCACGCCACGTCATCAGCCGGTCAGGCATCAGCTCGTTCCTGCGGCCGCGGGCCAGGTACGCACGGAAGCGTCGCGCTCCGAGCTCGCGATACATCAAGCCGGTGTCGTCTCCTCCGGCGAGAAGAACGTAGCGTTTCACCGGATTGCGCGGCTTGTGATGATCGTAAACCGCGACCTTGTTCGCGCCCGTCGAGTGTCCGGCGAGTGTGATGTCGCGGTAACCGCGCCGCCGCACTTCGCGCAGCGCGCCGTCGATGTCTTTCACGCAGTCACGAATGACCTCCGTCGCTGCGCCGTAGCGATGCGCGCCGCGGTTGTTGAACGGAAAGAAAGCGATGCGATGATCGAGGAAGACCTCCGCCAGTTTGTTCGTACGGTTCGACTCGAAGACCGAGCCGCCCATGCCGTGCATCCAGACGATCATTGGGGCCGGCTTCCGCCGGCCTGACCGGCTGAAGCCGGTCCTCACACGCTCGTACAGCAGGCCGCTGAGCGTCAGGCCATCGGTGGCCTTGAAGCGGACGAGCTCAGTGGACGGCACCGCTCCACACGATCTCGCGGCGCGCCGGATCCCATCGCCACATCTGTTCGCGCGTGAGGTACGCGCCGCCTAACCAGAACCCCGCGTTGTTCAACTCGATGAAGTCGGCTTTCGCATCCAGAACGTTCTGTCCGGCAGGCGTCAGCGCGAACAGCGCTTTCGGCGGGTTCGCGCCTTCCGCCTCGTTGATGGTGATCATCGGGATCGCGCACGTCGCCAGGCGCCGCAGGTGCCGCAGAAACTCGCCGTCGCCGAATCCGAATCGTGGCGCGTGCTCATCGAAGCGTGAGAAGAGCGACATGAAATCGGTCGAGCCCGAGCCGATAGCCTCCATCGCGCGCCGCTCCACTTCGCCCAATCCGTTCTGCGTCGACGGAAAGCGCGAGGCGTGCAGAAGGAAGCCGTCGTGCAGGAACGGGAAGTCGTGCGACGGCTCCGCCACGAACCGATTCAGCTCCAGCGCATCCTCGGACGTGTACGCATTCCAGGCATTGGTGGCGACGCGCATCATCTGCGGCGGCACGGCCGCGCGCGACAGGAAGAAATTCGGGATGTCGTCTTCCGCGGAAGTGCCGAGTGGTGTCGCGCACCAGATCATCGTCACCTGGCGCACCTTCGCCAGGCGCACCAGCAGATAGAGAAAGTTCGTCAAGCAGAAGAGGTCGTGCTCGAACCACAGGACGACCTCATCTTCTTCGCGCGCCTCGTCGAAGAGCTTCTCCTGATCGATCAGGTCGTTGCGGACGCGCAGCAGATTCTGATCGTAGTTCTCCGACAGGAAGCGCGCGCGACGCTCGATCCATTCATGCGGATCGACGATGGCGGGCACCGGACCGGCCACGAGCGTCTCGCGAAACGCAACGTGGCGGCCCGGAATGTTCGCGCGCTTCGCGAGCGCGGCGGTGACGTCGCCATTATGAAAATGGATCACGGGCGCGCATTGTATTCGTTACTCCGTGCGCAGAATCGAGTCTCCGGTCGCATTCTCGACCGAGGACGTGAACAGGACCACGCCGCCGGTGCCGGCGATGACCTGGAAGTCGGCTTCGACGTTGTTGAGATCGCCGAACGTGAGTCGGGCGGCGCCGAGGATCTCGCCGGCGATGGAGTTGAGCATCAGGAACTGATTGGCGTTCAGCGGATAGTCGCGCGAAGCGACGCCGACGCCTTGCGCCTTCTCCCCCGCGGGGAACGTGAAGCGGAACGTGACCCGAACCGTGGCAGCCTGTCCCTTAGTCTCCATCAGCGCGAAGTTCGTGCGATAGGTTCCGGGCTTCGCGGTGAGCACGGTCGTACGCGAGGCATCGGCAAAGCCTGCGATCGGCCGCGCGGCGCCCTCCGTCAACGCGGAGGCTAATGCGACGACCGGAACCCCGGTGCTGAAGATCGAGCTCGTGCCGGACGTGGTGTACGAACGACTCGACATTGCCACGGTCCCGGCCGCCGAAGTGAACGTCAGGAAGCCGACCGTGTCGCTGGTCTGGCCGAACGTCGTGCCGATGACATCGTTGAGAATCTGCGTCTGCTTCGGAGCCAGCGTAATCGTTCGATCGAGCTTCTCCCCGCTTCGCGAGATGTAACGAAGAGTGCCGGTGGCGGACGTCGTGCCACGATTCGCGATCGCGACATCGGTGCGATAGAACGTGCCGTTCGCGCCATGAACGGTGCCGGCAACCGGCACGATCACCGCGCCGGACGCGGAGTACCCGAGTTGCTTGCTCCAGTCCGCGATCGTCCAGGTGTCCTTACTGGCCTCATCGGCCGCTGTCGCGTACGCCGCGATCCTGCCGCCCGCCGTGCCCGTGTTGTTCACGACTGCCGTGACGGCATTCGCCGGAACGACATTCTGCAGTTGAAGAAGCTTGAACGCATCGATCGAATCGGTGCGCGAGGAGACGACCGAGCCGTCGGCGGAGAGAAAATCCGTCTGTACGGTCGCTGCGGCGCCCGCGGTTTCCTGGATGTAGAGATCCGTATGCGTGGCCGCGTCCTTGCGCAGGCCCGTGAGGACGAGCGCCGCGCCTGCGTCCGTCGAACGATCCGAACGGAAAACAGGAATCGAATTTCCGAACGACCCCGTCGGACTATTTGTGGTCGTCAGAATCGAAGCGGCCACCGCCAGCTTGTCAGCATCCTTCGAACGCAGATGCAACGTGCCGACTTCGTTCGTGCCGGAGAAGACGTTCTTCACGACGTCGGCAACCGCGACGCTCACCTGGCCGGGCACCGGCGGCAGCGACGTCGTCTTCGCCGCCGAAGCGGCTCCCGATGCCGGCGTGTAGTACATCTTGAGATCATTGACGGCGCGGCCTCCGAGCGGATTGAGGACGGAGACGTCCGAAACGAACACCGTGCCCGCGGAGTTCGTCGTGTGCCCGACGCCGGGCACGAACAGCGCGACTTCGCCCGCGGCGAGGGCCGGGATTCCAGTGGTGGTCACGGTGGGCTGCACGGTGTCGACAACCTTGACGATCGTGACGGATGGCGTCGGCGCCGGCGTATCGAACGGAGTCTTCGATGCGAACGACGGTCCGCTGCCGCTCAGGAACGTGAGGCGAAGGAAACCCTCCGCCGATCCGATCAGTGCGCTGGTATCAGGACGCTTGCTGCGGTCGATCGTGAACGTCAGCGTGACCGTGGCGCCGGGCGCGATCGTCACGGTGCCGCTCTGCGGAATGATCCATGGAACGTCGCTCGTCAGAACGCCGGTCAGCGTCGAGACGCCATGATTGGTGAACGTCACCGAACCGCTTGGCGAGGACATCGGCGCTGCCGCAACGTCGACGCGTGTGCTGCCGGGATCGGCCGTCACCGTTCCTGTCGGTGGGGCGGCCGACAGGAGCTTGACCGGAACCTTGAGATCGGACGGCACGCCGACGCCCGCCGGATTCGACGATCCTTCGTACGTACCCGCGGCCTGCGCGGTGCCGGTGATGGTGATCGTCTGGCTGGCGCCGGGCGCCAGCGTGAACGAGGCCGGCGACTGCGTGAAGAAGTTGCCTGTCTGCGACAGCGTGATGTTGGTCGCCGTGCTGCCGGAGTTGGTGAGCGTGTAGCTCGTCGTCGCGCCGGCCGAGCCGGAAGCCTGCAGCATCGGCTGCGGGAACGCATTGACATTGACGGTCGGCGCTGTGAGCACTTCAACGGTGACCGTCGCCGTCGAAGTCATTCCGTTCGAAGCCTGCGCGGTGAGCGTGTACGTGGTGGTGGTGGTCGGTGTCACGACCACGGATCCGGTCGCGCCTTTCGCGCCGACGCCGTTGTTGATCGTGACCGCAACGGCTCCCTGCGCAGTCCACGAGAGGGTGGATGACTGCCCTGCGCGGATCGTCGGTGGCGTCGCCGTGAAGGACGCAATCGTCGGTGCCGCGGGCGGCGTCGTCGCACCCTTCGTCATCGTGAACGCGATCTTGACTGCGAAGTCGACGCCGAAATCGATGAGACCCGTGATCGTCGATCCGTTGATCGTCGCCGTCACGTTGAACGACGGATCGTAGTAAATGAGATTGTTTCCACTGATCTGGCCGCCGATGAACAATCCGATGGGCCCCAGATCGATGATGTTGCACGTGGGCGGATAGTTGGTCGGGTCGGAGAACTTGAAACTGTCCAGCCCAATGAAGCCGCTGAGAAGATTGCCGGCCTGGGTCATCTGTCCCGCGAGCGCCCCGGTCACCGTTTGAGTCTTCGAGGGATCGCAGTCAGCGAACGTTTCGGTGAACGACCCGGTGTAGTCGCCGCTCAATGTATTCGCCGGCGTCGCGGAGCTCGTGCGGGTCAGCGTTCCCGACGCCGTCGTGTCGCCGCCGGCATACGTGACGGACATGCTGTTGCCGTTGATCGTTCCGGTGAACGTCGCCGTTGGATCGCTGTTGGCGCTGTTGTCGCCGAGGACGATGGGGACCGTCGCGGTGAAGGTGTTGCCGCTGACGGTGCCCGTCAGCGGCAGCGGGTAGGTGACCGGCGTAACGACCTGGCAGTCAAAGAGGCTCACCTGCATCGCCGCGATGCCGGTGAGGGTCGTTCCGTTCTGCGTGATCACGAACTGCAGCGAGCCGCTCGACAACTTCGGAGTCCCGCCGCAGGACGACGTCGAGCTGTAGCTGCCTGTCCACGTGCCCGTGAAGCTCTGGCCATACGCCACACTGCACACGAACGTCGCGATCAGGAGAAGGAAGAGGCCCCGTTTTGACATGCGTCGAATATAACGGAAAGGAATCGAGCGTGCAGTGAGC
The DNA here is from genome assembly GCA_038230775.1 of Thermoanaerobaculia bacterium. Taxonomy (GTDB): domain Bacteria; phylum Acidobacteriota; class Thermoanaerobaculia; order Gp7-AA8; family Gp7-AA8; genus JBBRMQ01. The sequence goes on from JBBRMQ010000160.1 coordinate 6,503, forward strand.
TGGACCATAATGCGGCTCCTTGATCGAGCTGCTCCTCGCGGTCGCGTTGCGCATCGACACCAGTCACCTCCTTGCCCGCTTCGACCCCTCCACCGCCCTCGGCGGCACCCTCGACGTTCACTCGCAGGGCGAAACGGCGAAGGTTTTATCCGGTCCGGTGGTCGACGCCATGTTATCGGCGGGCTTTCATCCGCTGTCGTACCGGCTGGCGACCGAGCTCGGCGGTGAGGCATGGCATTGGAATCCGCGCGGCAACTGGAGCGACGGCCGTCAGGGCTACTGGACGTCGTCTTCCGATGTTGGGGTTCCGATCACGATGTCGTACGGGTATCGCCTTCCCCGTCGCGGCAACACGCTCGACCAGGCGCTCGACGACGGCTATTCGCGGATCGACGACGGCGACCCGGCGACATTCTGGAAGAGCAATCCGTACCTCCGCGACCGCCCCCAGTGGATCCTCCTCGACCTCGGCGCCGCCCGTCGTGTCGACCGCATCGACGTGACGTGGGGCGAGCCGCATGCGACGAAGTTCGAATCGCAATACTGGCGCGGCGAAGATCCGATCAACGATCCGGCGGACGGCGGATGGCATCGCATCGCGCATCCGGTGACGGCGCGCTACGTGCGCGTGTGGATGACCGAGTCTGTGTGTGGGCCGGCTGAAGCCGGTCCTCACACCGACGACTGGCGAGATCGAACGGGTTTCGCCGTTCGCGAAGTCGCGGTGCGCGCCGGCACCCGGGACTTGGTCCGTCACGCCCCTGACCAGACGCAGACGGTGGTGTGGGTCTCGTCGACGGATCCATGGCATCGCGAGACGGACATCGATCCGTCGATGGAGCAGCCCGGACTCGATGCCGTGTTCGCATCGCGGTTGACGCGCGGACTTCCGATGCTGACGCCGGTCGCGCTGCTGTACGGCACACCCGAGGACGCGGCCGCGGAGTTTGCGTACCTGCGCGCGCGGAAATACGCCGTCATGCAGATCGAGATGGGAGAAGAGCCCGACGGGCAGAACATGGCGCCGGAGGACTATGCGGCGTTGTATTCAACGTGGGCGGCGGCGATTCATGGCGTCGATCCGTCGCTGCAGCTCGGCGGTCCGGCGTTTCAGAGCACGCGCGACGTCATCGCCTTCTGGCCGGATGAACGCGGCCACACATCGTGGATGGCGCGCTTCCTCGAGCACATCGATCGCCGCGACTTCAACTTCTTCTCGTTCGAGTGGTATCCGTTCGACAACGTCTGCTCGGCGAACGTCGAGCGACAGTTGATCGAGGCGCCGCATGTGCTCGATCGCGTGTTAGGCGCATGGCGCCGCGAGGGAGTGCCGCAGGACATCCCATGGCTGGCCACCGAGTACGGCTGGTCGTCGTACGCGGCTGCCACGGAGGTCGACATGCCGGCCGCGCTGTTCAACGCGGAGTTCGTCGCCGACTTTCTCGCTCGCGGCGGTGCCTCTGCGTACTTTTACGGCTATGAGCCGAGCGGCCTGTTCGCGGAGAAGTGCAATCAGTTCGGCGCGCTCACGCTGTTTCTCGGCGATGAAAGAGTCCCCGCGTTTTACGCGGCGGAGATGGTGACGAAGGATTGGTTGCAGGCGTCGGGGGTTCACGAGCTGTATGCAGTGAGCTTCTTGGCGCAGGCCCCTCACCCGGCCTTCGATCACCCACGAATTCCACTCACTCACTGTTGTCCCTCTCCCCGCGTGCGGGGAGAGGGTGGCCGAAGGCCGGGTGAGGGGCTTCGCGCGTACGTAGTCAAACGGCCGGACACATCGTGGTCGCTGCTGATTCTCAATGTGGCTCGGACTTCAGCCCGTGTGAGCGGAGTCGACGGCGACGCCGTTCAATATTCGCCCCAACAATACGAATGGCGGGCGGACGGGGAACAGGGCCACGCGATCCGCAATCTGCCGCCGCGACGGTTCCACGCGGGCGGCAGCATCGAGCTGCCGCCCTGGTCGATCACGGTCGTGTCATTCCGTGCGCAGGATTGAGTCCCCGGTCCCATTGTCGACCGACGACGTGAACAACATCACCCCGCCGGCGCCGTCCACGACCTGGAAATCCGCTTCCACGTTGCTCAAGTCGCCGAACTGCAGGCGGGCGGGGCCGAGGATCTCACCGGCGATCGAGTTGAGCATGAGGAACTGGTTGGCGTTGAGCGCGTAGTCGCGCGAAGCCGCGCCGATTCCCTGTGCCTTCTCGCCCGCCGGGAACGTGAAGCGGAACGTCACGCGCACCGTAACCGGCCGTCCGTCGGTCTCCATCAGCGCGAAGTTTGTGCGGAACGTCGAAGGCTTGCCCGTGACGACGGTCGTGCGCGCCGCGTCGGCCAGTCCGGCAATGGGTCGCGACGCTCCGTTGTGAAGCGCGGCGGCCGTAGCGATCACGGGCACACTGCTGCCGAAGGTATCGGGCTTGCTGCCGGCCGTCGTGAACGTGCGGCTGCTGACCGCCACACTGGCGCCCGCCGGAGTCACGGTCAGATATCCGACGGTGTCGCTGGAGATGTTGAACGAGCTGATGACGTCGCTCATCACCTTCGTTTCTTTCCCGACGAGCGCGACCTGTTTCTGCGTCGTCTCACCCGTACGCGACACGTATTGCATCGTCACCGACGCCGGATTCGAGGTTCGATTGGTGATCGCCACGTCGGTCCGATAGAAGGTGTTGTTTGCTCCGTGAATGCTGCCAGCGACCGGAATGACCACCGGATCCGATGGTCCGTAGCCGAGTTGCGTGCTCCAGTCCGCGATGGCCCAGGTGTCGCCACTCGCTTCATCGAGCGGCGTCGCGTAGGCTGCGATCTTCCCTCCCGCGGTGCTCTTGTTCGTAATCACTGCCACGACCGCTCCGGCCGGCACTGCATTGTCGAGCGGCAGAAGCTTGAAGGCGTCGATCGAATCCGTTCGCGTGCTGATGGTGGAACCGTCGGCGGCGAGGAAATCCGTCTGCGCCGACGCGGCCGAGCCGGCGGTTTCCCGGATGTACAGATTCGTGTGCGTGGTGCTGTCCTTGCGAACGCCGGTGAGAACGAGAGCAGCGCCGCTGTCCACCGCCCGGTCGGAGCGAAACACCGGAATGGTGTTGCCGAACGCGCCGGCCGGATTGTTGGTCGTGAGCACGGTCGCGGAAACCGCGAGTTTGCCGGCATCCTTCGATCGGATCTGCAACGTCCCGCGCTCTTCGTTGCCGGAGAAGATGCTCTTGACCACATCGGCAACGGAAACGCTGACCTGACCGGGTACGGATGGGAGCGAAGTGGTTCGCGCGGAGGATGCGCTTCCCGTCGTCGGCGTGTAGTACATCTTGAGATCGTCGACACTCTTGCCGCCTTGCGGATTGAGCATCGAGACGTCGGAAACGAAGAGCGCGCCACGCGTCCCCGTCACGTGTCCGACCCCGGCCACGAAGAGCGCGACCTCGCCCGCGGCGATGGCCGGCACTCCAGCAATCGTCACGGATGACTGCACGGTGTCGACGACCTTCACCAGACTGACCGACGGTGTTGACGCCGGGGTATCGAGCGGCCGTTTCGCGGCGATTCGTCGCCGGCGCTTCTGTCGTCCATTTTGAAAGATCACCCCAAGCCGATTGAGGAACTGCGCCCTGACGTACCGGGAGACCTGTGTGGTCTCATCGGCCGGTGTCTCGCGAAGCAGCCGCGCGA
>JBBRMQ010000161.1:0-10048 GCA_038230775.1 Thermoanaerobaculia bacterium
ACTCATCATCGCCCCGCATCCGGACGACGACATCATCGCCGCCGGCGGCTTGATCCAGCGCGTGCTCGCCGCGAGCGGCGAAATCCACGTCCTCTACGTCACGGACGGCGAGGACAACTCATGGCCGCAGCGATGGACGCACAAGAGGTGGGCGATCAGCGACGCGGAGCGCAAGGCGTGGGGTGAGATGCGACGCGAGGAAGCGCGTTGCGCATTGACACGTCTTGGCGCGCACGCAGCGACGACGACGTTCCTGGCCCTCCCCGACCGCAAGATCGCGACGCTGGTGCGCAACGGCGACACGCGCCTGCTGCAGACGCTGCGCCGGATCGTCGCCGATTTCCAGCCCACGCTGATCGTGAGCTCATCGTCGCGCGATCTTCACAGCGATCATCGCGCCGTCGCATGGTCGGCGCACGCGGTCACGACCGGCGACGCGGAGATCGTCACGTACGTCGTCCACGGCGAAGCCATCGAGCGCCGTCGCCAGGCCCGGTTGACGCTGACCAGCGACGAGCAGTGCACGAAGAGAGCGGCCATCGAGTGCCATCGCTCGCAACTGAAGCTGAGCCGTGATCGCTTCCTCTCCTATGCGCAGGCCACCGAATCGTTCTACAGCGCGGAGTTCGACCTCATCGGCGTCGAATCGAGCACACGCGAGCGCGTTGCCATGCTTCGCCAGGCGGTGCGGGCGATGTTCGGAAGTCACGCAACACTGCGCCGCTAGCGCGGCGCGTTGTCGGTGGTCGGTGGTCGGTTGGCAGAACCCGCGCGAACTACCGCCGTTGACAACCGTCAACCGACAACCGACAACGCGCCGCGCAAGCGGCGCAGTCAGGTATACAACCCCCCGCTGACGTTCAACACGGTCCCCGTGATGTACCCCGCCTGCTCCGACGCGAGAAACACCGCGGCATAGGCCACGTCGTCGACGGTGCCGAGGCGCTTGAGAGCGATGCGGCTTTCGAGGGCCTGGCGCGCTTCGTCAGCCAGCCCGTCGGTCATCGCCGTCGTGATGAAGCCCGGCGCAATTGCGTTGACCGTCACGTTGCGCGAGCCGATCTCCAGCGCCAGCGCCTTGGTGAATCCGATGAGCGCTGCCTTTGAGGCCGCGTAGTTCACCTGTCCAGCATTTCCCATCAGGCCGACGACCGACGACACGTTGATGATGCGGCCCCATCGCGCGCGGATCATCTTCTTCACCACTTCCTGCGTGATGTGAAAGGCGGAGTCGAGATTCGTGCGCAGCACGTTCGACCACGCATCCGGCTTCATGCGGATGAAGAGATCGTCATCGGTGACGCCGGCGTTGTTGACCAGGATGTCGATCGGCCGCTGCTCCATCACTCCGCGGATACGGTCACGCACGTCAGCGGCGGTGATGTCCAGTTCCAGCGGTGTGCCGCCGATCGCGGAGGCGATCTCCTTCACGCGATCGAGAGTGCGCGCCGCGACGACGACGTGCGCTCCCGACTCAGCCAGGCGCCGCGCGATTGCTTCTCCGATCCCGCGCGAGGCTCCCGTCACGAGCGCCGTTTTTCCGCTGAGATCAACCCGCATTGGCAAACCTCTCGATCGACTCCACGTCGGACACGTTGACAAGCTCCACCGATGGATCGATGCGCTTGATCAGCCCGGTCAGAACATTGCCAGGCCCGACCTCCACGAATTTGCGCACGCCCATCGAGATCATCTTCTGCACCGACTCCACCCAGCGCACCGGCGACACGACCTGCCGCATCAGCGCATTGCGCACGGCAGTGGCGGTGCCGATCGGCGACGCGTCGACGTTGGAGATGAGTGCGATCCAGAGATCCTTGATGTTCGCGTCATCCAGCACGGTCTTCAACCTCTCCTCGGCCGGCTTCATCAGCTCGCAGTGAAATGGAGCGGACACCGGCAGCGGCAACGCGCGCCGCACGCCGCGTTGTTTGGCCACTGCGATGGAGCGATCGATCGCCGCTTTCGTTCCCGCGATGACGATCTGCCCCGGCGCGTTGATGTTCGCAACGGAAACGATCTCGCCCTGCGCCGCTTCCTCGCAGATGGCTCTGACTTCGTCGACGGTCGGCCCGATCAGCGCCGCCATCCCTCCCGTACCGACGGGAACGGCTTCCTGCATGAAGCGCCCGCGCATCCGCACAATCTTCGCCGCCTCGGACGCGGTCAACCCGCCGACGCTGACGATCGCACTGTACTCGCCGAGCGAGTGGCCGGCGACGAGATCGCGGCGCGTCGCACCCATCTCCTCGAGGACGGCGTGAATCGCGGCGGAGACAGCAAGAATTGCCGGCTGCGTGTTTTCGGTAAGTCTGAGCTGGTCCTCGGGACCTTCAAAGCAGACCTTCGAGATCGCGAAGCCGAGGGCCGAGTCGATGTCATCGAAGACGCGGCGGGCGGCGGGGTACTTCTCCGCAACGTCGCGTCCCATGCCCGCGAACTGACTGCCCTGACCCGGAAAGACGAACGCCGTGTTGTGTTGCAATGTGTCGCGAATGATACAAGAGTGCAAACCCGCCTAACTTTTTCTCCGCTCTTACGTCTGTACAACCATGATGAAACCGATTGCCAGTCTGCTCCTGCTCGTTCTCGCCGCCGCGCCCATGGCCGCGAAGTGGAAAGCGAAGGAGAAGACCTTCGATCCCGTGGCAGTGAGCGACGTGCGGACGGTGGCCGGACGTTATGTCGGCATCGATCCCGACTACGTGGTCGCCCTCCGCCTCGACGAGAACGGAACGCTGAGCGGCAAGATGACGCAGTTCGGCGTGACCTCGACGCTGCGCGACCTTCGCATCGACGGTGCGGAGTTGAGCGCGACGGTAGGCGGTCTTCCGATTCACGGCACCTTCGTCAAGCGAACGCGCAACGGCGCGATCTCCTTCGGCTTGCTCGTTCACGACGCCGAAGTGCAGATCGACGACGTGACGCTGAACGAAATCTTCTGCCGCAAGTCGTAATGGACTGCCGGCCAGCCAGAGGGCTGGCCCCACACTGGGCTGCGCCCACGATCGGTCGTTGAAGCGAAGTGTGGCGCCAGTCCTCTGACTGGCGGTTAGAATTGGACGCGTGCCAGCCACCCCGCGCGAGCGTTTGATTCGGATCCTGCAGGATGCGCATTCGGGCGAGCTCGCGGCGGCCTACGCGTATCGCGGTCACTGGCGCAGCGTCAGCGACCCGGCGGAACGCGATCGCATCCATCAGATCGAGGACGAAGAGTGGCATCACCGCTCGCTCGTCCGCGGCATCCTCGACGAGCTCGGAGGCCGCCCGGATCGAAAACGTGAAATCCTCTTCTGGATCATCGGCCGCACCCTGGGCACTCTCTGCCACGTGTCCGGCTGGTTCCTTCCGATGTACGCCGCGGGGAAACTAGAGCGGCGGAACATCGTCGAGTACGAAGACGCTGCGCGGCTCGCCGTTGAAGCGGGACTGGAGCAACACGTCGACTGCCTTTTGACGATGGCCGAGGTGGAGTGGGAGCACGAGCTCTTTTTCAGGAGCAGGTTGATCGGGCACCGGATGCTCCGCGTGCTGAAGTTGTGGGACGCCGCGCCGGCGAAGGAAACGATCCGGGCGTCTATGTCGTGGCCAGCACCGACGAATCGTGTTCACGCGAGTGGAGATCCGAGATCTTTTCCTGAATCTTCACGTCGATCCGGTTGACCGAGAACGTGCGAGCCATGTTGATGGCGTTCTTGATCGCCTTCGCGCTCGATCGGCCGTGGCTGACGATGCAGCCACCTTTCACGCCTAACAACGGCGCGCCGCCGTACTCCGAGTAGTCGATTCGCTTCTTGAGCCCGGCGAACGCGCCCTTAGCCAGAAGGGCGCCGGCCCTGCGCGTGACGCTCTTCGTCATTTCCTCGCGCAGCAGCTTGCTGATCATCTCGCCCAGCGCCTCAGATGCCTTCAACACGACGTTGCCGATGAAGCCATCGCACACCATGACGTCGCAGTTGCCGTTGTAGACGTCGCGCCCCTCGGCGTTCCCGATGAAGTTGAGTCCCGTCTCCTTCATCACGCGGTAGGTTTCCTTGGTCAGCTCGTTGCCCTTGCCCTCTTCTTCGCCGATCGAGAGCAGGCCGACGCGCGGCGCTTCAAGACCGAAGACCATCTGTGCGTAGAAGTGACCCATGACTGCGAATTCGCGAAGGTGATTCGGTTTCGCGTCGACGTTCGCGCCGACGTCGAGAAGCAACGTGTGCCCTTTCGAGCTGGGAACGATTGCGGCCAGCGCGGGGCGGCTGACGCCTTCGATCATGCCGATGACGGCGCGGGCCGAGGTCCAGGTGGCGCCAGTGTTGCCGGCGGAGACGAACGCTCCGGCCTTTCCTTCCGCGACGAGGTTCGCAGCCACGCGCACGGAGGAATTCCGTTTGCGCCGCAACGGCGCGAGCGCGTTGTCGTCCATTTCGACGACCTCGCGCGCATCCACGATCTCGATGTTCTTCGGTGTTGTGCCGAGCTCCGCCAGCTCGCGGCGGATGACTTCTTCCTGCCCGACGAGGATGACCTCGACCGGATACTCGGCCACCGCGAGCAGCGCGCCCCTGACGATCTCGCGAGGAGCGTGATCGCCACCCATCGCGTCGACGGCGATGCGAACCGTATCCGGACCGCTCACAATGGAGTGGAAACTAGAACATGTCCTTGGTGGCGATGACTTCGCGACCCTTGTAGTAGCCGCACTTCGGGCAGACGCGATGAGGCATCTTGGCCTCATGGCACTGCGGACACGTCGACAACGACTTCGGTTCCAGGAAGTCGTGCGCGCGACGGGTGCGCGTTCTCGCCTTCGAATGGCGTCGTTTTGGATTAGGCATCGTGGATCTCCTTAGCTTTCGCGCTTCTTTGCAATCTGTTCACGGATGTCGTGTAAAGCACCCCACCGCTGATCGCCGATCGGCGTGGCACACGCGCACGGCTCGCTGTTGCGATTTGCGCCGCACTGCGGGCAGAGGCCGAGGCATTTGTCGTCGTGCAGGGGTTTCATGGGAATCGAGATGTGAATCTGTTCCAGCGCCAGCTCGCGAAGAGGAATCGAGCGGTCGGCGTAAAACTCCATATCGAGGTCGCCCGGCGTGATCTCGATCTCTTCGTCCTCGCTGGTGACCGCGGGCTGTGGCCGGAATCTTAGGTGAAACTCGGAAGAGCTGGCAAACGGATACGGCTCGGCGCATCGGGAACAGTTGAGATCGGCGATGAACTTCGAGCTGCCGTGCACCCGATACTCATGCGGCAAATCGCCCTTCTCGACATGGGCCTCCAACACGAGCGGGCCGATGGCCGCGACGTCCGGGTCCCGCTTCAACTCAGCCGGCTGAAACCGATACGTCCGGCTGTAGGTGTTCGGACCGTTCTTGTCGATTTCGTCGAGGAGAATGAAATCGCGTGGGTCCTGCATGGCAAGTCTCGGCGGTAACGCCGGCCTCTCCCGTTCTATTTCGCGGTGATACGGACCTTTAGCTCTTCGGTCGAACCGTCGGAAGAGTCAATGGCATCAATGGTTTTGGCCTTCTGCAGGCTGCCGATCCAATGATCCAGGTCCCGCGCGGCCCGAAAAAGCTTCGGTGACGCGATCCGCAGGCCGACGTTCTCCCGCAACCGGTCGAGGATGGGGGCCATTCTCACGGCATCGACCCGCGCCGCCCATTTTCCGCCCGGAACCGCGGACTCGTCCGTCGCATCCTCTAGATACGCGTCGATGGTGTCGTCGAAGGAAATGACCAGTTTCCCGTCCTTTTCGGCTGTCCTCACGCCGTACTTGCTGAGCGTTTCGGTCCCCGGCCGCCGGTCGCCGGTTGCCGGCACCGTGATCACCCCCAGCGGACGGGGCAGGAGTTTCCCCGCATCGATGTCGTAGAGCGAGACCGAGCCGCCGTCGCTGACGAGTTCGGAGATCTTCTTTCCGAACAAGCGGTTGAGATCATCGAAGATCCGGGGAGCGGAGAGGAACGAGGCGGAAAGGATGGCACCGCGGGCGGCGCTCACTCTCAATGGCTGTGACGGCGGGCTGCTGTCGTCTCGAGATCTCGAGACGATCTCGATCGCACCGCCGGTCACGTTGATGGAAGACGCTGCGGGACGCCCGATCGGCGGAAACGCGCCGCGCGAGCTCGAGCGCTGGACGACGAGCGCGTTGCCATTCGGGAGCTTCGACGCCAGCGCCACGATGCGCGCCACTTCCTCTGGCTCGATCGGCTGATCGGCCGGCGCGTTGATGAGAACCGTCCCGCCGGTGTCGCCCGCCGCCATCAGGTAGATCCTGACGAGCGCGGCGCGCACGGGATCGAGCCGCAGCAGGTAGCGCGTCTGGTTCCCGCTCTGCCAGGCGAGAAGGTCCGCGTTGCCGACCATCCACGGCCGCGGCATCGCGCGCGTCGATCTCCACGACTCGACGACGTCGTGCGTGATCGGATTCGCCGTCAGCTCGGACTGCAGCGCCGCGGCGCGCGGGATGTATGCAAAGGCATCAGCGGATGCGGGAACGCTCGCGATCATCGACTGCGCCGACGCGCTCAACGGAAACATCACGCCCGCCGTTTCATGAGGAGTCGTGACAAACAGGTACAGCGCGATCGCGCCGGCGATCAACGCCAGAATCAGGAGAAGCGTGAGGAACGTGCGCACCGCTGCTAACCTTACAACGCGGGTCGCAGGTCGCGGGTCGGAGGTCGGAATTCAAAACGCCGACCTGCGACCCGCGACTCGCGATCTGCCAATCCCGTGTTAACCAACATTCTTCACACTCTAGGCCATGCGATGGCTGAACGCTTGCGCCGCACGGTTACCCGCGCGACGCGGCGCGAGACGCCTCTGCGGGTCGGCGTCGACATCCGCTCGTTCTACGAGCCGCTCACCGGCATCGGTTGGTACCTGTTTCACCTGCTGCACGAGATGGCGAAATCGGACGACGTCGAGCTCTACTTGTTCGGTGATGCGCGCGTCACGGATGAAGGCCCGGTCCTGCATGCTGAAGTGCCGGCGGGCGCTCATCTGTGCTGGTTCGACTCGCGCGGGCGCGGGCGCATCTCGCGCAGGGAGCGCGCGCTCACCGCCGCAGCGTACGTGCTGTGGATGAAGATCATCGACGTCGACGTGATGTTCGCGCCGAATTACTTTCTTCCGCGTCTGCTTGCCGCGGTGGCCAGGCGGCGCGTCATCACCATCCACGATCTGACGTACAAGCGCTTCCCCGAACTGCTGCAGGTCGAGACGCTGCACAATCTCGAGCGGCACATGAAGCGCGAGATCGCGATCGCCGGCGCGATCATCTGCGTCAGTGAGGCAACGCGTCAGGACCTGCTGCACTTCTACGAAGTCGATCCGCGCCGCGCGATCACCATTCATTCGGGATTGGACATCGCGGCCCCCGGCTCCCGACCCCCGAGTCTTCCCGACCAGTACATCCTCTTCGTGAGCACGATCGAGCCGCGCAAGAATCTCGACGTGCTGCTCGACGCCTTCGAGCGCCTGCGGGCGCGCGGCGCGTACGACGGCGCGCTGGTGGTGGCGGGACGCATCGGCTGGAAGTCCGAGCGGATGATCGCGCGGCTTCAGCGGCCCGGGATCCATCATCTCGACTATGTCCGCGCTTCGGAGCTCGCGGCCGTTTATCAGTCCGCGGAGATGTTCGTCTTTCCTTCGATCTACGAAGGCTTCGGATTCCCCCTCCTCGAAGCCATGGCTCTTGGCGCTCCCGCCATCTCGGCGCGATCGTCGTCGCTGCCGGAGATCGGCGGCGATGCCGCGCTGTATTTCGATCCGAAGGACTCCCGCGAGCTCGAACGTCTCATCGAGCAGCTACACACGGACCCGAGGCTTCGGGAGGAGATGATTGCGCGCGGCCGCGCGCGAGCGGCGGAGTTCCGATGGAAAGACGCCGCGGAAAAGACACTCGAGGTACTGCGGCGTGCCGGATGATCTTCGCGTCGTGATCGATGGACGCGCTCTGGTCGGCGATCGGACCGGCATCGGCGTGCACACCGCGGAGATCGCGCGCAGGCTTCCCATGCGGCCGCTCATCGCCTCGCATCAGGAGATCGCCAATCGCGACGGCATCGAGCGCTGCGACTTTCGCGTCGACCGCGCACCGAACGGCATTCTGTGGCAGCAGTTCATCCTGCCGCGCATCGAGGGCGACGTGTTGTGGGGGCCGCACGGCACGATCCCGTTGTCGCTGAAAATGCCGGCCGTCGTCACGCTGCATGACTTCAGCTCGATCACGACGCCGGGCCACCACCGGCTGAAGACGATCGCCTCGTTCAACCTGTTCATCGGCCGGAGCCTCGATCGCGCGCGCCGCATTGCCGCGGTCTCCCACGCCGTGGCTGAAGAAGCGGTCCGGTGGTTCGGTGTCTCGCAGCAGAAAATGGAGATCGTTCCGAACGGCGTCGATGAGTTCTTCACGCCGGGCGACGGACCGGAAGGGGATTACATCCTTTACGCGGGTACGATCGAGCCGCGCAAAGGCCTCGACATCCTGATCTCCGCCTGGCAGTCGCTTCCCGAGCCGCGTCCGCGCCTCGTGCTGTGCGGCAGCGAAGGGTGGCGTGTACCGGTGCCGGAGGGCGTGGAGCGCACCGGCTACGTCGACCGCACGCGATTACGCGACCTGTATCGCGGCGCACTGCTCTTCGTCTATCCATCGCGCTACGAGGGCTTCGGCATGCCGCCGCTGGAGGCGCTCGCGTGCGGGGCGCCGGTGATCGCCACGCGAACCGGCGCCATTCCGGACTTTGCCGGGGACGCGGCGATCGTCGTCGAACCAGGCGACGGCAACCAGCTGCGCGAGGCGATGGTGCGCGTGCTGGCCGATGTTGGTTTTCGGCGCGAGTTACGAGCGCGCGGTCCGGAACGCGCCTCACAGTACCGATGGGATCGCAGCGCAGCAACGATGGCGCGGTTGCTGATCGAGGCTGCGCGATGATGACGCGGAGCGTGGGGCCAGTCCTTCGACTGGCCTGGCCAGCCAGAGGGCTGGCCCCACACATCGCGGCTACGCCGCGTCACGCGATCAACGCCGCGCCGCGTCAGCGGCGAAGTGTGGGGCCAGCCCTCTGGCTGGCCGGGCGGGCGGGGAGGGCGTGTTGAGGGTCGGGATCGATTGCCGGAAGGTCGCCGACTTCGGCATCGGCACCTACATCCGCGGACTTCTTCGCGAGATGCCGGAGATCTACGTGGCCTTCGGACCGGCGGGTCTCGCGCTGCCCGAAGGCGTCGAGCGCGTGATCGTCGACGCGCCGAACTACTCGCTGCGTGAGCTCTTCGCCATTGGCGCCGCCGCGGACAAGGCGCGACTCGATCTCTTTCACGCGCCGCACTACGTCCTGCCCCAGATGCGCACGCCCTCGGTCGTCACGATCCACGATCTCATCCATCTCCGCCGAGGGCCTGCGCAGCGCACGTATGCGCGGATGATGATGCGCCGCGCGGTGCATCGAAGCCGGGTGGTGCTGACGGTGAGCGATACGGTGAAGGGCGAGATCGAGCGCGAGCTCGACGCAAAAGAGGTGACGGTGACGCCGAACGGAGTGGACGAGATCTTCTTTTCCAGTTCGCGACGGGCGACCCGCGACCAGCCGTTCTTCCTCTGCGTTGCGAACGACAAGCCGCACAAGAACGTGGCGGCGGCGGTGAGTGCCGTGAAGACGATCGACGGCGCACGTCTGGTCCTGGTGGGCGGCTCGTTCGATCGGTTCCGGAACGTGGAGCGGGTGATCTGCGCCGGATTCGTCGAGCAGAAGGAGCTCGCGGCGCTTTACCGCGGCGCCATCGCGCTGGTCATGCCGAGCATCGAGGAAGGCTTCGGTTTGCCGGCCGCGGAAGCGATGGCCAGCGGTTGCCCCGTCATCACTTCGCACGCGCCGGCGCTGATCGAAGTGACCGGCGGCGCCGCGCTCCACGCCAACTCGAGCGAGCTCGCGGACGCGATGCGTCGCGTCATGAACGACGACGCGCTGCGCGCATCCCTGGCCTCGCGAGGACGCGAACGAGCGGCCCGATTTACGTGGCGCGCGTGCGCGCGACGGACGCGCGACGCGTACGC
>JBBRMQ010000162.1:0-10015 GCA_038230775.1 Thermoanaerobaculia bacterium
CGACAATGCCCGCCGCGTACCGGTTCCCGTCGGGAGAAATTCGGCCTAACGGGTTGAAAAACGCCGTGGCGATCGTTCGGACTTCAACGCCGGTGCGGTCGACCCATGAGAGATGCGACAGATGCCTCGCCACCCGGTACGCGAGAACGCCGTTCTGCGAGACGGCGAATGCGGCCAATCCCGTATTCGCAAAGTAGTGAACGCTGTCCACAACCGGCTTCGCCTCACCGCTGAGGCGGCCCTTGTCCGGATCGAACGGCTGCGCCAGCAAAGTGCCGTCACGGACGAAGAGCAGATAGCCATTCGCGTAAACAGCACGGGAGTCGATCGTCAGCGGCACGGTCTTCGGCGGCGTGCCGTCGAGCGATCCGATCCGCAACTGTTTGTTTTTCGAAAACGAAAGATACAGAAAATGGTTTCCGTCGGGAAGAAACTGCGGCCACCACGAAAAGCCACGTCGCGACGGATCGGGCGAGACGATCCGCTCCGGCTTTCCGCCCGAGGCGCTGACGCGATAAATCCCCGGCTCCGCGGTCGAGTACTGCACGTAAAGAATCGTGTCGCCAGACCACGTTGGTGTTCCCTCCGGTCTTGCATCGCAGAGAACTCTGCCGGGACCTCCGTCGATCGGTACCGTCTTGAGCTTGCCTTCGGAAAAATACGCAATGAATCGGCCATCCGAAGACCAGCCGACCGAGAAGGCGTCCTTGGCGATCTGCCGCGCTGCGCCCGAGTGCAGGTTGTAAAGCCAGAGGACGGGGACACCATCGCCGTCGGCTCCGTTCACCGCGAGCGAGTCGCCGTTGGGCGAGAGGGCGACAGGCAACGCAACTTCGTCGAGAAAAACCTGCGCAATTTCAGGAGTGGGAATCGCGGCTTGAAGCGCATGCGTCACGCCGGGCGAGGGTCGTCGCAATCCGGCGACGACAATCGCAATTGCAATTGCAATCGCAATTGCAAGGGCGCCGGCCACGACCGGCCACCATGGCCGGCGCGCGTTCTGACGCGAAGCTGGGAGCAATCGATCGCCGCGGCCATCGCGCAGCCTTCTCAGTTCGTACGCGAGATCCGCCGTTGATCCGTAGCGCTGCGCCGGATTCTTGGCAAGACATCGTTCCACGATCCAGACGAACGGCTCCGGCGAGGCGTCGCCGAGCGGTGGCGCATCGTCGTGGAGAATGGCCGCGAACGTTGCCACCGCGGTCGGCCGTCGCAACGGATTCTTTCCGGTCGCCATCTCGTAAAGGATCAAACCGAGCGAGAACTGATCGGTACGAAAGTCGACTTCTTCGCCCCTGGCCTGCTCGGGCGACATGTAGCTGGCAGTCCCCACGATGACGCCCACGCGACTGACTTGCACGTCGGTGAACGCGTCCCCGTCGGCCGCCGCAAAGCTCTTTGCCAGTCCGAAGTCTAGAATCTTCGCCGTCCCGTCGGCTGTGATCATCACGTTCTCGGGCTTCAGGTCGCGATGGATGAGTCCGGCCGCATGCGCTGCTGCGAGACCATCGGCGACGCCGGCGCCGATTGCAAAGATCCTCTTGAGAGATAAAGGGCCGCGCGAGATCTCGTCGCGGAGCGAATTGCCGCGAATCAACTCCATCACCAGAAACGCCTCGCCTGCGGTTGATGTGAAGTCGTGAATGGTGACGATGTTGGAGTGATTGAGAGCAGACGAGCTGCGAGCTTCACGCTCGAATCGGGCCAGCCGCTCCGAATCACGGCTCAGCTCCTGAGGCAGAACCTTGATCGCTACCTCCCGCCCCAGCCGCGTGTCGCGCGCCCGATAGACCTCCCCCATCCCGCCCGCGCCGAGCGGCGCGACGATTTCGTAGGGGCCGAGACGCGTACCGGATTCGAGGATGCCTGCGATTATCGCATCCGGTCGCAGTGGAGGGCCGCCGCGCTGAGCGATATCATCGCTTCCACGCCGATCGCGAGAACGTGGAGCGGGCTGCAGCACACCGGTGTGATCCGCATGAAACTCGTTCACGACCGCAAAGAAAACTGTCCCGCGGACGCTCCGATCGTCGGACGCGTGACCGAAGTAGACGTTCTTCGAGTTCAGATTTAAGTCGGGCGACGTGGAGGTAGCTGGCTGGCATTCTTCCAGCGAGACATGTCCGCGATGCGACGCAGGCACGGCGGGATCACTCTCGAGACGAACGCGGACATTGCATTCAGGAGGTCGACGGTTCGATCCCGTTCGGCTCCACCAGAACAACTCCGTAATTTAGCGCGAGCCTTGCCAGTTTTTTCATCGTGCTCATTTTCTCACCGCGCGCCCGCGCCGAGCTTCGGGCACCATGATCATCTTCCCGCGGCTGCCCGTCGCTCGAGCGAACGCAGCGGCGGCGCCGGTCTGCAGCTCGCGCATGCGCAGGAGAATCTCCGGCCGCACCGAATCAACGTCGCGTGTGAGAAGGACGAGCACAACCTTGAACACCTTCCCGCTCGTCGCGACGCCCGGAACGCGAGCTCCGTTCGCCTGAAGGATGTTGTCGATGCCGATGTCGTGACGCCGTCCGGACAACGTATAGATACTGATGCACGGAGATGCGAACCCCGTGAGCGTCGCGTCGTCGAGAAAAAACCACGATGCCACTTCTTCGGGCGCGGCCAGGCCCATGAGGTACAGCTCGTGCCAGCTGAAGCCCGGCTCGACGCCGCAGTAATACGTGCTGTAGGTGTTGTTTCCCTTGTCTGTCCAGCTGTTGCCGCCGATCGGTGAGTAGGTCGCGTTGGCGCCCGGCTGCGGAAACGCCGCGGTTGTATTGGTGAAATAGGACGGATGGCCGTTCTGGGTCTTCGTCACGCCATCCAGCGTGTAGTCGAACCAATAGAGCCATCGGTGCGCAAATTCGTGCACGAACACCCACGTATTCGGCGCCCCCGGAGTCGCCTGCGTGATATTCCCCATGTGCATCTGCGCAGTTCGCAGCGGAAAGCGCGTACCGAACTGGATCTCATCCGCCCTCACGCGGTTCATGACTCCATCGACGCCGGGATTGCCGATGATGCAGTACGCGCTGGCGAAGTTCACGATGTCAGTCGTGAAATCCTGATAGATCGCCACCGCGTCGATGTCGTCATCGCGGTATCCGAACGTCGTCTTGAGCGATGCCCACACCAGTCCCGGATCGAGCGTCGGAGCTGAGAAGACCTCGACGATCGGAAGCGGCACCATGCCGTTGACTGCACTGAGATCGACGTTCTGGAAACGCGGTGGCGGTGCAGGCGGTATCGGAGGCAGCAGCGGACCCGCGATCACAGCCACCGCCGGCCAGGTGATGCCGCCGGTGACCCGATACGAAAACACGATTCCGCCGTCGCTCTCGAGTCGAGCCTGCACATCGTACGCAAAGTTTCCGCTGTACAAGTCCGCTGGGACGCGCCAGGTCAGAAGCAGGCTGTCCGACGTTTCACGGACGAAGAGATCGACGGTCGGCGGTGACACCACCGTCCGCGGCACGAGAAACGGCGCGATCATCGGAAACGGCAGCTGTTGCAGCGATCCCTCGGTCAGCGGCGGCTGCACGATCGGTGGAACGGAAAAGAAGATCGCGCCGGCTTCGTACGGATCGATCTCCGAACGCCGAATGCCTCCGAATGGAAAGGTGAATGAAGTGATCCGGTACGTCGTGTAGTGCAGCGAACCCACTCGCATGAATCGCTGCAGCAGTCCTCCCACGTTGGAGTCGTATTGAAGCGGTGTGGAACTGACGACGTATGCCTGATCCGAAACGGGTGTGAATTGCAACGAACGCCCGGAAAGATCAAACGGTCTGTCGGCAGACGTGAGGAAGGGAGCGGCGCGGAGCGTATGCCAGGGGATCGCCGTCTGCGATCGACATGGCGGCGCAACAACGACAACGACAATGCTGACGGCGAGCGCGAGCTTCATGAGGGTCTGTCGGCGAGCGGCTCGCTCATCATACGGCCAGGACGACCTCGGTCTCAGTGGGCCGCCGGCACCCCTGCCGGCGTCTGGCGAGCGCCAGCGTCGCACTTGCCCTGCTCTACACCTTCACGCGCTTAGTGATCGTTCTTTGCGAGTTCAGCGGCGAGCGCGTTGAGGAGCTTGCGTAAAGCAATGGCGGAAGCAGGATCAGTGTGGACAATCCGCAACCCGCTCTGACACGCAGTCTCGTCGCTTGCATGGAGTTGGTCGGGGGCGGTGCGCACGACTTCGCATTCGAGTCGAATCGGTCCAAAATCCGAGTGAAACATCACACTGTGACGACTACCAACGAGCTGCGCGTCTTGGTGATGAAGGACGCCCACCCCTGCCATAGAAACGTCGGCCACGTGCGCTGCGGTGACGCCCAGCGATGTACGGACAGGCTTCGGCAAACGGAGACGCTCGTGTCGTCGGCGGTCGTCTGACACACTCTGCAACTGGAGTGCGTCAACACGTGGCGCAGGGTCGCAAGCTTCGCAATCGAAAATTAGATGCTTCTCCTGCGCGTCTCGCCCGTAATGAGCAGCACTCTCGTGTGAACACCAGCAGTCTTGCGCTTCGTGAGTTCGTCCGTTCATGGCAGCTGAAGTGTGACCGGCGGCGTCAACTTGTTCATCCATCTTTCGATACATGCAAAAATGGGAAGTATCAACCCCACGGTCGTTTCGGCAGCCCCATCAGTCGCAAACAGGGATCCGGCTGGCGGTCCGCGCAACCCCGTATTCACCGACAATACCGTTCGTAGGAGAGGAACCGCTTGATCTGAGCGATCCGGTACCGAAGGTCCGCCCACCAATATTCGAGAAGCACATCGCCCTGGCGGTAGCTGCGGTAATAGACGTTCGACTCCATCTTGAAGAATGTCGCATCGAGGTTGGGTGCCGGCCGGAAGTGCTCCACTCCGTACTTCAAAAGCTGTCCAGATTCTGGCGCGGCGCTGCGTTGGGAACCGGTCGCCCTGCAAGAGGTACTCCGGCCGCCGTAGCGTCAGAATGTAGATCAGCTCCACCGACGTCCTGCGCCAGGTTCGGCTCGCTCCGACCGGCGTGTTCATCGACGTCGTGGCGCACATCTGGTACGCGATCCTGCACGAGGCGTCGCGCCGCGATCCGCTGTGGGGTGAATCGCTCGAACGCATGCTGGCCTGACTTGCACGTTGCGAAGATGCCGCTGCGGGCCTACACTCGGCAGCTTCGAGATGGCCAAGCCCGATCACCTCTCCATGCTGATCGCCGACCTTCAGCGGCAGCGGAAGGACCTCGAACGCGATCTGGCGAACGACGAGCGCTCGAGCCACGTCACGGACATCCGGAAGAAGCTCGAACAGCTCAGCCAGCGCGCCGAGGAGCTGGCACGGACGCAGGACAAGAAATCGCACTGATGAAGCGCCTTGCCCTGGGGCTCATCCTATCGACCGCACTCGTCGCGTCGGCGGCAACATCACCGATCACGACGGTGATCCTCGTGCGGCACGCCGAGAAGGCCGGTCCCAGCGGAGACGTCGCGCTCAGCGCTGCAGGAATCGAGCGATCGATCGAGCTCGCACGCGTGCTGACCTCCGCAAACATCGCCGCCATCTACACCACGCAGTATCTACGCACGCAGCAGACCGCCGCACCGCTCGCCGCCGCCCGTCATCTGCAACCCGTCGTCATCACCGCTGCGGAGACGTACGCACGCGATGTCGTCGCGGCGATCCTTCGCGATCACAAGGGCGAGACCGTCGTCGTCGTTGGGCACTCGAACACCACGCCCGACGTCATCCGCCAGCTCGGCGTCGCCAGCGCACCAACCATCGCGGATTCCGATTACGACAACCTCTACATCGTCTCGATCGCTGATGGCGCTGCGCCGAAACTGATCGCGCTGCACTTCGGCACGAAGTAAGGAGCCTAGTGCGCGACCTCGAGCGCGCTCTCAACGCGATCGAGCAGATGGTTGCAGCAGCCGCTGATGCCGGCCTTCTCGCGGAAAACCGTCATGAGCGTCGCGCTCGTGAAGTGCTCTTCGCAAAACACCGCGGACACACGTTCCGCCATGCGAAGAAAAGCCATGGAAAAGTCACCACTCGCGTCTTCCCTGATTTGAATGACGCGCACAACGGTCATGTGGCGCGGATTGTAGTCCCGACACCTAAGGAAGCTCTGCGCTAGTGTGAGAAACCCCTCACCCGGCCTTCGGCCACCCTCTCCCCGCAAGCGGGGCCAGCGGGCACAGCCTATGTCGGCCTTCTCCCCGCGTGCTGGCAAAAGGTGCCCGAAGGGCGGATGAAGGGTGCCGAACGGTGCAGGACTTCACTAAATCGGCGGATTCGATGTTGTCGTCGCGGGTGGCGGGCTGGTGTTCGTCGACTCCGGTGGCGCGCTCGTGTTCGTCGATGGCTGCGGTTCCGTCGGGCGGGGCCGCTCCACAGGTTGCGGTTGCGGTTGCGGTTGCGGCTGCTGAACAGGCGGAGCCACCGGCACGGGGACTGGGACTGGGACGGGCACGGGTGCGGGCGGCGGAGGCGGCCTGAAGACGCCGCCCGTGAGCGTCGTCTCGGTGGCCGAAGGCGTTCCGACTGGCCTCTCGCCCGGCAGCGTTCCGGTCGTATCGAGTGCGATCGGATTTCCGAACTGATCGAGCGCGGGCGGCGGCACGGCCTGCGGGCTGTGCAGCGGACATGGATTCGTCGGCTCGGTTCCCGCCTTGAACGCACCCTTCACAATCACGTTGCGCGGACATTCGGCGATGGCCACTCCGCCGCTCGTCTCGTCGAAGTCCGCGAACGTGATTCCGTCCGGCGGCGCGAAGTCCATGTTCTGCTGCCCGGCGGTCGCACCGAGCATGTACTTCGTCCAGATCGGTACCGCGGCCTCGCCGCCCGCCAGTCCGGTGGGCGTGTTGTCATCGAACCCAACCCAGGTCAGCGTGAGCGTTGCCGGCGTGAATCCGATGAACCACGCGTCGCGTTTGTCGTTCGTCGTTCCGGTTTTTCCGGCGCCGATGCGGCGGAAGCCGAGCGATCGCGACGATGCGGCGGTGCCGCGATCGAGAACACCCTTCATCACGTTCGAGAGGATGTACATGTCGCGCGCCGGAAACACCTGCACCGGCTGCACGGCATCGCCGGCGGAGACGACGTTGCCCCGATCGTCGGTCACGAAGCGAATCGTGCGCAGCGGCAGGCGGTTGCCGACGCGCGCGATCGTCGAGTACGCATCGGCCATCTCGATCGGCGGAATCTCGATGGAGCCGAGAAGCATGGCGGGGTTGTCGGCGATGTCGGAGACGATGCCGAGCGTGTGCGCGGTCTTGATCACGTTCGGGATCCCAGCAGCCAGGCCGATGCGCACCGACGCGGTGTTCATCGACTCCTCGAGCGCTTCCTGCACGGTCACCGTGCCGTGATAGCGATCCTCGTAGTTCTTCGGCGTCCAGTCTTCAGAGAACTTCCTCTTGAACGTGAACGGCGTATCGCTGACGAGGGTGGCCGGCGTGACGTTCTGTTGCGACAGGCTCGGTTCGAACGCCGCTGCATACACGATCGGCTTGATGAGCGATCCGATCTGGCGCTTCGCGCTGAGCGCGCGATTGAACTGGCTCACATCGTAGTTGCGGCCGCCGACGAGAGCGCGGATCTCCCCTGCCGTCACATCGACGTGAATGATCACGCCCTGCAGCGGCGAGTCCGCGCGGCGAAGATTCTTGTGCGCCTTCTCCAGCGCGGCCAGACCGGCGTCGAGCGTCTTCGCCGCCGAGTCCTGCGCGTTGAGATCGATCGCGGTGTAGATCGCCAGGCCGCGCCCTTTCACGTCTTTCACACCGTAGTCGCGCGCCATCTCCTGCAGCACCCGATCGACGTAGAACGGAATCGATCCGAGCCCCGTCTTCTGCCGGAACGGCTTCTGCGGCAGCGGCGTGGCCATCGCGCTGTCGTAGGCCGCCTGATCGATCTTCCTCTGCTTCAGCATCAGGCCGAGCACGGTGCTGCGGCGCTGCATCGCGAGCTTCGGGTTCTTGAACGGCGAGTAATTGTTCGGGCTGCGGATGAGTCCCGCGAGCAACGCGGCTTCGGGAACCGTGATCTCCGAGACCGGCTTGCCAAAGTAGAAATGTGAGGCCTCGCCGACACCAATGATTGAGATCGACCGGTTGCGGCCGAGGTAAAGATCGTTGAGGTAGGCCTCGAGGATTTCCTGCTTGGAGTATTTCGCGTCGAGGATCACCGCCATGAAGATCTCGACGACCTTGCGCTTCATCGTGCGTTCCGGAGTGAGGTAATAGTTCTTGACGAGTTGCTGCGTGAGCGTCGAGCCGCCTTCGGTGACTCCGCCTGCGCGAAGGTTGCGGAAGAGCGCGCGGAACAGACCGAGCGGATCCACCCCCGGGTGATGCCAGAACCTCACATCCTCGGTCGAGATCACCGCGTCCTGCAACTGCTGCGGAATCTGAGTCAGCGCGACGGGCTGGCGGTTCTCGAGCTGGTCGCCGAGGATCGACGTCAGAAGCTCGGGCTCCAGCGCCGCGTTCGTGACGTCCGTTTTCTGCTGCACGTTCTGGACGGATTCGATGGCGCTGTTGGCGAAGGCGATGCGCACGGGCTGCGACGGATACTTGCCGCTTGGATGCTTGAACTCGCGGGTCCAGATTCCGACGACGCCGGCCTTCGCTTCGTACTCGCCCGCGCGGGTCAGCGCCGGAACCTGGCGGTAGCCGAGGCGGTCGAGCTTCTCGAGGAGGTCATCGGAGGCGAGAGGAACGCCCGCCTTGAGCGGCGTGAAGTCCGCGTAGATCCGCGTCGGCAGCGACAGGCGTCGAATCTCGAACTTGCCGACGGACTGTTTGTAGACGTAGAGGCCGAGCGCGAGGATCAGCACCACGACGGCGAGAACGCCGATCGAGATGACTTTGAACACGGTCCGTCGCGACGGCAACCGCGGGGTGAAGTCGGGCATTCAGACTGATGAGGACTGAGGACTGGGGACTGGGGACTGAGTCGGGCCCGCCCGGGCCGTTTCAGTCGCTCAGTCCTCAGTCCTCAGTCCTCAGTCCTTTCTATTGCGCGACGATTGCAAGGTTCCGTCCACCCTGCTTCCGGCGCCGGTACGAGTGAAAGATCGACCCTTCACAGCGGGTGCAGAGGCCCGTATCGATGATGCGATCGAACCCTCGGCTGCGTAACACATCGGCAACGACGGCGGCGGTGTCGACATGCGGTTTCGGACCGCGCGTTCGGTCGACGTAACCCGCGTCGAACAGCGCTGCGACGTCTTCGCCAACTTCGAAGCAGCAGACCCGGATCGCAGGGCCGAGCCATGCGGTCGTCGTCTTCGGATCGAGTGGCGTGACATCGAGCGTGGCGGCGGTGATGTTCTGCACCGTTCCGCGCCAGCCGGAGTGAATGTTGGCCATGACTCCGCCCGTGTCGATGAGCGAGATCGGGAGGCAGTCGGCAACTTTGATCGCGAGGGCCATGGGCCGTTTGTCCGTCCAGAGCGCGTCGCATTCAGGTTCTGGTTTCTGTGTGAGGACCGGCTTCAGCCGGTCGGCAGTGACCGGCTGAAGCCGGTCCTCACACAGAGACAAAGCATCGTTGCTCGCATCATGCACCGCCGCCCCGTGCACCTGGTTGCAACTGGCGAGCGGCGCATCGATGAACTGCAACAGCTCCGGCGTGATGCGGCCGTCGATGTCGATCGTCGTGTAGAACAGGCGAAAGCCGGACGGAACATGCGGCGGCACGACGATGCGTCCGATCGACGTATGCTTGATGGATGCTTCGACCGTGGATGCTGGCTTCACTCGTTCTCCTCACCGCCGCCTGTGCAACGACGCCACCAACATACGACGTCGTGATACGGAACGGAACGATCTACGACGGCAGCGGCGGCTTCGGCACCGGTGGCGACGTCGCGATCAACGGCGACAGGATCGCGGCGATCGGGATTCTTCCCGGACGCGGAAAGCTCGAAGTGGACGCGCACGGGATGGCGATCGCGCCGGGCTTCATCAACGTGATGAGCCAGGCGCAGGAGTCACTCATCGTCGACGGCCGCGGCATGTCCGATCTCA
>JBBRMQ010000163.1:0-10003 GCA_038230775.1 Thermoanaerobaculia bacterium
CGACACCGCGCGGATTCCGCGCACCACGGCCTTCGCGCCCTGAGTCCGCATGAAGTCGACGAGGAGGCCGGAGAAGGAGTGCACTTCGACGCCGGGGATGCCTTCCACGCTGCGGACGATCAGCTCCATGCGCTCGGCGACGGAGAAGAGGGGATGCTTGCCCTCGTTCTCGAGCACGGACACCAGGAAGCGGTCGAAGAGCCGTGTGCCGCGACGGATGATGTCGAGGTGGCCGTTCGTCAGCGGGTCGAAGGAGCCGGGATACACGGCGACGCGCATCGGTGAAATGGTAGCACGCGAGTTGTGGTCAACGTCTTGACGATCAGCCGAATGGCGCCTACACTGTATTCACATCAGGCTCAGGATCACGGGAGGGTGCGGGGAATGCGGCGGTTTCAGGCTCAGCGGTCCAATGCGGCGATGAGGAACCGGCTCCTCTCGACCATCTTCCGCCACCTGCCGGGCGCCTGGATCGATCCCAAGAACAACGAGCTCATCTCGCTCTATCGCCTTCGCTACAAGATGGCGCTGGAGGAGAAGAAGTACGACACGGCGCTCATCTTCCTCAACAAGATCGTCGAGCTCGACCCGATGGACCTCGAGGCGAAGCTCTGCAAAGGCGAGATCTATCATCGTTGCCTGCAGGACCTTCCGAAGGCCATCGATCAGTACAACAAGGTCATCCGCCTCACCAACGACAGCAAGGGAGACACCGTCCACGTTCGAGCTCGCGCCGGGATGGCCGAGATCATGGAGATGCTGAGTTAGGTGTGAGGACAGAAACAAGGGCGGGTTGTCTTTGTGTGAGGACCGGCTTCAGCCGGTCACGGCCGACCGGCTAAAGCCGGTCCTCACACAGAAACGCGTCAGCGATCGCGGTCCAGCACGAAATCCAGCGCCTGCTCGAGCGCATCCTTTGCGGGTGAATCCTTGAATGGCTCCAGCGCCGCCCGCGCCCGGTTCGCGTAGTCGCGTGCGATTGCGCGCGTTTCGTCGAGAGCGTCGTACTTCCTGACCAGATCGATCATCTCGGTCGGCATCGCGCCACCAAACGACTTGCTCGATGCGATCCGTGCGATCGTTTCGCGCTCGGCCGCCGTCGCGCGTGGCATCGCCAGAAGCAGCGGCAACGTGACCTTGCCTTCCTTCAAATCGGAAAGCGCCGGCTTCCCCAGCACCTCGGTGCTCGACGTGAAGTCGAGCAGGTCGTCGATGAGCTGGAAACAGACGCCGAGATTGAAGCCGTAGTCGAAGAGGGCCTGGGATGACGTCTCCGGAAGATCGACGAGATAGCCCGGGATGCGGCAACACGCTCCGAACAGCGCTGCGGTCTTTCGCCCGACGATCTCGAAGTAGTCGTCGATGGACAGGTCCGAGCGGCCGTTCTGCTCGAGGCCGAGGATTTCCCCTTCGATCATGCGGATGGTGACGCTCGACAGGAGGCGCAAGATGTCGAGGTTCCCCTCCGCCAGGGCCATGTTCATCGAGTGCGTGTAGAGGTAGTCGCCGACGAGGACCGTGAGGTTGTTGCCCCAGCGGTAGTTGATCGAAGTACGTCCGCGGCGGATGGCTGCCTCGTCGATGATGTCGTCGTGCACCAGCGTGGCGGTATGAATGAACTCGATGACCGCGCCATAGACGATGTCGCGATGCCCTTCGTAGCCCAGCATCTTGGAGACGAGCAGCAGGAGCGCGGGGCGCAGTCGCTTTCCGCCGCCGCCGAGGATGTGGTCGCCGACGTCGTTGATGGTGCGGATTTCCGACCGGAAATTGCGGCTCAACTCCTCTTCGACGAGCTGCAGTTTCGGCGCGATCAGATCGATCAGACGCTCGATGCGGGAGAGCTGTCCGGGCAGGGAGGTCACCGCGGGAAGAATAATCGATTGCGCGTCAACCGCGGTAATTGGTGAACTGGAGCGGGACCCCGTAATCGCCTTCCTTCACCAGCGCGATCGCGCGCTGCAACTGGTCCTTGTCGCGGCTCGAGACCCGAACCTGATCGGCCTGGATGGACGCCTGCACCTTGAGTTTTGCGTCCTTGATGGCGCGGACGATAGCCTTCGCTTTCTCGGTATCGATGCCCTGAATGATCTTGATCGGCTGCCGTACGGTCCCGCCTGCCGCCTGCTCGAGCTTCGCGTATTCGAGCGCTTTCAGCGCGACCTTTCTTTTCACCAACCTCGACTCGAGGATGTCTTTCACGCTGCGAAGCTTCCCTTCGTCATCTGAGATGAGGATGATCTCCTCGCCAGAGAGCTCGATCGAGCTCTTGCTGCCCTTGAAGTCGAAGCGCTGCGCGAGCTCCTTCTGCGCCTGCTGCACGGCATTCGCGACTTCCTGCAAATCGGTTTTTGAAACGATGTCGAATGTGAATTCCTGCGCCATCTGAAGCCTTTCCTCGCTTACTGCGCCTGGACCACCTGAACGCCTGGTGGGGGAGTGAATCGAAACAAGTCCGCCGGTGCGGGGTGCCGCTGGAACGCGGCGAAATCGAACGCGGTGTGGTTGCCTTCGCGATCGGTGTACTCGACACGCTGGATGGTGTGAGTCGCGGCCGTCGTCGTGATCGTGACGTTCCGGATCGTGGCCGTTGTGCTTCGCGGCTGGAGCGTCGTCACCACCGTCGTTCCACGCGGCTTTTCCCGGACCACGAAGCTGCGATCGCGCGCCGCCGGATCGCCAAGCATGAGAAACGGCAGCTCAC
The DNA here is from genome assembly GCA_038230775.1 of Thermoanaerobaculia bacterium. Classification (GTDB taxonomy): domain Bacteria; phylum Acidobacteriota; class Thermoanaerobaculia; order Gp7-AA8; family Gp7-AA8; genus JBBRMQ01. Next base: position 2,705 of record JBBRMQ010000163.1, read on the forward strand.
TGCGCCGCTGCTCGTCGAGCTCGCTGACCGTGACCTGACGATCCGCCGGAACGTAGAACCACGATTTCTGCCCATCGAACACGAACATCTTCTCTTCCGGTCGCGCGTAGGTCCAACGCATCATCGGCAGCGGCCCGAAGACCACCGTGCCGCTCTCGATCTGCGAGCTCTTGAATCCTTTGGGCGTGAAGCGCTGCGTGAACTGCGCCTGCGTGCCCGCGATGGTCTCTGCCACGCGGTCGATTTCGGCCGCCGGTGCGGCAGCGGTGAACAAGAGAATCGAGAGAATTACGTTGAGTCTCATCAGGAGCCCCTGCTCGTCGACGATCGGTCTGCTTCTGACAACCGTCAACCGACAACCGTCAACGCGCCGCCGCAGGCGGCGCAGTTCAAAGTTTTTCCACCTCGATGGAAGCAATCGCCGAAGTCACAACAAAGACCCGGTCGTTTTTGCTCCGATCGTGCGGATAGAGGAAAAAGCCATTCTGTACGGGGTTGTATTGCGCCGTCCCTCGGATGACCTCGCCATCCGCGAATTCGACAGCCAGCGTGCTGCCAGTTTCCGGATAGGCATGCGAGTCGCTGCGATTGGGAAAAAAGACTGCCTTGAGGTTCGAGAAAGGGACATCGCCGGCCTCGCCGTTCTCTCGAGTGATCCGGAGGACCTGCCGGTCCATGTCCGTTTCCTCGAGCCTGACGCGCTCGGTCTTCCCGTCGCGATACCGAAGGACCGCCTCACCCACCATTAGAAGAGTTCCAATCCCCAGAGATCGTGCAGGTGAATGATTCCTTCCACCCGGCGCTCCGCGTCCGTCGTAAAGAGCGACGTGATCTTTTTCTGCTCCATCACCTGTAGCGCGGCCGAGGCGAGCTCGTTTCCGTCGATGGTGGCGGGATTCTTCTTCATGCAGTCCGCTGCGGTCTTCCGCAGAATCTCTTCGTCCCGTTGCAAGAGTCGTCGCAGGTCGCCGTCGGAGATGACGCCGAGGAGCCTGCGATCGGCATCGATGACTGCGGCAATCCCGAAGCCCTTCTTCGACATCTCGTAGATGACGTCGTGCATCGAGGTCGCGGCGCCGACGAGCGGCACCTGATCGCCGGCATGCATCAGGTCCCTCACGCGCAGGAAGCGCTTGCCGAGTTTGCCGCCGGGGTGCAGGAACGCGAAGTCTTCTTCCTTGAACCCCTTGCGCTGCAACAGCGCCATCGCCAGCGCGTCACCGAGCGCCAGCGTTGCGGTCGTCGATGCGGTGGGTGCGAGTCCGAGAGGACATGCCTCCTTCGAAATGGCGGCGGAGAGGTGAAAATCGGCGCCTTTGGCGAGGGTGGATGCGGGATTGCCACTGATGGCGACGATCTCCGCACCGATCCTCTTGATGCTCGGCAGCAACCTCACCAGCTCCTCGGTCTCGCCCGAATTCGACACCGCTAACACGACGTCGCCGCTCACGATCATCCCGAGGTCACCGTGAATGGCTTCGGCGGGGTGGAGAAAGAATGACGGTGTCCCGGTGGACGCGAGCGTCGCGCTGATCTTCTTGCAGATGATGCCCGACTTGCCAAGACCCATCGTCACGACGCGGCCGGTGCTGGAGTTGATGAGCTCCACGACGTTCACGAACGTCTGATCGAGATGTTCGATCAGACCGACGATCGCCGCCGCCTCGACCTCCAGGACGCGCTTCGCCTCCGCGATCGCCGGATGGACGTTCGCGTCGCGGATTGCCGCGCTTTTTCTCGGCTTGGTCATCGCGCTGGAGATGGTACTACTTCACCTTGAACTCGAGCGTCGGCGTGCGCGCGAGAGTGGCGAAAGTGTTGTCGCCGGTCTTGCGGTTCAGAAGAAACGAGAGGCGCAGCGGCTTCCTGATTTTCGGATCGGCGATGGTGCCCGCCAGCGGGTACTCGAGCTCGTACGTGCCGCTCGCACCGATCAGATACGCGGGAATGGTGTTTGCGGGATTGAAGGTCCGTCCCGGCGTCGTGCTCTCGAACTGAGGGTTGATGAACTCTCCTCGCTTGAATCCATCGATCGAGTATCGAAGGGTGACGTGAAGCGTCGTCCGGCGATCGACACGCGTCCCGGCGGGTGGCTGCACGTTGGTCACCTCGATCGAAGCGGTGAGTTTCTCTTCCGAAACTGGCTCCGTGGCCGGCGCTTGCGGCGCCAGAGGCTCCCATGAGCCCAAACCTGAGACCTGGACGATCGCCTCGTCGTTCGCCAGCATTGTGTGCTGCGTTTCTGAGGGCACGACGAAGTACCCGCCGGCGCCGAATTGTTTGGCAGCCTCCCCGGCGATCGTCACGGTGAGAGCTCCCGTCAACACGGTCACATGTTGATCGCTCGGAACCGATTCGCTCTCGATCTTCTTGCCAGCGGGGATCTTCAGCCGGAAGGTGTAAGGGGAAGCGGGCGGGCCGTCGAGCGTTCCCTCGAGAAGCGCGATGAGCACGTCTGCGGGGAGCGGTGGTTTCGCGGCGTTCCATTGAAGCGATTCAGGCGTGGCCTGGATCAGAACGGCAAAGAGTGCGGCGATGATCATTGGAGTTCCCCTCGTGACTTCCGCTCCTGCGGCAAGAGTGCGGCGTAGAACGTATCGAGCAGCGGAGTGGCAACGCCGGACTGACGCGCCATGGCCACGGCTGCTCCGAGCTGCGCGTCGAGCTCAGACGGCTTTCCGTCGACAATGTCGCGCTGCAGCGAACACGTCGATTCCGGCGGCAGCCCGTCGTAGCGTTGCATCGTGCGCTCGACCGCATCTTCGGCGAGCGTCACGCCGCGCGCGGTGGCGACGCGCATCAATTCGCGCACCAGCTCTTTTGCCATGCTGCGGGTCTCTGGCATGAGACGCCAAACACCGATGGGCATGCGCGTTACTCCGCCTAACGCGCTGAAGGGTGCGATGAAGAGAAACTTGGTCCACATCGACCGATGGATGTCGACCGGCACCTCGGCGGGCAACCCCGCTCGTTGAAATGCCTCTGCAATCCGTTGCACTCGCTCGGAGCGCTGGTTGTCCAGCTCGCCGAACATAAGCGTCGGCTCGACGCCGGCGTGGCGAATGTGTCCCGGTTCGACGACGAAGCTCAAGATTCCGCAGAGACCGCCGAGCGCATGCCCGCGACCGAGGATGCGCGCGATCTCATCGGGCGCGGTCATGCCATTCTCGAGCGGGATGACGGCGGCGTCTTCGCGAAGCATCGGACGCAGGCCCGCGATCGCATCCGCGATCTGCCACGCCTTCACCGTCACGAGCATGGCGTCCACTTTGCCCGCTGCGGTCGGATCATCGGTGGCATTGACCTTGTCGAGAACGAAATCGCCCTTGATGCTGTCGACGCGCAAGCCCTTCGATCGCAGCGCATCGAGGGTCTTCCCACGCGCGATGAAGACGACGTCGACCCCGCCTTGCGCAAGGCGGCCCCCGAAATAGCCACCGACGCCTCCCACTCCGACCACCGCCACTCGCATCAGTCGATTCGAACCACGTGCGCGGACGTGTGAGGGAAGCGCGTCATGACTGCCGGATCGTGGCCCGGAACGATGATCGTTCCGATCGTCTTCATCCGGTCCTGCGCCGCCAGGTTGGATGCGGCGTCGAACGTCTGCGCAATCGCCGCATGTTTGTCCAGGTTCTCATACAAATACAGGTTGTCCGAGGCGATGACAACGGTGCCGGCGCGCGTCGGAATGCTCACGTACTGCGATTGATACGTGTGTCGGCCGCCGATGTACGTCCGAATCTCCGGCAGAATCTCCTGTTCGCCGTCGACAAGATGCAGACGTCCGGTGGTGTTGAACTTCACGAGCATCTGCACGTCGTCGGGGTCGACGCCGCCGTGCTTTCCGCCGGCCTGCCACGCGGCACCGGTGTAGTACGCGTACTCCTCTTTCTGAATCCAGATCTGCGCGTTCGGAAAAAGATCGGCACCATCGGCGTGGTCCCAGTGCGCGTGCGTCACGATGACGTCGGTGACGTCCTCCGGCTTGACGCCCGTGGCCGCCACGGCCTGATCGGTCCGCGCGTAGTCGCGGACCTTCCAACTCTTGAAGAACTGCGGCCGGTAAAACCCGGCGTCGACGAGAACGGTGTGCCCGCCGCCACGAACGAGCCAGACCATCATCGAGATGTCGAGCTTGCGATCCTTGTCGGCGCCGGCGACGAGCCCGGAGACCGGGAAATCGGGGATCACGGCATATTGGATTGCGTCCACTTCGTATTGCGGGACAGCGAGCGCCGCCGCGAGCAGCAGCGCGATCACTTCCACGCTCCGCCGCGCTTGTGCGTGCGCATCCAGGTCTCGTCGAGCGAGCCTTCGTTGAGCATCTTCGCGATCCAGACGATCTGGCCGACGTGCGTGGCGAGATGAGTCGCAATGTTGATCAGGTCGTCGATGAGGTACTGGTAGCGGTCCGGATCCGCCGATGGACTCATCAGCCGATCCGCCGGGATGCCTGCGAATGTGGTCTCGGCGCGCGCGACCATTCCGTCCAGACGTTCGAGAAGCTGCGCTTTGGATTGCGGTCCTCGCGCCGCGAATTCGGCGTCGCGGTCACGGTCGTACGGGATGCCGCCGATGCCGCGGTTCAGATAGTGATCGAGGGATCCGGAGAGGTGGATGATGAGGTTTGCAATCGAGTTCGATTTCTCGTTCGGCCGCCACCACAACTGCTCCTCGGTCAGCTTGTCGAGGACGGTGTGAACCTGCATCGGGAACACGCGCGTGACACGCACGCGCAGCGCGGCGAGGGCGGCGTCTGCCAATGTCATGGGAGAAGGTTACATCAGGTACAATTTGCCGCCCGCTGGCCTCCGCGTGCTGTTTGTAGCAGTGGAATCAATCACTTCAATCGAACCGAGGACGTCTTATGACCGACATTCTGACGCCTGCGAAGACTCTTCCCGTGACCCCGAAATCCGTCGTCTGGAATCCAACGCCGGAACAACTTCGCACGTTCACCGAGGAAATGCCGAACTGCAAGAAGACGGAGTTCGGGAACGTGAACGTCGCGACGCGTGTCGTGTCGCGATCGAAGCTCTCGACCTTTGTGGCCACCGATACGCCGGAGCAGCACTCGGATCAGACGATCAAGCGCGCGGAGTACGACCGCGTGGCGAAACTGCAGAACGAGTACATCAAGACGCGCGACATGCTGGTGATCGACGGCTACATCGGAAACGATCCCGAATTCCGCGTGGCGACGCGGCTCATCATCGAGAAGTCGAATGCGAACATCGCGGCCATGCAGCAGATCCTGTATTACCCGGCGACGCGTGCGGAGCTCGAGAGGTTCGAGCCGAAGCTCACCGTGATCTACACGCCGACTCTGAAGATGGAAGGGTATCCGGAGGATCGGCTGATTGCGGTCGATCTCGAGAACTACGTGACGCGCGTCTTCAACTCCGATTACTTCGGTGAGTCGAAGAAGGGTGGCCTCCGCATGTGGAACAAGCTCGTGTACGAGCGCGGCGGACTGGCACTGCATTCGGGCTGCAAGATGATTCCGGTCGGGAACTCGAACCGCGTCGGATTGATCGTCGGTCTGTCGGGCACGGGCAAGACCACGACGACGTTCACCAAGCAGAACAACTCGCAGCCGGTGCAGGACGACTTTTGCGCGCTCATGCCGGGCGGCAAGATCTACGCGACCGAGAACGGCTGCTTCGCCAAGACCTTCGGCCTCAACCCGAAAGATGAGCCGACGATTTATGACGCCTGCGCCTCGCCCCACGCGTATCTCGAGAACGTGTCGCAGAAGGACGGGAGCAAGATCGATTATTTCGACACGTCCTACACGCAGAACGGACGCGCCGTCATCCGGATGGAGGACATCCAGGGCGCCTTCGATGCGCAGCAGTTGAAGAAAGCCGACTTCCTGCTGATCCTCAACCGTAACGAGAACATCATCCCGGCGGTCGCGAAGCTCGATGGCGCGCTCGCCGCCGCATACTTCATGTTAGGCGAGACGAAAGGCACCAGCGCCGGCGGCGCCGCCGAGGCCGGGAAATCGCTGCGCGTGCCGGGCACGAATCCGTTCTTCCCTTTGCTGCACGCGCAGCAGGGCAACCGCATGCTCGAGCTGATGAAGAGCAGCCCAATGGACGTCTATCTGTTGAACACCGGCCGCATCGGTGGCGACGACAAGGACGAGCGCTCGAAGAAGGTCAAGATTCAACAATCCTCTGCGGTCGTGAAGGCGATCGCGGAGGGCACGATCAAGTGGGAAAAAGATCCCGACTTCGGCTATCTCGTCGCGACTGAAATCCCCGAAGTCGATGACCACGACTACCTCCAGCCGAAGAAAATGTACGAACGGCAGGGGAGGATGGACGAGTACAAGCAACTGGTCGCCAAGTACAACAACGACCGGCGCGAGTACTTGCGGAAGTGGAAGGGATTGAGCGAAGAGATCGTAAACGCGATCTGAACTCCCTACAGTTTATCCCGAGCGCAAGCGAGGGATCTCCGGTGCAGCGCCGATGAATTTTCATTCACGCGACAGGTACCTCGCAATTCTTGCAAGATACTAACTTCTATTCCCGCGAGCGTCGCGCCATGCTTCTGGCAGGCGCAAGGTCACTCGTGCGGCACGCGAGATCCCTCGCTTGCGCTCGGGATAAACTGAAATAACTGCACCAGAATGCAACCCAACCCCTTGCCAAACGTATAACAGATCGCCATATTGATATTGCGATCCGTTATGAAAATAGGGGAAAAGCTTCGCTATCTGAGGGGTGTCGAGGGGACGCTTCGCGGGCTCGACCGTGAGATGACGCAGCAATCGGTCGTCCAGGCCATCGAAAGCGAGCTCGGCGAGAAGATCAGCCAGTCCTATCTCTCGCAGATCGAGCGCGGCCTGCGGCCTCATCTGACGAACACCACACGCAGCACGCTCGCGCGGTTCTTCAAAGTGCATCCGGGCTATCTCGTCGACGACCCCGACGGCTTCCACACCGAGCTCACCTCGGAAGTCCGCACGCTGGAGGGCAATCTCGATCGCTGGCTGATCAGCGGCTCCGAGCGGTTCGCGAACGATGCGGACGTGAGTGACGCGCTGGCGAAACTGGCGGCCCATCCCGACAGCCGTCGCATGATCGCGCTCATCGGCGCGATCCTCGACACTCCCGGTCTCGCCGAACGATTGCTCCAGGTTCTCAACCCCGAGCTGGCGGCAAGGCCGCCCATGCTCCGCACGAAAAAAGGAGGCGATTCAAAGTGACGTGGGAATCCTTTTACCTTGGCTGCTTTGTCGTCGGTCTGTCGTTGACGTTCGTCAGCCTCGCGTTTGGTTCGCAC
>JBBRMQ010000164.1:0-9912 GCA_038230775.1 Thermoanaerobaculia bacterium
GAGCCGCAGCACCGCCGTGCCCGGGCGTTGCCCTGAGAAATCGGGCACGCGCAGCACGAGCGGACCGGCCGACAGCTCCACTTTGATCGTCGTGCCGCGCTTGATGAGATTCGTGGCGCCCGGCGTCCGGTTCTGCCACGCCACGTAGCCCGCCGGCACGCGGTCGGCGTTGCGACGATGCTCGGGGTCGATCGAGAGGCTCACGCCGAGATCCGAGCAGATCGCTTTCGCCTGAGCGACGGAACGCCCGACGAGATTCGGCGTCGATACCGACTTTCCTCGGATGAAGAAGGTGAACCAGATGTAGGTGCTGAAGCCGAAAGCGACGAATGCGAGTCCCGCGAACAGCAAGGTTCCGACGCAGCCGCGCTTCATCGGTTTTCGGGCCGCTCGCGATCGGTCTGATGTTCGGCGCGATACTCCGCCTCGTCGTACTTGCGTTCGCGGGCGCGCGCGATATGCAGCGGGATGATCGTCTCTTTCCAGACGTCTTCTACGCGCTCGGCGAACACGAAGTTGAGCCCCGCCTTCACCTCTTCCGGCACCTCGGTCAAGTCCTTCCGATTGCCTTGGGGCAGAACGACGGTCTTGATGTTCGCGCGCTGCGCAGCCATCAACTTCTCCTTGATTCCGCCGACGGAGAGGACTTTGCCGCGCAGAGTGATCTCGCCCGTCATCGCCACGTCGTGCCGCACGGGACGCTCGCCCATCACCGACGCGATGCACGTTGCGATCGCCACCCCGGCCGACGGCCCGTCTTTCGGAATCGCGCCCGCGGGAAAGTGGATGTGGATGTCGTGCTCACTGAAGACGCGATCGGCGATGTCGAGATCGGCCGCCTTCGAGCGCACGTACGAATAGGCCGCCTGCACCGACTCGCGCATGACGTCGCCGAGCTGGCCGGTGACGGTCGTGCGGCCGCTGCCCGGCATGCGCGTGGCCTCGATGAACATGATCTCGCCGCCGAACTGCGTCCACGCCAATCCGGTCGTGACGCCGATCTCCGGATGGCGCTCCGCAAACTCGTGCTCGAACGACGCGAGGCCGAGGTAAGCCTCGAGGTCTTTGGGCTCCACGGTGAAGTGCTCCGTCGTTTCGATATCGCTGGCCACTTTCCGCGCGATCTTGCGCATGACGTTCGCCAGCTTGCGCTCCAGGTTGCGAACGCCCGCTTCGGCGGTGTAATCGCGAATGATCGCCAGCACCGCGTCGTCGGTCACCGTCACCTGTTCGGCCTTCAGACCGTGATCGCCAAGGAGTTCGGGGATCAGATGCTTCTTCGCGATCTGCACTTTCTCCATCTCGGTGTATCCAGACAGGCGGATCACTTCCATGCGATCGCGCAGCGGGCCGGGAATGGTGTCGAGCATGTTCGCCGTCGCGATGAACAGGGTGTGCGAAAGGTCGTACGGAATCTCGAGGTAGCGATCGACGAAGGCATGGTTCTGCTTCGGATCCAGGACCTCGAGCAGCGCGGACGCCGGATCGCCGCGGTAGTCTTTTCCGATCTTGTCGATCTCGTCGATCATGATCAGCGGATTGTTCACGCCGACCTGGATGTAGCTCTGAATCAGCTTCCCGGGCATCGCACCGATGTAAGTCTTGCGGTGGCCCCGGATCTCCGATTCGTCGGTGACCCCGCCAACCGCCATCCGCACGAACTTGCGGCCTAACGCGTCGGCGATCGCCGCTCCGAGCGAGGTCTTTCCCACGCCGGGAGGCCCGGCGAAACAGAGAATCGGTCCTTTGAGGTCGCCCTTCAGTTTGAGAACGGCAAGAAACTCCAGGACCCGTTCTTTGACCTTCTCTAGACCGTGATGCTTCTCGTCGAGAATCTCCTCCGCCCTCGTGAGATCCAGCCGATCCTCGGTTTTCTGGGTCCATGGAATCTGCAGGACGGTATCGAGGTGACCGCGGATCACGGCGTAGTCCGATGACGACGGCGAGAGCTGCGTCAACCGGTTCACCTCGCGCCGCAACTGCTGCTTGTGATCCTCGGCCAGCGGCAGCGCCTCGATGCGGTCGCGATACGTATCCGCTTCCCGCTCCGAGGGGTTGGAATCGCCCAGCTCTTCCTGGATCACTCGCACCTGCTCGCGCAAATAGTTCTCGCGCTCGCGGCGGTCGATCGAGGTCTGAATCTGGCGCTGCAGCTCTCTGTCGACGGTCGCTTTGCCGAGGTCGCGCTGGATCCAGTCGACCAGGAGCTCGATGCGCTCGATCGGATTCACCGTCTCGAGAAGGAGTTGCTTCTCCTCGAGCGGGAAGTTCACGAATGACGAGAGGAGGTCGGCGAACGAATCCGGCCCCTCCGTGACGTTCATCCGCAGGATGTTCAGGAGCTCCGAGGAATATTTCGAATCGCTCTCGACGAGTTTCTCGAAGAGCGACATCGCCTTGTTCATGAGGGCGTCGGTCTTCGCGGTCTTCGGCGCCGGCTTCGGAATGACCTCGCGCAGCATCCCTTCGAAGTAGGGCTCGGTCTGCGTCATCTGCACGAGCTCGACGCGATGCCGGCCCTGCAGGAAAAGCTGATAGCGATCGGAGGACAGAGGAAGCCTCTGCACGATCGCCGCGAGCACTCCGATCTGCGATAGATCCTCGGGACGCGGGTTCTCTTTGTCGCCGCTCTTCTGGCAAAACGCCGCGATCAGATTCTGCTCGTCGGAAAGGCTCTTCAGGAGGCGTACATTGCGATCGATGCCGACCTGCAGCGAGAGCACGCCGCCGGGAAAGAGTACCGACGAGACGAGCGGAATGATGGGCAGCCGGTTCGGCAGCTCCTGATCCAGCCACTCGGAAGCGTCGCTAATCCCCGTCTTTGGTTTCGTTTGGGCCATTGGAGCCTGCGTGCTACGGGCACGCGAATTGTAGAATTTGCAGCTACATTGAACAATGATTCTGCGGTCATGACCGAGCAAAATGCCACGGATGTGCTATCGGACCCGACTCTGAAGCGGGCGGATCTGCATTGCCATAGCCGTTATTCGGTCTTCAAATACTTCCGCCGCGCCAACACTCGAGACTGCTACAACGCCCCGGAAGACGTGTACCGCCTGGCAAAAGAGCGCGGGATGAGCTTCGTCACGCTCACCGATCACGACTCGATCGACGGTGCACTGTACATGTTGAACAAGTATCCCGACATGACCGATTTCTTCATCGGTGAAGAAGTCGAAACGTACTTTCCCGAAACGGCGCAGCGGATTCACATCGGCGTGTGGCGTCTCACCGAGGCGCAGCATCGGGAGATCCAGCGCCTGCGGCCGGACATCCGGGAGCTCGTGCCGTATATGAAGTCGGAGAAGCTGCTGTTCGGCGTCAACCATCTGTTTCAGAACTACCGGATGAAGAACGTGGCCGGGAAGTACATCGCCGAGCTGTTGGAGATGTTCAGCGTTTTCGAAGTGCTCAACGGCGCGATGGCGTCGTTCCACAACAAGATGGTGCAGGAACTGGTGACGACCGTAAACGAGCAGCACGGCCGGCGGGTGTCGATGGTCGGCGGATCGGATGCACACACGCTGAAGCACGTAGCGAAAGTGCACACGGTGGCGCGCGGCAACACGTCGGACGAGTTTCTCGCCAACGTACGCGCCGGCGAGTGTTTCGCGTGGGGCTCGGAGATGCGCTTCCGCGAGCTGGTGGCGGACATCTACATCCTCGCGATTGCCTACAACAGCGAGGCGCGGGCGGATTTCTTCTCCGACGATTACACCGCCGTCGACAAAATGTTCCAGTTGGCGACGCGCCTGGCGTCGATCCCGACCGCGATCTCCGGATTGCCCGCGGCGATCACCACCCTCAACTATCTGAAACAGATCGTGGTGACGAAGGGACTGTCGATGCGGTGGGAGCGGTTCGTCGACGAGATCAGGCCGCGAAGGTAGTTGGGATGTTAGGACGTTGGGACGTTAGGAAGTCCCACCCTTCCCAACGTCCGAACATTCCAACGTCCCAACTCAGAAGTTCATCGCCAGCCCGCCGATGTACTTCTTCGACGTGCCGTCGGTGCTCATCGCGTCGAAGAGATACGGCGAGTTTGCGGCGCGCGCGAGCTCCATCCCCATCAGCAGGCGGAGATCGAACGGGAGATGCAGCGATTGCGCGAGACGGACGTTCATGCGGTCGGTGCGGTACTCGGTGGTGCCACCGTTTGGCTGCGGCTGATGGAGCTGGCGGAACGATACGGCCAGCGTGGTGCCGGTGGGATTGAACGTCGATGCGATGTTGCCCGTGACGTAGACCTTCTCGCCGTGGACGATCGCGGTCGGCGGCGGCGTGGCGATGCCGGCGCTCGAGGCGACGTCGAACAGGAAGTTCTTTCCCAGCTCTTTGCGATAGGCGAGGCGGAGGTCGCGGCGCACGTCGCCGCTATCGACGTAGAGGCCGTCCCAGAACTGCTCGAAGCCGTCGGTGAAGACGACGCGTAGCGGTGAATCGGCGCCACTGATTGTGGCGATCGCGGAGAGGCGATCGTGTTTCTCGTCGCCGGAGATGATGCCGAACGAGTACAAATAGCGAGGCAGGACGGTCGATTCGTCGGACCACACCACCACGCTGGGCATCGAATTCTGCCGCTCCTGCGAGTACACCTTGTACATGGCCGACACGACCAGAGCGGTGTCTTTGCCGATCTTCAACTCGGCGCCGGTGCGCGGAGCCCACTCGCTGCCGTAGAGGCCGAGACGGCTGCTCATGCCGTAGCGCACGGTGAACGTCGGCACGATGTCGAGATTCGCGAGAGTGGTGATGTCCGCGGTTCGGAAGGTCGCGTTCTCGGCGTTGTGGACCGACTCCTGCGTGACGCGGAGGGAGACGCCCAAACCGCTGCGCGGTCCCTGCAGAAGGGTCGTGTTTCCCGCGACCTCGATCAGGTTCGAGCCCGGGCTGCCGCTGAAGAGGTTTTCCTGCTCGAAGTAACGCACCTGCAGCCGCACGTCTCCGTGATCCCATTCCAGGTTGTGCGAACGTACGTCCGCCTGCTGCGATGACGGTACGCCGTTGCCGTAGCGCCACCAGCTCTTGCTCGACCCGACACGATAGGCATCGGTCGGTGAGGAGCGCAGCTCCATCTGCATGCCGCTCGACTCGGCGACGGGCGTTCCGAACCGTGCCTCTTCGCTCGGATTGTCGATGCGGTGGATATTGCCGCGGAACCCGATCTGCCAGTCGTTGTTGATGCGGCTCTGAACGCCAACCCTGGTCTGCGCGAACGCGGCGTCCGATTGCTGCGCGGCGACGCCGGTCATCGACATCATCTGCGCACGAACGCGAGGAGTGGTGTCCATCGGAAGCGCAGCAGCCGCTTCGATCGGCGGCGCCATCGCCATGTCGAGCTCGTGGAGAACGTCGGGAGGAAGCGATCCACGGATCTCCCAGATCTCCTGGTTCCAATTCTTGCCTGCGCGCTTCTCATTCTGCAGGCGCAGTGCGATGCGGTGATCCTTCACACCCGGCACGACCACCGCCATCGCCGGGACGAAGCCGTACTTCACCGCGATGATCTTGTAGACACCGCTGCGCAGCGCGGGCAGCGTGAAACTTCCGTCGACCGAGGTGAACGTCTGGCTCGCCTGCAGGCTGTTGAGATCGAGCGCGATGACCAGCGCGTTCGCCACGGGCCGAGCCGCATTCGTGACGCTGCCAAGGACATTGAGGAAGTTCGAGACGGCAAGGTCCGGCCTAGCCGTACCCGCCGTGGCGAGGATGGCGGACGCAAACGCGAGGACACGAAATCGTCGCATGGCTCCTCTCCTAGCACTCGCGAGTCTACGAAGCACTCGCATGAGAGTCAAACGCGGCGGCGCCCGCCGCCCTTCCCGCTAGCCGGTCGCAGGTCGCTGGTCGGAGGTTGGAAAGGCGGTCCTTCGCGGGTCGCAGGTCGCAGGTCGCGGGTCGGAAAAGCATCCGAGGTACACTCCCTTCTGCCACACGAGGCGGTCCCACCGCTCGTGTTCGTCTGCAACCACAATCAAACATGGCTATCTATCGTTCGTTGCTCGCGTGGCAACAGGCATCGGCCTCGTCTCTGACATTTACGCGCTCTCATCCAGATTCCCATCCAGCGAGCACTTCGGGCTGACCCAGCAGATCCGGAGTGCCGCGGTATCCGTTCCCAGCAATATCGCCGAAGGCCGAGGTCGAGGTAGCCGCAAGGATTTTCGCCGGTTTCTGCAGCAGGCTCGAGGCTCACTCTACGAGGTAGAGACGCAACTCACGATCGCGCGAACGCTCGAATCCGTGACGACAAGAGATGAAGAAGCCTTGCTCGAACGAACAGCGCGGTTACTCCAGCTGATCAACGGTCTCATCCGTCGCCTTTCCGACCCGCGACTCGCGACCAGCGACCCGCCGACTACACCCGCACCCGATGCACGCGGAGAAGATTGGTCTTCGCCCTCTGATAAATAGGCGAGCCCATCAGAATGACCAGCCGGTCACCCGGCGCGGCGATGTCACGGCTCAGTAAGAAGTCGTCGACCCGCTCCACGATCTGCTCGTGATAGTCCGCGAGGTCGCGCATCACGAACGGTTGCACGCCCCAGAGGATGTTCATGCGACGCGCGACCCAGCTCGACGGTGTGAGCGCGATGATCGGCTGCTTCGGCCGGAACTTGGACATCAGCCGCGCGGCGAATCCGGTCTGCGTGAACACCACGATGTACTTCGCGTCGAGCTGCTCGGCCGCGTAGTTCGCGGCGCCGGCGAGGGCGTCGGTGAACTCGTCCGTCTCCGACAATTGACGGAACGGAGCGCGACGCCCGGCAATGTTCGTCTCGCCACTCGCTTCGGCAGCGATGACGATGCGCGCCATCATCTGCACAGCTTCCAACGGATAGATGCCGGACGCGGTCTCCGCGGACAGCATCACGGCGTCCGAGCCGTCGAAGATCGCGTTGGCGACGTCCGAGGCTTCGGCGCGGGTCGGGCGCGAGCTGATGGTCATCGACTCGAGCATCTGCGTAGCCGTGATCGCGAATTTCCCCCACCGGCTCGCCTGCGCCAGGATCTTCTTCTGCACGATCGGCACTGCCTCGGGCGGCAGCTCCACGCCCAGATCGCCGCGCGCGACCATGACGCCGTCGCTCACTTCGAGAATGTCCTCGAGGTTGTCGATCGCCTGCGCCTTCTCCAGCTTGGCCACGACGAAGATCTCGCTTCCGCCTAACGACGCCAGCAGCGCACGCAGGCCCTCGATGTCGCTCCGCCGCCGGATGAACGACGCCGCGATGTAGTCGAGTTTGTGTTCGACGGCCCAGGCGACGTCCTCGCGATCCTTGTCCGTGACGGCGGGAATCGTGAGCTCGCTGTCGGGGAAGTTCATCCCCTTCTTCGATGAGATCGGACCGCCGTGGAGCACGCGCGTCGTTACCCGTGTCTCATCGAGACCGGTTACGACCAGCTCGACCAGACCATCATTGATGAGAATGCGCTGGCCCAGCTGCACCTCCTTCGGCAGAGGCGTGAACGGCGTCGACACCATCGATGCATTGCCGCGCACCGGCTGGGTCGTGATCACAAACGTCGCACCGTTCTGCAACTGCACGACTCCGTCGACCTCGCCGATGCGCAGCTTCGGCCCCTGGATATCGCCAAGGATCGGAATGTACTTCCCGTGCTCAGTGGCGATGCGCCGGATCGCCTCCACGATCCGCACCTTCTCCTCGGCTGTGCCGTGCGAGAAGTTGAGGCGGAACACGTCCACGCCGGAGGTCAGCAGACGCTGGATGACTTCTTCGGAACTGCACGCCGGCCCGAGCGTGGCGATGATCTTCGTCCGGCGCATTGTCTTTTCAGTTTATCCCGCGCGCTGAGCGCGGGATCTTCGGTGACGCCTCGACGGACGCGACGGAGCCGATGAAGGCGGCGCGACTCTCGCGAGCGGTGACTGCGGTTCGCCCGAGAGTCGCTTGATGACCATCGCAAATGCGTGAGTCCATGAATGCTGCACGGGAGATCCCGCGCTGAGCGCGGGATAAACTCAAGGAGACGCTGCCAGCGCCGGCTGCAGCGAGCGGCCTAACACCTGCGCGATCGCGTTGACCTCGCGCACCAGGTCCGCGAAAGCCTCGGGCAGGATCGCCTGCGGGCCATCGGACAGCGCTTCTTCCGGCTTGTGGTGGACCTCGATCAGGACGCCATCCGCACCGACAGCAATGGCGGCGCGGGACATCGGCAGCACCTTGTTTCGCTTCCCGGTTCCGTGACTGGGGTCGACGAGGATCGGCAGATGGCTGATGCGCTTGATCGCCGGCACGACGGAAAGGTCGAGCGTGTTGCGAGTGTGGTCGGCGAACGTGCGCACGCCGCGCTCGCACAACATCACGTTGTAGTTTCCTTCCGACATGATGTACTCGGCCGACAGCAGCAGTTCCTCGAGCGTCGCCGACATGCCGCGCTTCAGCAGCACCGGCTTGCGCGCGCGACCGGCGCTCTTCAGCAGCGCGAAGTTCTGCATGTTGCGAGCGCCGATCTGGATGCAGTCCGCGTACTTCTCGACCAGCTGCAGCGAGTCGTGATCGATCGCTTCCGTGATCACCGGGATATCGAACTCCTCGCGAACGCGCGCCAGAATCTCGAGGCCCGGTTCGCCGAGCCCCTGGAAGGAGTACGGCGAGGTGCGGGGCTTGTACGCGCCGCCGCGGAACAGTTGGCCCCCGGCGCGCTTCACCGCCTCGGCGATCGTTCGCGTCTGGTCGAGCGTTTCGACGGCGCACGGTCCGCCGACGACGATGATTCCGTTCCCGCCGACATCGACGCCGCCAACCGAGACAATCGTGTCGTCCGGCTTCGCCTCCCGGCTGACGAGCTTGAAGGGCTGGGTGACCTGAATGACTTCCTTGACGCCGGGGAAGTTCTCGAGGACGGCGGGGTCTTTGGCGCCCTGCTTTCCGGTGATACCGATCGCGGTCCGGTTCGCTCCGGGAATGGGATGAGCCTTGAAGCCCATTTTCTCCACGTAGCGGACGACGGCTTCGATCTGTTCAGGCCGGGCACCGGCCTCCATTACGACGAGCATGACAGCCAGTATAATCGAGCGTTCACAGCCTCAATTCCGTGGAGAACTCATGCACAAATCGCTGATCGTCCTTACTGTTGCACTCGCCATCGCGTTGCCGGCCTCCGCGACCTACTGGGTCGTGATGAAGGATGGGACGAAGTACGCCGCGAAGACCAAGCCGAACGTCGTCAACGGCAAGGCGCTCATCACGCTCGAGGGCGGCTCGACCATCAGCGTCGATCCCACGACGATCGACATCGCCAAGTCGGAAGAGGCCACGAAGTACGGCGGCGGCAAGGTGATCGCTCAAGACACGGACCACATCACCGAGAAGCCCGCAAGCGAACAGAACTCGCTGGGCTCCGCGATCAAGCTGCGCAAGCTGCAGGCGCAGCAAGCCGCGGCGGCAGCGACGCAGACCAGCCCCGCCGTGGCGCCGACACCGGGAACCGGATCCCTGGGCAATGAAGTCATGGACAAGTTCGCGCGGGCGTACGAGAACGTCGGGATCTTCGAGCAGAAGGTCACGTCACCGAACGCACACACGATGCACGTCGAGCTGACCGCGGACAGCGAGGAGAAGGTGTTCAACGCCATCTCCGCAACCGCCTTTCTCGTGACGCGCAACGCCGGCGTTCCGGGTGTTCAAGTCGACTCCGTCGAGCTCTTCATGAAGACGACGACCGGCGGATCGGCGGGCCGATTCCAGATGACCCGGGACGACGCCGTCGCCATCGACGGGAAGACCATGACCCGCGAAGACTACTTCGTGCACAAGGTGCTTTACTGAAGTGTGGGGCCAGCCCTCCGGCTGGCCAGCCTGCCCCTTCACACACTCACTGAACCGCTTCCGCTGACGCCTCATCGCCATACACCAGCACGTACCGGAAGTTGTGCGTCTGCGTATC
>JBBRMQ010000165.1:0-9872 GCA_038230775.1 Thermoanaerobaculia bacterium
CGTGAAGCCCGACTCCCACAGCGCAATCATCCGATGTCGTTCTTCCACCATTCCTCGGCTCCAAGGCATCCAATCCTCCAACTGACATCTGTCAAGGATGTCTCCGTGGAAGTGTCAAGGATGTCTACGTCTAGAACAGTGGCCGAAGGCCGGGTGAGGGGCTCCCTCGGAACACAAACTCCGCGAGCAGCGTGACGTCGGAACGGAAGACGAGCTGCTCGATCGGCTTGAGGGACCAATCATCGATGCCCTCCAGTGGAGTGTTACGGCTCAGCACCGTTTGAGTTGCGTCACAAGATCTTGATAGCCGAAACATGCCGGTGCGCTCCATGATCGTTCGCGATGGAAGCGATGCATCTGGCGCAGATCAACGTCGCACGAATGATCGCGCCGATCACCGATCCGGTGATGGCGTCGTTCGTCGCGCGCCTGGCGGAGATCAACGCCCTCGCCGACCGCAGCCCGGGCTTTATCTGGCGTCTGCAGACACCGGAGGGGAACGCGACGTACATCCGGCCCTATCGGGATGACCGCATCCTCGTGAACATGTCGGTCTGGGAAAGCATCGAACAGCTCAAGGACTACACGTACCGGACAGCGCACGCGGAAATGCTGCGCGATCGCAAGGCGTGGTTCGAGCGATTCTCGGGGCCACAAACGGCAATGTGGTGGGTACCAGTTGGGCACATCCCCGACCTCGAGGAAGCGAAGGAGCGGCTGGCAAGCCTCACCGAGCGCGGTCCGACGCCGTACGCTTTCACGTTCTCGAATGTCTTCCATCCGGGATAAAGAAAACGCCAGCGATGGTGAATACTCTCGTGAGGCGTCGGTACAATCGGGCCTCCGAGGAGAGCGAATGAGAGTATTCAGATCGGACTGGTCTACAACGGCGGCGGCTATTTCGCCGGAAGCATGGCGGAGCTCGCGGCGGGCGTCGATCAGATGCTCGGCGCGCAGGTCGACCGTCTGACGCGGCTGGCCGAAACAGGCAGCGTGGATGCGAGGAAGTAGATGAGCTACGACGCGATCTCCCTTCGCGAGAAGTTCGCAGAGTTCTCCGCCACTTTCCAGCCGAAAGTCATCGCGCAGATGAACGACTACCAGTTCAAGCTGGCGCGCGTGAAGGGCGATTTCGTCTGGCACAGCCATGACGAGACCGATGAGACTTTCATCGTCATCGAAGGAGAGATGGCGATCGATTTTCGCGACGGCCGCGTCGTGCTGCGCGAGGGCGAGATGTTCGTCGTGCCGAGAGGCGTCGAGCACAAACCATTCGCCGCCGCGGAGTGCAAGATCATGCTGATCGAGCCTGTCGGGACCGTGAATACCGGCGATGCGGGTGGCGAGATGACCGCACCCGACGATGCGTGGATTTGAAGCGTCAAGCGTTGCCGGTCTGTTGACAAGAGGTCGCAATGCCTGTCATCCCGACGCTGAGCGAAGCGAAGGGGAGGGACCGGTGTGGGTCGGGTGGTTCGATCGACGTGCCTCCCGCCCACACCGGTCCCTCGCTACGCTCGGGATGACATTCGCGTTGGCGTCTGGAGCGCCTCGCCAGCGTCTCGCTGGCTGTTCTTGTGACCGCCGAGACGGCGGCGCTCCAAAGACTGCGCTCAGGGTCGGGGCTTCAACGCCTGCCGGATGATGCGGTGGATTTAGCGCGCTCCGATATGGCGTAACTATTTTTCTTGTCTCTCATCGAGTCGTGAACGACGGCGCTCACCGTCTCCGCGAAGCTGATGTGGCGCTTTGCCAGCCGGTGATGCAGCAGCTGACACGCCTGCACTGGTCGCGTCTGCGGATGAAAGCGGTACGGCGACGGACACTCCTTGTGGTTCTCTGTACGAAAGCGTACACTTCGTCCGAGCTTTCGAGACAAGATACCCTCGGCATCCGGTCAGCCCCTGCCTCCGAATGTCGTCGTGGTTTTGAACCCGACACATAGGAGACACCATGGCCGAGGCCTCATCTTCGGGCGGCAACGCATTGTTGAACGCCTTTCCCGCCGATGTTCGGACCCGGCTCGTTGTCGAGTCGAAGGTTCATAAGGGTCACGAGGGATTGATTCGCGGCGATCAACGCGCGGAGTTCGTCTATTTCCCCCACCGCGGTTGTGTCATCTCGCTCACGCGATCGATCGAAGGGGGCTCGACGGTGGAAGTCGGCATCGTCGGTTCGGAAGGCCTGGTCGACGTCCAGAAATTGCTGGCTCCGGACGGAGCCGGTGCGGACGCCGTCGTACAGATCGCGGGCTGCGCGTCCCGCGTCCGGCTTCTGGATCTGCGCCAGGAGCTGAATGACAACGCGGCGGTGCGCGATCTGCTGCTGGAAAGCTGCGGCGCATTTCTGGCGCAGGTGTCACAACACGCGGTGTGCAATCGCATGCACTCGATCGAGCAACGTCTGGCGAAATGGCTTCTGGCCGTCCGCGACCGCATCGACTCCGACGAAATCGGACTTACGCAGGATTTCCTCTCGCAGATGCTCGGAACCAGGCGTGCCGGTGTCACGGTCGCCGTCGGAACATTCACGCTCGACGGTCTCGTCAAGCACGGCAGGAGCAGTATCACCATCATCGATCGCGCCGGACTCGAAGAAAGCGCGTGTGAGTGTTACCTGGTGATCCATGACGCGATTCGTCACGGCAAAGGTCACGGACAGTCGGTGCAGCGCGCGCCGCGCTCGCCGGGCAGCGCCGGCGCCGGATATCCGCACGAGGCACAGGCCTGCGTCGATGAGAACGCGCTGGAGGGAAATCCGTACGAGGTCATGAGCCGCGCCCGCACTGCCGACACGATCGCGGCGCATTCGCGCGGTTCCAGACGCCTGAAGCCACGCGACCACTCCTTACGATCACGGTAGGACGGAAAGCGAGGGGCCTCACCCCACTGCCAGGAAGGATCGGCCGCGTTCGGACTGCGGCCGAAAAGATGGAGATGGACGCGGCGGTGCTCGCGAGGCATCTTGCGGCCGCGCGGCTCGGCATCATCGTGCAGCGACCAGTTGCCCGCCTCCCAGTAATTGATGCAGCCGCCGTCGAGCTGCGGCAGAACGTCGAGCATCGCCTTTCCCGTCGCTGCGACAAGAGCGGACCAGGCCGAGAGCTCCGCCGGCAACAGCTCACTCCGCTCCCATACTTTTCTCGGCGGGGTCACCATGAGGTTCCCGCCGTCCGCGCGATCGACCAGCACACTCCCCACTGCCGGGAGCTCGATCGCCCCACCCGAGCACGTGAAAATTTTCATGGACGTAGATTCGCGGAAGTCGCGTGAGAGTTTCAGTCGATGTGACGAACCGGAACTGTACGCAGCGATCTGGCGACCAGTCCGATGCCGCCCGCGAGCAGCACCAGCATGAGGATGGTGTTGAAAAGACTCGTCGGACGGAAGTAGATGTCGAGATTCGTCAGGATTCCGACGAAGATGATCACGCTCCCCGCGATCGTCAGCAGCCATCCGGCAATCGAGCGTCCGTTGAAGAACAGCAGCGCGATGCCGATGATGAGCGGGATCAGCGAGAGGCCAAACGCATTGTGGCCCCATAGGTTCCAGCCGCCACTCGTCACCATCACTTGATTGGTGAGCAGCCATCCGCCGGCGACCGCCATGACGAACCCGAGGATGAACGTTCCGAAACCGCCTTCGGTGCCGCCCGCTCCACGGATGCGCCCGCTGCTCATAACGCAAGTGTAGAGCATTGTGTTAGAACTCCGGCGATCTTGCGATTCGCGTTCGTGTGGCTCCTGACGCTGAACTTCGTCGCGCGCGGCGGCGATCTTCCGGGGCCTCTTCCTCTGTTTCCGCTCAGCAACTGGTGGAACACGAGCATCGCGAGCGCGCCCGTCGATCCAAACAGCGCGCAGTTCATCAACTTCATCGGAACGTCGCGAAAACTGCATCCTGATTTCGGCGGCGACAGCGACGTTTCTTCGGCGCCGATCTACGGCATGCCCTACATCGTCGTCTCCGGCGACCAGCCGCTCGTGCCGGTCGTCTTCGACTACGACGACGAGAGCGACGCGGGTGCGCCAGGCCGTCCGTCCGGATACCCGATCCCCGAGCAGGCCAAATCCGAGCAGAAGTGGATCGAAGGTGGACTGGCCGGTGGCGATCCGAATTTGGACGGCGACCGACACATGCTCATCATCGATCGCGATCGCCGGATTCTCTTCGAGCTCTACCTAACGCGATGGAACGCGGGCGCCGGACGGTGGGAAGCAGGATCGGGCGCCGTGTTCCCGCTCGATTCCAACACCCGGCGCCCCGACACATGGACGAGCGCCGACGCCGCGGGACTGGCAATTCTTCCTGGCCTCATTCGTTACGACGAGGCCTACGGGACCGAACCGATCCGCCACGCATTTCGTGTCACGGTCCGGAGCACGAACGGATACGTGTTCCCTGCGTCGCATCGCGCCGGATCGACCGCGGGAGCGCTGCCGATGGGCGCTCGACTCCGATTGAAGGCGAGCAAGAACATCTCCGGATTCCCGGAGCCGGTCCGACGCATCTTTGAAGCGATGAAGACGTACGGCCTCATCGTGGCGGACAACGGATCGGACATGTACATCAGCGGAACGTACGACACGCGCTGGAACAACGACGTCCTCAACCCCGCGTTCGCGTCGCTCACCGCGTCGGACTTCGAAGTCGTGACGCTCGGATGGACCCCGGTGCGCGGTCGCACGCGATCGGTTCGCCACTGATGTCCGCGCCGGACTTCATCTACGGCACCGCCTGGAAGGAAGCCGAGACCGAGCGGCTCACCCGCATGGCGATCGACTCCGGCTTTCGCGCCATCGACACCGCCAATCAGCGCCGTCACTACTTCGAAGCCGGAGTCGGCGCCGCCGTCGCCGGTGCGATCCGTGACGGCATCGTCCGCCGCGAAGATCTTTTTCTGCAGACGAAGTTCACCTACGCACCGGGCCAGGATCATCGCCTGCCCTATGACCCCGCGGCCGATCCGGCGACCCAGGTCCAGCAATCGTTCGCCAGCTCGCTCGAACATCTGCAAATCGAGATCATCGACTCGTACGTCCTTCACGGCCCGTCACAACGCCGCGGTCTCGGCAAGATCGATGTCGAAGTGTGGCGCGCGATGGAACGCCTCCACTCCTCCGGCCGCGCGCGATCCCTCGGCATCAGCAACGTGGAGCCCGATCAACTCGAGCAGCTGTGGGAACTGGCGGCGGTGAAGCCCGCCTTCGTCCAGAACCGCTGCTTCGCGGTGACCGGATGGGATGCGAAGATCCGCGCGTTCTGCGCGGAGAAAGGCATTGCGTATCAGGGCTTCTCGCTGCTCACCGCGAACACGAACGAGCTGCGTCATCCCTGGTTCCAGCAACTCGTCAGGCAGTTGAAAAAGACGCCCGCACAAATCATCTTCCGCTTCGCGAAGCAGGTAGGGATGATTCCGCTCACCGGAACCACGAACGAGAGCCACATGCGCGAAGATCTGGCGATCGATGACTTCGCGCTTTCAGACGAAGACATAAAAAAGCTCTTAGCCCTCTCTTGAGAGCTAAGAGCAGAAAACGTGGATCGAAGAAAACTACTGCCGGACGTTCCGCGTCACCGTGATCGTGTCCGCGAGGTACTGTCCGTTGTTGCTGTTGTACGTCGTGACGTCGACCTGATCTCCGCGCTCCAGATCACTCGGCGAATAGCTGCGACCCTGATACATGACGCGCGTGCGCGAGTCGTAGTAGATCGAGAAGTTTCCACCGCTCTGTGTGTTGCGAAGGCCGTTCACGTAGCTCGTCGTCACATCGATGCGGCGCGCCGAGGTGTCGATGAAGTTGACGGTGCCGCGGAGGCTGGCCGTCTGCGTGGTCGGGGGATACGTGTTTCCCGGATTGCCGCTGCTCGACATGCTCTGGGTCACCGTGATGGTGTCCGCCATCAGCTGACCGTTGCCGTTGTTCACGAGGCGAACGCTGACCTGGTCGCCGCGCTCGAGCTGCGAGGGTGAGCCCTGCTGGTTCTGATAGGTGACCTGCGTGCGCGAGTCGTAGTACACGCTCTTGTTGCGGGTTCCGTTGTTGTCGTTGACCGCGAGATCGATGCGATGCGAAGACGTGTCGACGGAGTTCACCGTCCCGTAAAGATCGCTCTGATTCGTGGTCGGGTAGTTCGTCGGGCTGCCGCCAAAGATACTGCCCAGAGGATTGCTGCTGCCGCAAGCGGCGAGCATCAGGGTCATGATTGCGAGGGTTCCGAATGCGAGTTTCTTGTTGTTCATTTTCACAGTCTCCCGGTGCCGTATAGAGCAAGGAGCAGGCCGCAACTGGCGGCTCAGGCCGGTTCGGCGACGCGAGGCCGGCACGAATGACATCGCGCGGCATCTCGCCGCCCGCTATTCGGCTGGAATGCGGACCTGAATCCGCGTTCCGCTGATGCCGGACGCGATGTCGAATCGATGGCGGTCGCCGTAAAGGAGATCGAGCCGGGCACGCACGTTCGAGAGACCCACGCCGGTTCCTCCGCCGTCACCGATGAACGTGCCGCTGTCGGCGACTTCGGCGCGCAGCTCGTTGTCACGCAGTGCGATCCATACAGAGACCGTGCCGCCGCCACGGGCGCCGTGGCGAACGGCATTCTCGACCAGCGGCTGCAACAGCAGTCGCGGAAACGCGACGGCTCTCGCGTCGGGTGCGACGTCGACCAGGATCTGCAACTGCTCGCCGAAGCGGCGTCGCTCGATATCGAGATACGTGGTGACGACGTGCATCTCGTCGCCGACTGTCCAGACCGCGTTGCCCCAGTCGATGTGCTGCTCGATCAGCGTTCGCAACTGGCCGACGGTGCTTCGCGCGGCTTCGGGATCGATGCGGATCAAGGCCGCGATCGCGTTCAGCGTGTTGAACAGAAAGTGAGGATGCAGTTGGGCGAGCAGCGCCTTGAGCTCCTCGTCGCGCGCGAGCGCGCGAAGTTGCTCGACCCGCAGACCGGCGCTGACGGCAGCATCGTGATTCTGGATGGCCATCACAGCAAACAGCAGTCCGACCGCCGTGGCGCTGTCGAGGACGATCGCCATCGGGATCAACGTCGAGAACGAGTACCGCACGGCGTCGGGCCAGAACAGCACCTGAGCGGCGATCTGCACCCTGAGAGCGACGAGCTGCAGGCCGAACATGAAGATCGTCCAGATCGCGATCATCAGCCAGCGCCGGCGACGCTCGCGGATCGGCCGCGCCACGAGCAGCGACAACGGCACGTTGAGCGTGATGAAAAACGTGCCGAGCACCATCGTCCAGAAATCGCCCCATGGAAAGACCGTCCAGTGCTCCCCTCCGCGATACAGGGCCACCGGAATCTGCACCAGCGTGTAGACCACCATCACCGCCGCCATCAGAAGCAACGACAGCTTCACAATGCGCGGCGACTGTCGATAAAGACTCACGAAGCGACGGTACCGGTGACATCACCCGCGCGCCGGACGTACTCCGCTTCGATCGAGTGGGGCAACTGCGGACGGCGCGCGCGCAGGAGCGTCAGGCGCAGAAAGTCGCTGAGATTGAGCAGCGCAGCCTCGGCGCCCTCCGGGTCGGCGGGCAACATGGCTTCGATCGTCTGCAGCGATGATCGGATCAGCGCGGGGCGGAGCTGCGTTCGCAGATTGTGAACGCGCGTCTCGGCGAGCCTGGCCTCAATCGATGCCTCCTCCCGCTCCGCCGCCAGACTGTCGCGATAGGCGTGGATCATCAGCGGAACGGCGATCGCTCCCAGCGCCAGGATGAAGAAGTGGGTCACGTCGACGATGAACATGTTCACGACTGCCGGCATCAGCGGCAGGGATGCCGAAGGAAGAAAACGTTTGGCCGGGATGTACAACAACACGTTCACGGTCTCGGAGCCGAGAAAAAGAACAAACGCCACTGCGATGAACCACAGGAATCGAAACCGCTGATTGCGATTGCGCCAGGTGTACACCGCGAGGACAGCGGCAGCCAGACCCTGGACCAGCCATTCCTGCTCGATCATCAGCGCGCCGAACGGATAGACGGGCTTGTGACTCGAGATGCGCCAGGCGATGCGCAGCGCAGAAGTACAGATGCTGAGAATCATCCAGGACGCCACCACGCCGGTGGCGAGACGCCGCTCGACTGGCGTCACAGACGCCCGACCAGCAGCGGGATGCGGTCTCGATAGCGGCGCGACAGCGGCACGATCGCGCCGTTCCGCAGTGTGACGCGGTAGTCGCCGAAGGCGTTCGGCTCCAGCCGCTCGACGCGATCCAGATTGACGATCACCGACCGGTGCACCCGCGCAAACTGCCCGGGATCGAGCCGCTCTTCGAGCGCGCCGATGCTCTCGCGGAAGAGTTGATGCCGCCCTTCCCAATGCAGCCGCACATAGTTGCCCGCCGCTTCGATGTATTCGATGTCCGACACCGACACCAGGATCACGGTGTCCGACTCGGTCGTCACCGCAATGCGCCTGGGCCGCGGCGTGGACTCTGCCGGCGCGGCAGCGCGCGGGCGGACCAGCTCGCGCGCACGCTCGATGGCGCTGGCGAGCCGCTCGGGACGCACAGGCTTCAGAACGTAATCGACCGCCGCGACCTCGAACGCACGTAACGCGTACTGATCGAACGCGGTTAGAAAAATGAACAGTGGCGTCGCGTCGGGCGGGAGCGATTCGGCGAGCTCGAGACCCGAGCCGTCCGGAAGCTGGATGTCGATGATCGCCACATCCGGACGTTCGTCGAGGAGCAGACGCATCGCGGCTTCGCGGGTGGTCGCTTCTCCGATCAGCCGCACATCGTCGATTTCCTGAAGGAGAGCGCGCAAACGGGTTCGGGCCAACGCTTCATCTTCGATCAGCGCTACCGTAAGCACGCGATGAGGGTAAGCGCTGTCGCCGGCACAGAACCGTCACAGTACCTCAAAGATCTGTTACGCATTGGAACCGCTACAAGCAAACACTCTCAAGTGGCCCTAACATCGGCGCCGTTCAACACCTCAGATTGCCGGTGGTCACAAAATATCGGGTTTGCATTTCAGCGACCAACAATAGACGCGTGAACTTCCGAATCGCAGCACGCGTCAAGTCGCGCATCTTTCTCGTCAACCCGTCCGAGGTGGAAACGATTGCGGCCTGCGGCAACTACGTACGGCTCAACACAGCGAATGGCTCGCACCTGGTTCGCGGAACCATCTCCGCGTACCAGCAGCGGCTCTCGCACCTCGGCTTCGTTCGCGTTCATCGGTCCACTCTGGTGAACATCAGCTACGTCGTGAGCCTGGAGGCGGTGGCCAGCGGGGACTACACGATTCATCTCGCTTCAGGCCGCAGCGTGACGCTCTCGCGCACGTTCCGCGACCTCTTCTTCGGCTTCGTCAGTTTGCCGGCGCAGCGGATCGGCTCGAATCCACAAGCGTCAGAAGCCCTTTGAGCTCCTGTGGCGTGGGCTCACCACGCCACAGATAGAGACACGAGAAAATCTCACGCACATCCTGGAGATCGGGCTTCGATCTCTTCGCGAGCAGGACGGAAAACACCCCGAAGCACACTCCGCAGATCATCCGGTGGCGCACGCCGACAACGGCATAGTCCCCGCAGATCTCACACTCCGCGTCCCCAAACATCGTTCTCGTTCTCATGAGTGACCGGGACTCGTTGCGAGCCGCTCGCCAGAAATGGCCTAACGAGCAATGGAGTGACAAGCGGCGATGCGGGCGGATGAGCGGCGTTGCGGCAGCCTTCAATGGACCCGTACACTCGGAGCTGCGCGTTGTCTTCAATCCATGCGATTCATGGATGTGAATGCGCGCACCAAAGAAGCGTAACCGATGTCATCCCGAGCGTAGCGAGGGACCGGTGTGGGCGGGGGGTTCGATCCGCGTGCCACCCACCCACACCGGTCCC
>JBBRMQ010000166.1:0-9739 GCA_038230775.1 Thermoanaerobaculia bacterium
CGCAAGTGCGCCGACTCCGGCTTCGGTCTCGTTCTCGACGGCAAGTTCGTGAAGTTCGACGAGAAGGGGAGCGAGCTCGCGAAGGCCGCTCTCGACAAGAGCGAGAAGAAGGATCACCTTCGCGCGACGGTCGACGGCGAGTTGAAGGACGGCGTCATCAACGTCTCGTCGCTTTCGCTGGACTGACGCACGCAGCCCGATCCGCCGACAGTTTCGCTGCGCCGGCGTTACGCGGGTCTGGGCAGCATCTGCTTGTCCCACGATGCGAAGCGCTTGCGGATCTCGGCGAACAGGTCGGGATGCTTCGCCTGCACGTCGGACTTCTCGCCGGGATCGTTCGCCAGATCGAACAGATGTTCCTTGCCGGAGTCCTTGAGGTACTTCCACTGTCCCATGCGCGCCGCGTCGCGCGAGTGCGTTCGCCAGAACAGCGTGCGATCGTACGCGGGACGCACGCCGCGGCAGACGGGCATCAGGTCTTCGCCCTCCAGCGGATACGCAGGATCGGCGTGCGCGCCCGCGGCGGCGAGCATCGTCGCCGTCCAGTCCATCGTGATCGCGGCTTGTGCTGTATCGCGTCCCGCCGGAACCACTCCCGGCCAGCGCACGATCGCCGGCACGCGAATGCCGCCTTCCCACAAATACGATTTCTGAAACGAGAACGGCCAGTTGAACGAATAGCGCTCGCCGCCGTTGTCGCTCGTGAAGATGACCAGCGTGTTTTTAGGCAAGGCAGCGAGCACGCGTCCGATGCCGGCGTCCATGCTGCGCACCATCGCGGCGTAGGTCTTCAGCGATCCGCCCTCGGTCATCGGACCGTCGCCGTGCTCCTGGTGATTGAGGCCGCCGTCTGCCGGGCCTTCCCACGGTGAGTGCGGCGCGTTGTATTGCAGGCTCAGAAAAAATGGCGATTGCTGACGTCGTATGAACTCGACGGCCTTGTCGCTGAGCAGGTCGGTCAGATACCCGATGCGCTCGACCGGCTCGAGATCCTGCCAGAGATCGGGCACGGTGTGCTTGTCATCAGCGCCCGATGCGTCGGCCGAGCGGTGGGTGAAGTAATCCGCGACTCCACTGTGAATGCCGAAGAACTCGTCGAAGCCGTGGCGATTCGGCCCGAACTCCGGCTTGAAGCCGAGGTGCCATTTGCCGATGAGGGAAGTGCGATAACCGGCGGCTTTCATCTGCGACGCGATCGTCGGATGATCCGGCGGCAACCCCACATCGGGCTTGTCTTTCTTCAGCGGCTCCTCGAGTCCCACCGCGAGACGCTGCGGATAGCGGCCCGTGATGAACGCGCAGCGCGTCGGCGTGCAGAGGGGAGCGGCGGAATAGTTGTCCGTGAACCTGATGCCTTCACGCGCCAGTCTGTCTAACACCGGCGTCTGGAAGTCCGGCCGGCCGTAGCAACTGAGGTCGCCGTAGCCGAGGTCGTCGGCGAGGATGAAGAGGATGTTAGGCCGCGGCGCCGTCTCACCGAAGAGAGACAGCGCCGCGATTCCGAGGGTCCCGCCGACGAAGTCGCGACGAGTGAGCCCGTTCATCAGAAGTTGATCTTGCGTACGTAGTGGCAGGTATAGCCGTGCGGATTCTTCTGCAGATAGTCCTGGTGATAATCCTCAGCCGTCCAGAACGTCTTGGCCGGAACGATCTCCGTCACCACCGGACGCTTCCACGCGCCCGACTTGTCGACGCGCGCTTTGACCTTCTCTGCGATCTGACGCTGCTCTTCGTTGTGGTAGAAAATCGCCGAGCGGTACGAGCTGCCGCGATCGTTGCCCTGCTGATTCAGCGTGGTGGGATCGTGCAGCTTGAAGAAGAACAGCAGGATGTCTTCATACGACGTCTGCTTCGGATCGAACGTGATCTCGACCGCCTCGGCGTGGCCCTCGTGATTCTGATACGTGGCGTTGGCGACGTCGCCGCCGGTGTAGCCGACGATCGTTTTCACCACTCCGGGCTGCTTGCGGATCAGCTCCTCGACGCCCCAGAAGCAACCGCCGGCCAGCGTTGCCGTCTGCAGATCTTTCGACATGGATGCTCCTTTGTGCGTGCTGGTTGCGGGAAGGGGGGCCGACTGCGACTGTCCGCAGCCGATGATGACGAACAAGGTAACTGCGATGAGCCATTTCCTCGTCATGAGTCGATTGTATTCCTGATGAATTTTGATCATGTCTCTCCTGCTTGTGTGGCATATGTCGCGGAGCTTCGCCACCGGACACTATCGCTACGGCGTGGCGGTGTCTCTGGATGGGTCGCTGTTCGAGGCGTCGAAGTGTGGGGCCAGTCCTCTGACTGGCCGGCATCGTTTGGGAAGCTCTGCGCAAGAGCGAGAAACCCCTCACCCGGCCTTCGGCCACCCTCTCCCCGCACGCGGGGCGAGGGCAACGACCGCAAGCAAGGCGCGGGGAACTACCTACGTTGCCTTCTCCCCGCGTGCGGGGAGAAGGTGCCCGAAGGGCGGATGAGGGGCGCCTGCAGTTGTGCAGAGCCTTAACGCTTCATGTTGTTGCGCAGCATGCCCGCGGCGATCACCAGAGCGGACAGTCCGCCGAGGACGGCGCCGGGATTCTTGGTGGCGTACTCGCGCGCATGCGCGATCGTATCCGTCACGTACGTGTGCGCCTGATCGAGCTGCTGATTGACGTTGGCATTCGATGTCGTCTTGTGCACTTCGTCGATGTGCTGCTGGCCGACGCCGAGCGTCTTCAGCAGGTCGCTGAGGATCGAGGTCGATCCGTGTGAAGGCGAGGCCATGGATCCGCCTGTCGTGGGCTGGGGATTCGTATTCTGTGCTGTGTCCATTGTGATTTCTCCTGTCAGGGTGGGAATAGCAACAAACAAGCCGCTTTGCTTCGCAGTACCATCGCGCCCGCATGGAGCATCTCCTCCACCTCGGGCGCGCGCTCCGGGAAGCGGGCTATCGCTTCACAACGATCACGCCGGAATCGCACACGCGCGTCAACGCCCGCGCGGCAAGCTCGCGAGCGCGATCGGTGCGGGACGTGTTCGGCTGGAGTCGTCCGTTCGAGCCTTCGCTGCTTCCGCGCACGATGCTCGACCTGCTCGAGCGAGCGGACGCGGTCGAAGACACCGGCGAGAATCTTTGTCGCAGCAGAGTGCGATTTTCGACGGACGGCGATCTTCTGTTCGTCCACTCTGGGTTCCCGACGACCGACGCGAGCTCAGTGTTCTTCGGGCCCGACACGTACAGATATCTGCGCCTGCTGCGCGAACGCAGGCCCCAGGCGAAGCGCGCTGTGGATGTGGGATGCGGAACGGGCGCGGGCGGAATCGCGGTCGCCCGAGACTGCGAGTGGGTGGTGCTCGCGGACATCAACGACCTCGCGCTTCAGTACGCTGCGATCAACGTGGAGTTGAACGGCATCACGAATGCCGAGATCGTGAAGAGCGACGTTCTGCGCGGCGTCGACGGACCAATCGATCTCGTGATCTCGAATCCGCCGTACCTCATCGATGAACAGGCGAGGCTCTATCGCGATGGGGGAGGACAGTTTGGCGAGGGGCTCTCCACCGAGATCGTGCGGCAGGCGACTGCGCGTCTTTCCGCCGGTGACCGCATCCTTATCTATACAGCCTCGGCCATTGTTGATGGACGCGACACGTTCCGGGCCACGCTCGAGCTTGGTAATGCGTCCGTGGCGTACGAAGAGATCGACCCGGACGTCTTTGGATCCGAGCTCTCGCGCCAGGTCTACGAATCCGTTGACCGCATTGCGGTTGTCGCGCTCGATGTCCGCCTCCGTTGAGCGCGGCCTCCGATGTGCATTTGCATCGGACGTATGGCAGCGCGTGAAATCGACCTTCCCGGCGACGGCCTTGCCGCCGCTCTCTTCCAACTGAACGAAACACGATTCCAGCCCTCCACGCGACGGAAGCTTCCGCTGCGCGAAGAGATGCAGCTTCGTGAGATCGAGAGCCAGTTTCTCGAGAGCGAGCGCGAGGCAATCGCATTGCAGGCCGCGACCGCGCCTTTCGACGCGAACGCGTTTCTGCATTGGTACGAGGACCTCCGGGAAACCGGGCCGGGGCAGAACGATCCGCTTTTCCCGTGGCTTGCATCGGATGCAACACGGGATCAGATGCGCTGGTTTCTAGGGCAGGAAGTGGCAGGCGAAGCGGGGTTCGACGATCTCGTCGCGTTGACGCAGCTCAAGATGCCGGTGCGCGTGAAGCTGGAGATGGCGCGCAACTACTGGGACGAGATGGGGCGGGGCAAGGCGTCGGGGATGCACGGCCCGATGCTCGACCGGCTGGCGCGCGAGATCGGTGTCGATCGCGCCAACGACGAAGTGATGCCGGAAGCTACGGCGCTCGGCAACCTTCTCACCGGTCTGGCCGCGAACCGCCATTACGCTTATCAGGCAGTGGGCGCACTCGGTGTCATCGAACGAACCGCGCCCGGCCGCGCCGAATACGTCGACGCCGCGCTGACCCGGCTCGGCGTCGGGACGAAGACCAAGCAGTACTACGCGCTGCACGCGGTGCTCGACGTCAAACATTCTGCGGCGTGGAACTCGGAAGTGATCGTGCCGCTGGTGTCGGCCGATCCGTCGCTCTGCCTGCCGATCGCCGAAGGAGCGCTGATGCGGCTGAACGCCGGCGCGCGATGTTTTGCGCGCTACCGCGAGCACTTCGGGATTTAGGTCAGTAGGCCGAGGCGCTGCATCTCGTCGCGATCGCGTGCGAGGAACTGCTCGCCGATATCGAGTCGATAGCGGCAATTCGGGATCACGACCTTCGCGCATCGTTCGTAGGCATCGACGCGTGCGTCCTCCACGGTGGCGCCCAGTCCGGTAACCACCATGACGTAGCCGACCGAGCCCGCGGTCACCAGTTGCTCGCCATCCATCGCCGCCTCGCCGTAATGGAGATGGTCGCGATCGACAGCAGTCATCGTGTCGCGAAAGAGAATCGGCGCGCCTTTCGAAAGCTGCTCGTATCCGTGGAAGTAGGGGAACGTAGGAACGGTCAGCACCACGCAGACCGACCAGCCATCGTGCGTGCGCAGCGTTGTGTCGCTGCCATCGATCATCTGCTGAAAGATCTCGTCCCATCCGCAGTCGTGCAGGGAATCGAGAATGGGAAAGCCGGGATAGCCGAAGCGGCACGTCAGTTCGAGCGGGAAGATCCCGCGATCGTTCACAATCGTGTTGAGGTTGATGTAGCCCATGTAGCCCGACTGGCGCAGGAGCGGTTTCAGATGCCGCAGCGTTCGATCGAACATGATCCCCGCGCCGCGATACGTGGCCAGCGTTCCCATCTCGCCTGTAAGCTCGCCGAGGTTGCCGGGGAAAAAGCGTTTGTGTTCCCAGTCGAGATTTGCGGGCTGCAGAAACGTTTGGCCGTTGAAGAAGGCGCCCACACCCACCTCGACTCCGCGCAGATGCTCCATCAGGATGAAGCGCGGCTTCTCCTCGTACGACCACCGGCTGCGTTGAAGGCGCAGCACCGCCATGACGTCGTCGCCGCTGTCCATCTCGCCCACGTAGTTGCGCGTGGACGCGAATCCATCGCCGCTGAACTTGAGCACATAGCGGCCGCGATTCCTGAGCACGTGCTCGATCGCGTGATCGAAGTCGTCGAATGGATGCGTTGCCGCCGTGATCAGTCCTGCGCGGCGCAGGACGTCCTGTCCAAATTCACGATCCGTCTCCAGGCGATCGCCGAGAGCGCTGCCGCCGATGACGTGGAATCCCTTGCGGCGGAGCGCGTCCTGCGTCTCGCCCCAGCCGATGCCCTCGAAGATCAGGATGCCGTCGCGCGCCCAATCGAGCTCGCGTTCCCAGTCATCCGTGAAGGTGAGCATTCCGCGAGCGATGTCGTTTGGTTCGCCGACGTAGACGAGCACCTCGTGGCCTCGCGCCTGGATGCGGAGATACATGTCCGCGAGGTCGTTGCCTTTGCCGATGCCGAGGAATCGCAAGCCGCTAGAACTTTACTTCCTGGCTGGCCGCGGGCTCATCGCATTTCGTGCATTTCCAGCCGCGTCCATGGCGGTGAAACGCGTCGTCATCCTCGTCGCGGAAGAGCATCTTCGAGTTCTTGCACCACGCACATCGCACGATGTGTGGATTGCCGGCAGCGGCATGCTCGCGCAGATGGGTGGCGGCGTGCGCCTTCTCGTTTTCGTCCAGGTCGTCGCTGCGGAGGATCTTCCCGGCGGTGAGGCGGATGGACTCGCGATCGAACACGCAGTTTGCGGGTGCGAGGATGCGGCCAAGTGCCTCTTTGGCGCGCCGGCGGCTCGAATCTGTGTGTGGACCGGCTTTAGCCGGTCGACCGGCTGAAGCCGGTCCACACACAAGAACGCATGCTGAAGGTGAGTCTGCTTTCCCCGCCTGCATGCATCGATGGCCGGCGCGACTCGCCTTACTTGCCTAATTCATACAAGTACTCAACGAACGACATCACCGCGCCGTCCAGTCCCTGCACGTTTGGTTTCGTCGATTCGATCACGTAGTACTCGTCCGGTGCGTGTGCGCCGGTGCCGAAGCCGAGGCCGAAGTGGCCGGCGGCGAGGCTGAGCGGCGGGTTCGTGAACACGTAGCCGGGATACGAGCCCGCGTTGCGCGGCCACAGCACGGGATTGATGCCCGCGCGTTTCAGCACCGCGATCTGCGACTGAATGAGCGCCGCACTCGCCGGCGTGCTGGTCGGATCGTATCCGCCGGTGACGTTCACTTCGATGTCTCCGAAACCGCGCTTCGCGAGATGCGCCTTGAGCGCCGCGACCGCGTCATCCTTCTTCATGTCGGGCACGAGACGCATGTCGATCTTCGCAACCGCGCGATGGGGAAGGACGGTCTTGCCGCCCGGTCCGGTGTATCCCGCGACGAGACCTTCGATGTTCACCGTCGGCTGCGACTCCAGCCGCTCGTTCGCCTGCTGCCACGGCAGATCGTCGATCCAGTGCTGGACGGTGAGGCCCTTCATCCTCTGCGCCTCGCTGCGACGTTTCGCCGCCTCGGCGATCATCGCGCGCTCGTCGGCGCTGAGCGGTCGCGGCTGCGGGTAGTTGTCGATGGTGATCGTGTTTCCATCCGCCGAAACGAGAGTGTCGAGTGCGTGCACGAGGTGCCACACCGGGCTGTCGATCATCGCCTTGAGCGACGAGTGAATGTCTTTGCCCGGCCCGCGGCCCCACTTCTCGCCGGTCGAGACGAGCTCCAACTCCGCGATTCCTTTAGCTCCGAGGCTGACGGTGACGGTGCCGTCGATGTCCTGTTCGGCGCCGGGCATGAACACGCCCGTCGTCTTGCGCAGCGCCGCCTCGACTTCGGGGCGATGCACGATCTGTCCAATGTGCGGCGACCCGATCTCCTCCTCACCCTCGGCCACCATCACGAGGTTGACGGGCATTTTCTTCCCCGCGCCGCGAATGGCGTGCAGTGCCGCGAGGAATGCCGACTCCGGACCCTTCTGGTTCACGGCGCCGCGGCCCATGATCACTTTGCCGAGGCCGGGCCGGTCGACGAGACGCGCTTCGAGGGGCGGCGAGGTCCATTCCGCCGGATCGAACTGCTTCACGTCGTACATGAAGTAGAGCGCGACGGTCTTCGATGCGCCCGCATCGAGTGTGGCGAAGACGCCGGGCTTGCCGTCGGTGTTGACGATCGTTGCCTGCTGGAAGCCGGCTTCGCGCGCGAGCTTCGCCATGTACTCCGCGCCGGCGGGGTAGTTGCGGTTCTCGGCGGCGATCGAAGGCAGCGCGATCCAATCCTGCAATCGCTTCACGGCCTCGTCGTGCCGTTTGGTGATTTCGGCGCGAATGTCCGCAAGGTCATCGGGTGCGGCGTAGGCGGGGATGGCGAGGAGAACCGAGATGGCGACCGCGGCTCGAAATGTCTTCATGGAGGCGTATCTTATCCACATGAGACTGCTTTTCATCGCTCTGTCCCTGCTCGCTCTTCCGCTCGCGGCACAGATGACGGAAGAGCACGAGCACCACCATGAACAGTTGGGAACGGTTTCGTTCCCGGTCTCCTGTGATCCGAAGGCGCAGCCGGCGTTTACGCGCGGGGTGGCGCTGCTGCATTCGTTCGCCTACGAAGATGCGGAGAAGACGTTCCGCGACGTCGCGGCCATGGATCGGCAGTGCGGAATGGCGTGGTGGGGCGTCGCGATGACGAACTTCCATCCGGTGTGGCCGACTCCGTACTCGCCGCCGGAGCTGGCGCGCGGCGTCGAGGCGGCGCAGAAGGCGGCGGCGATCGGCGCGAAGAGCGATCGCGAGCGCGGGTACATTGACGCCACCGCGGCGTTGTATCGCGACGCGAACACCGTCGACGCGAACACACGCTCGCGCGCCTATGAGGCCGCGATGCAACGCCTCACGACGCAATTCCCGGCCGATGATGAAGCGCAGATCTTCTACGGATTGATTCTCATCAATCACGGCATGTCGATGTCGAAGGACAAGACGTACGCGTGGCAGCACCAGGCCGCGGACATCTTCAACGGGCTGCTGGCGAAGCATCCCGATCATCCCGGAATCGCGCACTATCTGATTCACAGTTTCGACTACCCGGCGCTCGCGCCACTCGCGCTCAACGCCGCCAATACGTACGCGAAGATCGCTCCCTCCGCGCCGCACGCCCTCCATATGCCCTCGCACATCTATGTCCGCCTCGGCATGTGGCCCGAGACGATCGAATCGAACCTCGCATCGGCCAAGGCCGCGCGTGCGCACGCGGCGCGACTGCATCCGGGCTCGATGTCGTTCGACAATCTTCACGCCGACGATTACCTCGCGTATGCCTGGCTCCAACGCGGCGAGGACGACAAAGTGCGTGGGCTGCTCGACGAGCTCGCCGCGGTGAAGGCGATCGATGTCGAGAACTTCGCCGCGTATTACGCCCTCGGTGCCATTCCTGCGCGTTACGCACTGGAGCGCCGGAACTGGACCGAGGCCGCGGCCTTGACGGTCTCTCCAGCCGGTCTGCCGTGGGACCGGTATCCGTATGCCGAATCGATGACGCACTTCGCGCGCGCGGTCGGTGCTGCGCGAAACGGCGACGTTGCGCGCGCGCGTGTCGCGGTCGAGCGGCTGCAGCGGATCCACCAGAAGCTCGTCGATCAGAAGAACGCATACTGGGCCGATCAGATCGAAGTGCAGCGCCGCGCGGCGGAAAGTTGGATTGCGCGCGCTGAGGGTCGGAATGAGGAAGCCGTGACGCTGATGCGATCCGCCGCGGATCTCGAAGATTCCATGGACAAGAGCCCGGTAACGCCGGGCGCCGTCTTACCCGCGCGAGAGATGCTTGGCGATCTTCTGCTCGAGCTCAATCAGCCGGCGCCGGCGCTGACGGAGTACGAACGCTCGCTGAAAGACTCGCCGAACCGCCTCAACGGACTCTCCGGCGCCGCGCGCGCCGCAGAGCTGAGCGGCGCGCGCGGCAAAGCGCGGGAGTTTTACTCGCAAATCGCGAAGCTTTTCTAGGAGCGCCGGTGTCCTCGCCGCCGCCGGAGTGGATCCCGTTGCTGCACTTCGAGCTGCACAAGAAGCGATACTCGCGCTGTCATCCCGAGCGTAGCGAGGGACCGGTGTGGGCGGGGGGTTCGTCGAGCCACCCACCCACACCGGTCCCACGCTACGCTCGGGATGACATCCGTTGTTAGGCCCACATTTTGCCCTGGGCACCTGACATCCGTTGCTAGGCCCACATCTCGAGCTGACCACTGACATCCGTTGTTAGGCCCACATTTTGAGCTGGGA
>JBBRMQ010000167.1:0-9666 GCA_038230775.1 Thermoanaerobaculia bacterium
CGCAATCATCCGATGTCGTTCTTCCACCATTCCTCGGCTCCAAGGCATCCAATCCTCCAACTGACATCTGTCAAGGATGTCTCCGTGGAAGTGTCAAGGATGTCTACGTCTAGAACAGTGGCCGAAGGCCGGGTGAGGGGTTTCTCGCACTCGCGCAGAGCTTCACCAAGGCTGTCAGTTCGATCGCGTGAGATCGATGAGCGTCTTGAGGCCGCAGAAGACGGCGAAGAACGCCCGCGCAGAGCCGAAGAGGGCGAGCGCGAACATGCCGAAGATGATCGTCAGGTGCATGACGGCGAGGCGTTGCATCTGCAACTCCGCCGATCTTTGGAAATCGGATGCGGCGGTCCTGCGGATGGTGACCGCGCGGATGGCGAAATCGATCGCCACAATCGCGCCGATGAGAATGAGACCTTCTTCAAACGAGGAGCGTTCGAATCGTTCGGCGGCCGAGTAGCGAGGAAGAATCACCTTCAGAAACAAAAGCAGAAAGACGAAGTGTGCGGCGCTGAAAATCATCGACGCTGCAATGACCTCGCCGACGCTGCCGCCGCGGGTCTCGATCTGCCGTCCGTAGCGCCACACGCCGAGGAGCAGCAGGAGAAGGAACGTGGAGATGACGGTCTCTGTCCAGTACAGCGCGAGCGCCGTTCCGACCGGCCAGCGCAGTCGAAACACGCCGACCAGGGTCACTGCGTTGACGAGAATTGCGTGGGCAATGCCCGCGGTGCGCGCAGCCGGGG
Source organism: Thermoanaerobaculia bacterium (assembly GCA_038230775.1). GTDB lineage: Bacteria > Acidobacteriota > Thermoanaerobaculia > Gp7-AA8 > Gp7-AA8 > JBBRMQ01. The sequence continues at coordinate 744 of JBBRMQ010000167.1, forward strand.
TGACCACCGGTAGCGGCGGGCTCACAGGTCGATCTCCCACGCCGGCGAGCCTGCCCGTCTTTTGAAACTCGGTGACGACATCGATCGCGGACTGGATCGACTCCGAGATCGAGGCGCCGTTCATGCGCGCCGCGCGATAGCTCGACCACATCAGGCGAACGTCCGAGTTGTCGCTCTTCGGTTTGGGACTCTTCGGCTTCTTCGGGATTTTCGCGATGTCGCGCAGGCTCCAGACGAGCTGGCCGACGAAGTAGAGGCCGAGCAACGCCATGAAGATGTGGAAGCCGCTGTCGGAGGACCCTCCCATCCCATTACGATACGCCTCATGCTTTTCATGATTCTCGAGACGTTCAGGAACCACGATCCGCTCTGAGGAGGTCCCGATGTCACCGAACTACGTCAACGGAAAGATCTGCTACCTCGAGATTCCCGCTACCGACATCGCTCGCTCGATGGCCTTCTACCAGACCGTGTTCGGCTGGCAGACGCGCAAGCGCGGCGACGGATCGGTCGCCTTCGATGACGGTGCCGGCGAAGTGAGCGGCACCTGGGTCCTCGGCCGCCCGCCTTCTTCCAGCGCGGGAGTGATGACGTACGTGATGGTCGACAACGCGGCAAAGACCCTCGAGATGATCGTCGCGAACGGTGGCCGTGTCGTGCAGCCGATCGGAGCCGATGCTCCCGAGATCACCGCGCGATTCCTCGATCCGGCGGGCAACCTCTTCGGCCTCTATCAACAGCGCTAATGGGGTGAATTGGTTGAAATTGCCGTAGCCTTCAGATCGGAAGATGGGGGACGAGGAATGTTGAATGTTGAATGTTGAATGTCTGTTGGTTTTTGGGGTTTTTCATTCAACATTCAACACTGAACATTCAACATTCCTCGTCCCCCCATCTTCCCAGCTCCTGGAGCGCCGGGGGAGACAACACGCTCAACGCCCCGCCCGCCCACACCGGTCCCTCGCAACGCTCGGGATGACATCTTCGGGCTCGATCAGCAGCCGGCTAGCCGGTGAGGAAGTAGACCGAGGCGAAGGCGGCGATTCCAGCGGCGGCCTGGAGAGCGAGCACGCGCAGAGCCGCTGCCGCATCGCGCGGCAGCCACCGGATTGCGAACCACGCGACGATCGGTACCTGCACGACCATCAGGATCTGAAAGATGTGCGCCGGCGTCCCTTCGTCGACTTCGTGCACGATCCCGTACATCGCTGCATGACTGATCACCATGGCGAGGGCGGCCATGGACATAGCGATGGGAAGCCAGCCACTCGGATGCCTGATGGGTGAATTCGTCACGAGCAAGTACTTTATATCACAAAGTCAGCGTCGCGGAACGCCGGCGGCCCGCGGGTCGTTCTCGCGCTCCTCTAAGATAGGGGCGTGAGCGTCCTCAAACACCTGCTGGAGAACAACCGCACCTGGGCCGCCGAGATGACGGGGCGTGATCCTGAATTCTTCACCCGGCTGTCCATGCAACAGGCACCACAGTATCTATGGATAGGGTGCTCGGACAGCCGCGTCCCGGCCAACCAGATCGTCGGGCTGCTCCCGGGCGAGATGTTCGTCCACCGCAACGTGGCGAACGTGGTGGTCCACGCGGATCTCAACTGCCTCTCCGCGATTCAGTTCGCCGTCGACGTCCTTCGAGTGAAAGACATCATCGTCGCCGGCCATTACGGCTGCGGCGGCGTCTTTGCCGCTCTTCGGGACGACAAGCTTGGACTGATCGACAACTGGCTTCGCCACGTGCAGGACGTTCTCCGCAAGCATCAGACGGAGATGGATTCGCTCCGCAACGAGACTGAGCGGCACAACCGGCTGTCGGAGCTGAACGTGATGGAGCAGATGACGAACGTCAGCCAGACCACGGTGGTGCGCGACGCGTGGGCGCGCGGTCAGGACGTCGCCATTCACGGCTGGATCTACGACCTGCACGACGGGCTGCTGCGCGAGCTCGGCGTCACTTCACCAAATACCGCTCTTTGAGCAGAGCGGGGTGATGCAGCTCGTGGCCCGCGATGTGGAACGCGTGCGATGTACGTCGGCATGCTCGCCATATTCGCCGGGTCGAGGCCGTCCGGATGCCATTCCGGTATGCTCACAGGTCATGAGCAAGGATTCACAGGACCCCACCGACGTCAAGACGCGCGCGGAGCCTCAATCGCTGCGCGGCCGCAATCTCCAGGCTTCGCTCACGGTCAAAGATCTCCAGAAGAGCCTCGCCTGGTACACCGATGTACTCGGCTTCACCGTCGATCAGAAGCACGAGCGAGACGGGAAGCTGCTGGCCATCTCTCTCAAGGCGGGAGACGTGCGCCTTCTCATCAATCAAGATGATGGCGCGAAGGGTTGGGATCGCCCGAAAGGGGAGGGATTCTCGCTGCAGATCACGACCGATCAGAAGGTCGATGACATCGCCGACCGGATCAAGGATCACGGCGGAAAACTCGACACCGAGCCGCAGGACATGCCGTGGGGCGCGCGTGTGTTCCGCGTGCGCGACCTCGACGGATTCCGCTTCGCGATCTCTTCCGAGCGAAGCGGCAATCGCTAAGGCGAGCAACCTCGATCCGGGCCGTCCGTAGTTCCAATCGTGGACGACGGCGCTGCGGCTCTTCGTGGATTCGGACCGATCGGAATCGCGGCGATCGTCGTCATCCTCCTTGGCAATCTGATCGTTCCTCCGCTCAGCGCGATTCTCGTTCTGGTCTGGGTGGCGTTGTCGCAGACGCCGTGGGCCGACATCGCGTTCGTGCCGCCGCGGAACTGGGCCCTCAGCACGGCGATCGGCGTTGTCTCCGGCTGCGCGCTCAAGCTCGTGATGAAGGCCCTGGTGATGCCGATGTTCGGCGCGCCTGCGATCAACCCCGCGTATCACTATCTGGCCGGCAATCCTGAGGCAGCGATCCTGTTCGTCCCCGCGGTGATCGTGATCGCGGGATTCGGCGAAGAGACGCTGTTTCGCGGCTGGATGTTCGAGCGCCTGGGCCGGTTCATCCGGTCAAAGGCCGTGATCGTGATGATCACCAGCGTTCTATTCGGCGCGGCGCACTACACCGTGCAGGGTCTCGCCGGCGTGGAGCAGGCAGCGATCACTGGTCTCATTTTCGGCTCGATGGTGGCGGTGACCGGCCGCATCTGGACCGCGATGTGCGCGCACGCCGCGTTCGACGTCCTGGCGGTCGCGCTCATTTACTGGAATCTCGAGGAAAGGGTCGCTCACTTCGTTTTTCGTTGAAGAGCGTCTAACGAGCGGCTTCATTTTTCGCACCGCCCTCCCACACCGGTCCCTCGCTACGCTCGGGATGACATCTTCCCGAGCGTGAGCGAAGCTGCAACCGGTCGTGGTTTATCAGGGCTTCATCGCGATCTCGCTCACCTCGTCGAATTCGATCCCCCGGCGGCAATCGCGCTTCTCGACGTTCTGCTCCATCGCTTTCCAGATCGCCGTCACTTCAGCGGGTGCTGTGTCGGGCGCGTCGTGCGACTTCCACGTGATGATGTTGACGAGGAACGTCGACCCCTTCGCGTCCTGGCCGCGATAGAGAAGGTGCGGCTCCGGAAGCACCATGCCGAGGCGCTGGATCGTACACGACGACGACCGTCTAGGGAGGATCGGCCGCCAGAACATCGCTACCAGCTACAGCGAGACACGCGAGAATCATCAGAGTCTTCATGACTCACAGCGTAAGCGCATCCAAACCGCCGCGCATGTGCCGGTCGGCCTATGGTGGTTTTGTGCGTGGCCTGACGGAAGACATCAACCGTTTGTAAGATGTGCGGCATGTGCCGGAACATCAACAAGCCGTCGAAGATGATGAACGAGCGGTTTGGAGCTTCGTGACGTTCTTCGCGGTGCCGATCGTCGCGGTTGTCGCTTTCACCGTGTGGCGGAGACAAGGGCGTATGGCGGCGGCGATGATCGTGACGTTGCTTTTTGTCGCCGCGGGCTTGTTTCTCGCCCGGTCGAGCGCGTACGGCGGAATCTTCATCGCTGCCGCACTCCCAGCGGGACTGGCGGCCGGCACTCGAAGCGAAGACTCGCATCGCCGCTCGATCCTGACGCTCGCGCTCATCGCAGCGCTGCCGATCGCGCTGGTCATCGTCGGCGTGGGGCCCGCGCTCGCCGCCTGGGCGTGGCAGCGCGGCGTTCAGATCCCGTGAGCGCGTGCCTCGATGTACGCCATCGGAATCGTCAGGCGCAACTCTCCCTCGCGATCGAGCCGGTCTCGGAGCTTCTCGAACACCTCGCGCTCGCGGCCGGGCACCACGCTCTTCCAGCCGTCGAGGAATCCGAGCTTGATGAAGTAGTGGTTGAGAAGCGCGGTGCCGTTCGCGAATCGCATCGCGCCTTCGCGCTCGACGATGCGCGTGACCGAGAATCCGGCTGTCTCCAGTAACTCGCGAACGCCCTTCACGGTCGCACGATGCTCGACGTGGGTGCGCAGCTTCTCGTCGCCGCCGCCCAGGACTTCGTCGAAGACCGCGTAGAGCTCGCGCATGTGACCCTGCAGATTCGTGGTCAGCGCGATCGTCGCTCCGTTGCGTGCGACGCGGTGGCACTCGCGCATCGCGCCCTCGCGATCGTCGAAGTTGTTGAGGCCGAGGTTGGAGACGATGAGGTCGAAGGTGGAGTCGGGGAACGGCATCGCATTCGCCGATCCTTCGTGCAGGGTCACGTTCGGTGTTTCGCGGCTGGCGATCTTCGCCGCGGCGCGTTTGAGCCCGCCCGTCCATGGATCGACGCCGTGAACGTGGGAGGCAGGCCCGAGGCGCTCGGCGATCTCGATCAGCGGGAAACCGGTGCCGCATCCGACGTCGAGTACGTTGCGCATGTTCGCCATCGGAATCTCGTCGAGCAGCAGGAGCCCGAACATCGCCGACCAGAGCGGCAGCTCGTCGTAGGCCTCGAGCACGCGGGGCGATGAGAAGTCGGCGTCGAAGTCGAGGTAATCCATTCGCCAGAGCTTACACGTCGGGTCTCCCTTCGCCGGCTCCCTGCTGTCGCACGCGAATTAGCTACTCGCCGGCTTTCGCGTAGCGAGGTGTGGGGCCAGCCCTCCGGCTGGCCGGCCAGCCAGAGGGCTGGCCCCACACTGCCGCTGTCGCGGGAACGATCTCGGGCTTGGTCGTGAGCTTGCGAAGCTCGCCGATAATGGTCCTGGCAGGGGAGGGGAAGAGGACGAATCGAGCCACCACCACGTCATCACGATGGATGATGAAGAGGACGTTGGGCTCGGGATGGATCACAGCCATTGCGAAGAGCAATCGTATGAAGCGCGATTTGACGGAGTTGGAACAGTGCGTGGTTGGCGTGGTCTGGCGCGACGGGCCGATGACCGCGTACGAGATCGCGACGCTTTTCGCGAAGTCGCTCTCGGCGTACTGGAGCGGCAGCGCCGGCGCGATCTATCCGCTGGTGAAGCGGCTGCAGGCGCGCGGGCTATTGCGCGGGTCGCGGCGCGCGTGGAACGGCTCACGGAAGACGGTCCTCACGGTAACGGCGAAAGGGCGCGCGTCGCTGCGCGTGTGGCTCACGCCGCCGATCCCGCTGGACGCTGCGGCGCCGACGCAGGATCCGATCCGCACGCGTATGTTCTTTGTCGAGATCCTCGCGGCGAGCAATCGCCTCGCGTTCATCGCGGAGGTGGAGCGCATCACGAGGAAGCAGATCGACCTCGCGCAGGAGCAGCGCGATCGCGACGAAGCCGCGGGGCAGGTTTCGGAGGCACTCGGCGCGGTGGGCGTGGTGTATGAGCTGAAGGCAAGGCTTCGCTGGCTTCAGTCCGTACGGGAGTATCTCCACACGGGGAAGTTGCCGTAACGCCGGCGGCCTCGCCGGCGGGGACGCCGCCGAGCCGGCGGCGTTACCTTCCGTGCATGCGGAGCAGCGCGTGCCACACCATCCCGCCGCCCGTCCACACCACGACAGCCAGCACCGCGATGACCACCACACCGACCACGATTGAGCGCTTGTTCATAATGGCCAGTGTGGGCATCGCAGGCTGAACGTCATTTGAACTGCGCGTTCAGGTTGGGTTCAGCCTGCTTCGCGAACTCTGCTGACAAGGAGACAAGGCTCTGCGCGTTCTGGTGGTCGAAGATGAAGCCGCACTCGCGCGACAGCTTGCGTTGTCGTTGAGCGACGCCGGCTACGCAGTCGACTCGGCCGCGGACGGCGAGCGTGCGGATTTTCTGGCACAGACCGAGGCCTACGATGCCGTGCTCCTCGACCTCGGCCTCCCGCGAGTGGACGGCCTCACGCTGCTGCGCCGCTGGCGCGAGGCGGGCATCTCGGTCCCGGTTCTCGTGCTCACAGCGCGCGGAAGCTGGAGCGAGAAAGTGCAGGGCATCGACGGAGGCGCCGACGACTATGTCGCGAAGCCGTTCCGGATCGAAGAAGTGCTCGCGCGACTGCGTGCGTTGATCCGCCGCTCGAGCGGTCAGGTATCGCCGGAGATCCGCGCCGGTGCGGTGGCTCTCGATCCTCGCAACGCGCGCGTCACGCTGGATGGCGCCGCGGTGAAATTGACGAGCCACGAGTTCCGCGTCTTGTCGTATCTGATGCACCATCGCGGACGAGTCGTGTCGCAGGCCGAGTTGACGGAGCACATCTACTCACAGGCGTTCGATCGCGACTCGAACACGGTGGAGGTCTTCATCGCGCGGCTGCGCCGGAAACTCGGCGCCTCCTTCATCGAGACCATCCGCGGCCTCGGCTACCGCATCGGAGGGGAATCGTGAGCGGCACGCGTTCGGTCCGTTCGCGTCTTCTCATCGGATCGATCTTCTGGACGGCGGGCCTGCTGGCGATCGCGCATCTGCTCTCGATCTTTCTGATCCGCAGGATGCACGTCCTCCGCGTCAATCTCCACTCCATGATTCTCACTGCGGCGGTGTTGATGGGGATCGGCATCTGGATTCTGATGAGCGGCGTCTCGCCGCTCGAAGCGTTGCGCGCGAAACTCGCCGCAGTCCGAGAAGGCCGCGAGCGGCGGCTGGAGGGGAAGTATCCATACGAGGTGCAGCCGCTGGTGAGCGATCTGAATGCGCTGCTCGATCATCGCGAAGACACCGTGCGCCGCGCCCTGGCGAAGGCCGGCGATCTTGCGCACGGACTCAAGACGCCGCTCGCGATTCTGCAACAGGAAGCGGAACGCGCCGAAGCGAACGGCCATCACGAGCTGGCGGCGACGATCAGCCAGCAGGTCGAGCGCATGCGGCGGCAGGTCGAGTACCACCTGGCGCACGCGCGCGCCGCCGGATCCGGCGCGACGGTTGGTGCGCACGCGTCGGTGGCGGCGGCGGTGGAAGCGTTGTCGCGAACCCTGCTGCAGCTCCACAGCGGGCGCGGGATTGCAATCGAGATCCGTGTGCCGCCGGAGCATTTCGTCCGCTGCGAACGCGAAGACCTCGAGGAAATCCTGGGCAACGTTCTCGACAACGCGTGCAAGTGGGCGCGGTCGAAGGTGGCGGTCTCGTCGACGCAGGCAACCGAGCGCGTGACGATCGTCATCGACGATGACGGCCCGGGACTCGACGCGTCGATGCGCGAGTCGGTGATGCAGCGCGGCGTGCGCGCCGACGAGGCAGCGCCCGGATCGGGACTCGGTCTGGCGATTGCGCGCGACGTGGCGGAGCTGTACGGCGGATCGATCACACTCGATGCGGCGGCCGCGGGCGGTTTGCGTGCCCGCGTCGAGCTGCCGTCGTGATGGCGGCAGGTCCTGTGTGAGGACCGGCTTCAGCCGGTCACGGCGACCGGCTAAAGCCGGTCCTCACACAGAAGCGCCCGACAGTACAATTCCCGCAATGCGCGTACGTATTGCTCTCATTCTCCTGTTGACCGCCGCGGTTGCGCGGGCGAATTTCCGCGAGTTCAAGGATGTGCCCGTCGATCCGTCGATCGATCTCGCGCTGCGCCACGCTGCTGAGGCGACACTGAAAGCCTTCCCGAAGCTGACGGCGGAGAACCTCGCTCTCAGTGCAATCGATGTGACGAAGCCCGGCGTCTTCTCACGCGCCGACTACCGCGGCGACGCACCTTTCTATCCGGCCTCGGTCGTCAAACTCTTCTTCATGGTCGAGACGTTTCATCAGCGCAAGGAGAACGATCCCGACGTGCCGCGCGCGCTGCGCGAAATGATCGTGCAGTCGGACAACGACGCGACGGCGTACATCATCGACACGATCTCGGGCACAGCAAGCGGGCCGGAGCTGCAGGGTTTCTGGTTGCGGCGGTTCATCAACAAGCGTCGCGTCGTGAACCGCTATCTCAACCCGATGGGATACGACATCAGCGCGATGGCCAAGCCGTGGAGCTTCGGCCCCTTCGGACGAGACTTGCAGTTGATGGGCGGCGCGAGCAGGCCGAATCGAAATCGCTCGACGGGGAACACGTTCGCGTCGCTGCTGCTGTGGATCGTGCGCCATCGCGCGGTGTCGCCGCAGGCCAGTGACGCGATGATGACGCTGCTCGAGCGTCCGCTCAATCCGCTGCGCAAAGACGAGAATCAGGTGACGGAGTTCATCGGCGAGTCGTTGCCTGCCGGATCGAAATTGTGGTCGAAGGCCGGATGGACGAGCGAGGTGCGCCACGACGCGGCGTACATCGAGTTGCCGTCGGGAAAGAAGTGGATTCTCGTGATCATGACGCGCGGCCTGGCCGATGACAAGACGCTGATCCCGGCGATCACGAAGAGCCTGCTGGCGGAGATCGAGCACTGATCGCTGCGACCGCAGGCCCCTCACCCGGCCTTCGGCCACCCTCTCCCCGCTGCGCGGGGCGAGGGACTACGAATGTTGTCCTTCTCCACGCTGCGCGGGCCGAGGCACTACTTGCGCGGGGCGAGGCACTACTGAGGCACTACTGAGGCACTACGAATGTTGTCCTTCTCCCCGCATGCGGGGAGAAGGTGCCCGA
>JBBRMQ010000168.1:0-9618 GCA_038230775.1 Thermoanaerobaculia bacterium
CCACACCGGTCCCTCGCTACGCTCGGGATGACAACCGGAATCAAGGCTGGCCAGCATGTCATTCCGAGCGTAGCGTGGAACCGGTGTGGGCGGGCGGGGCGTAGTACGTGCCTAGTTCGACGGTTCGGTCGACGTGAACTGCTGTGCGCCCTCGATGCGGGTCTCGCCGAATTTCTGCTCAGAGTCGTTGGCCGGTGTGCGCGACGTCGCGGGCAGAAAAATATCGACGGTGGTCCCCGAACCCTCTTCGCTCGCAACGTGAAGGCGCCCGCCGTGAGCGTTCACGATCTGCTGCGCACCGGCCAGTCCCAGTCCTGTGCCGCCCTTCTTGGTGGTGAAGAAGGGTTCAATGACCCGCGTGAGATTCACCGCGGCGATGCCCGGTCCATCATCCGTCACCGACAGGTGAATGAACGGGTGCGAAGCTGGCAGCGTGCCGAACGGATCCTTCTCGCCCGTCGGTGAAGCGCATGCGGACATCGTGATGTGACCTTGTCCTGTGCCGATCGCCTCGGTCGCGTTGGTGACGAGGTTCAAGAACGCCTGCGATATCTGTCCCTGGTCGGCGTCCATGATCAAGGTCGTATCCGCGACGACGACATCCAGTTGAATATTGAAGGGGAGGAGCAGCCCCAACTTCGCGGCGCACTCGTGCAGCCATGATGCAACGTCCACCGTGGAGCGGACCGGATTCTCCGGCGCGGTGAAGCGTCGCAGTTCTTCGGTGATCCGGCGTCCCCGCTGCACCGATTGCCCGATGCGTTTCGCGGCATCGACCACTCTCGGTTCTTTGCTGGACCGGGTGATGATCTCGGCAAATGGCTGGATGCCCATGAGGACATTGTTGAACTCATGCGACATGGACGCCGCCACCCGTCCCAGCCCGGCCATCCGATTTGCACGTTCGAGCTCGGTCTGCAGCCGGCGCCGTTCGGTGATGTCAACGAAGGAGGCAACGACACCGACGATCGTCTTCTGATCGTAAATCGGGGAGACGAAGATCTCGATGGGAAGCGCTGTCCCGTCGCGCCGGCGGAACATCTCATCGGTGAGGTGCACGGGTTTGCCATCGATGGCCACTCGGGAGATCGGACATTCACGCGCCGTGTGTGCCGGCCCGTCCGCCGCATCGCGGTGGATCAGCTCATGAATATTGCCGCCCAGGAGCTCGTCCGCCGCATACCCCAGCATGGTTGCTGCCGCATGGTTCACGAGAGTGCAGCGGCCGCTGAGGTTGGCGGCGCAGATTCCTTCGTAGGTCGAGTGCAGCAGAAGCTCGATCTTCTTCGTCAGCGCGTACCGGGCCGTTTCTCCTTCAAGAATCGACCTCGCATCGTGCGTGATGCTGAGCGCGAACTCGACCTCTTGCGCCGCGTTGAGCTCCGGAACGATCGTTCCCCCGAACACTTTTGGGACTCCGCTGTGCGTGAAGATGAATTCGACTGTTTGAGGTTCCTTCGTGCCGAAGACGGCGGCCACGGCGGTTTCGAATGCGTCGCACAGATTCTCCGGGCGTCCGAGCTCGCGCTGGGTCTTGCCAATGTACTCGGAGGCGGGAATCCCCGAATAGCGCTCGACGACGGGGCTGATGTAGACGCAGCGAAAATCGCGTGTGAAGCGGCTGATGACGTCGGGCGAGTTCTCGACCAGTTCCTTGAACGACGGTACGCAACGCTTCTCGGCGCGATACAGCTCGCGCTCGACGACCGTCGCGAGGGCTTTCCCGTTGAGTCCGAGAGCGAAGTCATTGATGCCGCTCCGTAAGAGCCCGAGAGCAATGGCGTCGGCATCGTCACCGCAAACGATCAGGGGGACGTCTGGATGCGCTCGCCGGATGAGAGTGACGGCGTCCGTGTCGCTGATGTCGGGAAGCGTCGAGCTGTACAGGACGACGTCGCATTCAACTTCCAGCGCATGGATGAGCTGTTGCCGGGACTCGGCGCGGCTCCACGACAGAGCGAATCCATCAATCTGGAGCAACTCGGTCTGGTCAGGGGCTTCGGCGCCGCCGCCTCCGAGGGCGAAAACACGTAGCTTGTGGGGAATGGTGGTCGAGGTTCGCACATCCATTCGTGCGATTCAGCGACGATTAAAATACATTGCGGCGCAAAGTGTCCTGAAACCGGACTCACGCCACATCGCGGCACGCGCCGGAGTCGGCGGTGGAGTCGTCGACGATGAGGACGTTCATCGAGCGGCAGCCTTCTCGACGCGTTCCTGCTGCGCGATCTCGATCCGCTCATGCTTGATGACGATCCGGAGACGTCCGAAGAGACTCATGTAGAGGTTCGCAACCCACACCAGCGAGAACAACGCGATCACATATCCACGCCATCCCGGCATGAGAAACGTGAAGTGCGTCAACAGCAGGAAGAACGCGGTCACGTAGTGGCTGAAGCAGTATTCGCACGTGAAAAGGTAGAAGAATTTTCGCGTGACCAGCCGGCGGCAGGCTTCACTCTGCCTCTCGCAGTACTTACGCGGTTCGAGGAAGACCTCTTCGTGCGTGACGGTCCATGAGACGGAGGCAATCGGAATTGCCAGCAGCAGGAGCGCCAACAACTGCGCGGTGAGATTCCCGGTCATCAGTCAGTCCGGTGTTGTCGTTTGGGGAGCTCTGCACAACACCAGGCGCCCCTCATCCGCCCTTCGGGCACCTTCTCCCCGCACGCGGGGCGAAGGGCAATATAAGGGTGGTGCCCCCTCGCCCCGCTTGCGGGGAGAGGGTGGCCGAAGGCCAGGTGAGGGGTTTCTCGCACTTGCGCCGCCCTTGGGGATGTGGAGGTCCGTTCCGCAGATCGTCGAGGTCGTGATGCGCACGATGGCGTCGCACGGATGCTGAATCTCGGGCCGCCGCCGTTGTCCTCCCGTCCGTGTTTCGCCGGGCCGTGGTCGACCAGCGCTTTCATGCTCGAAGTCGTCGCGGATGGTTTCGCGCTCTTAGTGTCGAACGGCATTTCAGCAACCGTCACGGAGATCTCCGGAAAAAGATGAAGGTTCATTTCAAGCCGGCAACGGCGGGGTCTGTGGTCTGGCGGCTTCGTCGCGATCCGGGCTGCCGGCGCCCAGACTTCGTGTCGATGTCGGTCTCGCCCGTCGGCAGCGCGAGTGGGAGCGTCACGGTGAACGTCGATCCGAGCCCTTCGCCCGGACTCTCGGCATTCACCGTTCCGCCATGCAGGGCTACGATCTGGGAAACGATCGCCAGACCGATTCCGAGGCCCGGAGAGTGGTCGCCCTCCTGATCGGCCTGCCGAAACAACTCGAAGACGTGCGGAAGAAACTCGCTGCTGATGCCGGCGCCGGTGTCGCGCACGGACAGCCGCGCTTCGTTGCCTTCGCGATCCAGCACGATCGTGATCTTGCCGTTGGACGGGGTGAACTTGATCGCGTTGCTCAAGAGATTCCAGAGCACCTGCAGCAGCCGGACCGAGTCCGCGACGACCGGCGCGGGCGACAGCAGGATGTTCGATCGAATCTCAATACCCTTCAGTGAGGCGCTCAAGCGCGTCATGTCGATCGCGGAATGAATGACGTTGGCGACGTCGACCTCTCCCATATCCATGCGGAGCTTCTGTTCGCGGATGCGCGCCACGTCGAGCAGGTCTTCGATGAACACTCGCAGCAGGTTGGCGCCCTGCTCGACCTGCCGCAGCGCGTCTTCGGCCATGCTCGGCGCTTCTTTTGCCAACTGGACCCAGCCGAGAATGGAGGTGAGGGGAGTGCGCAACTCGTGGGCCACCGTTCCCAGAAATGCGTCCTTGTAGCGATTCGCGCCTTCGGCTTCGCGGAACAAGAGCGCGGTGTCGATCGCGGTCGCCGCACGTCGCGCCAGCTCTTCGGCCAGTTGCAGATCCGCGGCCTCGTAACGGCGATGCGAGGAGGAGAAGGTCGTGGTGCCGAGGATGTTTCCGCGGACGATGAGCGGGACGCTGATCATCGACCGCACGCCGAGCGCGCCGATCAACTGTCGGAGTTTGGACTCCGGATCGAGACAGGCCAGCGGCGACTCCTTGATGTCTTCAGTGTCCGCGATCAGAACGGATGCGCGGCGCCGCAGCGCTTCCGGAGCGCCGGGCGCAGTCTCACGTTCTTCGAACACGGCCTTCTGGAACTGCAGTGCGAGATCGCGCATGACCGGATTGGCGTGCGCGATCGTCAGGTGGCGAATCGATCCGTCGTCGTTGACCAGATCCACTGCACACCAGTCGGCGAACTCCGCGGCCGAGAGCCGCGTCAGGGACTCGAGCGTCGTCTCGTAGTCCAGTGAGGACGCGAGCAGCACGCTCGCTTCGGCCAGCATTTTGGCGCGGCTCGCCGCACGCTCTGCGTTCAACACGCTGCGCTTGAAAAGGTCGATGTCGATGAGCGCGATGATGGCGCCGTCGATGTGACCTTCGCTCGTTCGATACGGTCGTATGCGGGCGAGCCGCCAGCGCCCTCCGTACTCCTCGATCTCGACGTCCGCCTCGGTGCCTGACCGGATCACATCCATGACCAGTCCATTGAGGATGCTGACGTCGATGCGCGAGGACTTCGTTTCCAGCAGCGGATGGCCGACGCAGTCGTCGCAGTTCAACAGCGCGCGAGCGGTGGCGTTGAACCGGCGGACGTTCGAGTCGATGCCCACGAAGAGGATGGGGATCTCCACCGCGGCCAGGAGGTTCTCGAGATCGTCGTTGAAGCGTGTCAGCGTCGAGTTCCGAACGTTCAGCCGGTCGTTGAGAGTACTGAGCTCTTCGTTCGCCGACTGCAGTTCTTCTTTGGCCGTCTCGAGCTCTTCGTTCGTGCTGCGCAACTCCTCATCGCTCGATTGCGCTTCTTCCGCCGCCGCTCCCGCTTCTTCGGCCAGACGCTCGCGATCCTCGACGACATCCGCGAGCGCCTGGCGCAGTCCATTCGCTTCTGCCTGCTCTTCCACGCGTTTCGGGCGGCCCCGCCGCGGGGCCGTTGCGACACCGCGGTCATGGAAGAGGATCCAGTACAGATCGGCAGCGCCATCTTCGCCCAGGTAGGGAACGACCTCGAACGCGATCCGTCGCGCCTTCGAACCGTCTTCCACGACGATGTCCTTGCTCTGCATGGCTACGTCTTCGTGCACGACCCGGCGAACCATCGGGCGCAGATCGGCAAGCACCTCGCGATGACGGATCAGCCGGAACAGGTTGAGAGTCGCTTCTCCGGCGACGAGCTTGAGATACGGAGTGACATCGCCGCGCAGACGGATGATCTCCATCTGGTCGTTGACGAGCACCCCGCACGGCGCGAGATGCGTGACCAGAAAGCTGTCAGCCCGGTCGGCAACGCTGGGTTCTGTGTCTCGTTTCGCCGCGGCAACGCGGCTGGCGATGGGTTGCCGGCCGGTGGCGGCGAAATCGAGGTCCGCACCGAGGCGTGCGGGAGAGGCTTGTTTCCGGTACAGCAGCGGCTTCGTTCCCGTCGATCGGAACAGGGTGGTGGAGCTGTGGAGATTCTCCGACGCGCCGAGCATCAGGAAGCCGTCCGGCACGAGCGAATAGTGCAGGAGGGAGATCGCTCTCTTCTGCAATGGGAGACCGAAGTAGATGAGCACGTTGCAGCAGGTCGCCAGGTCGATCCTCGAATATGGCGGGTCGTAGGTCACGTCCTGACGCGCGAACACGCAAAGCTCGCGGACCCTCTTCGAAACCTTATAGCCCCCCGGTGCCACAGAAAAGAATCGCTTCAATCGGGTTTCCGAAACGTTGGCGATCGTCCGCTCGGCGTAAAAGCCTTTGCGTGCTGTTTCCAGCGACTTCTCATTGATGTCCGTTCCGTAGATGATGATTTTCGGCCCGTCGAGGCGTTCATCCAGAAACTCGAGAAGCGAGATCGCGATCGAATACACCTCTTCTCCTGTGGAGCAGCCTGCCACCCACACGCGCACAGTGTCGCTCGGAGTCTTGTTCTTGAAGATTGCCGGATAAACCGTCGTCTTGAGCGCGGCGTACTGGTCGGGCTCGCGAAAGAATGACGTCACGCCGATCAAGAGGTCCTGGTACAGAGCGTCGAGCTCGATGGGATCCCGCTTCAACAGGTCGGCGTACTCCTCGGGTGTAGCGAACCCGCCAAGGAGAACGCGTCGCAGGACCCGCCGCCGAACGCTCGTCTGCTTGAACAGATGGAAGTCGGTTGCGTGCTGTCGTCGCAGCATCTGCAGGATCTCTTCGAATGCATCGTTGTCCGCCGCAGCCGTCCCATCTTCCTGGATCGCGGCCCGGACGAGTTGCTTTGCGATCTCACCTGGCGACAGGACGAGATCTGCCGCCCCGGCTGCCGCCCGGGGCATGACGTCGAACTTCGCGGTCTCGGGACTCTGCGCGAACGTGATGCCGCCGGCATCGCGGATCGATTGCAGACCGGTCGATCCGTCGGCGTCGTTGCCGGAGAGGATGACTCCGATTGCACGGCCTTCCTGATCGGCGGCCAGCGACTGGAAGAAGGTGTCGAGTGGCCGATGGGGAACGGTCACTGTTCGCGGCTCGAGGTGAAGAATCCCATCGGCGATCGTCATCTCGCGATCGGGCGGAATGACGTAGACGCGATCGCGTTCGATCCGCATGCCATCGGTGACCTGCTGGACGGGAATCGCCGCAGACTTCGCGAGAATGTCCGCGAGCATGCTTTCCTGCCGGGGGTTGAGATGCTGTACGAAGACGAACGCCAGTCCGGTTTGCGCGGGAATCCCTTCCAGCAGTTCAATGAAGGCGTCGAGCCCTCCGGCGGAGGCTCCGACGGCCACAACGCGAGCCGATAGCGTCGGGCTCGCCATGGTGGTGGCGCGGAGCGGGGGCGCTTTTGCTTGAGTCATGGATCCTCCATCGCGGGTGACCGTCTGGAGGGGTGGAGGTGCCGAGGCGCGTGAGCGCCCTTCGTTGCGACCTACCGATTCAGGCGTGTGTTATGTACGGGAACGTACGCAGTCTACTCTCTATTCGATGCTGATCAAATCCGGCAATTTCGGTGTGAACTTCTCCCACCAGCAATGTGTAGTACGGAAGGGAGAAGTGGCGTCAAGCGGCGCTTGCATCGGCCTCCGCGATACAGCCGCCCACCGCGGCGATCAGCTCATCGATCTCGAACGGCTTGCGCAGCGCGGCGAACACGTTCCGGTTGATCGCGTTCGTGACGATGTCCTGCGACGCCGCAGACATCACCACCACATACCGCGGCACGCCTTCCCGGGTCTGCAAACGGGCCAGAACCTCGAATCCACTCAATCCCGGCATCATCAGATCCAGGACCACCACGTTGTAGTCGGTCCCGTTGATCTTCTCGAGTGCTTGATGGCCGTTCACCGCCGTATCGACATCGTATCCGGCACGTCTGAGGATCGTGGAGACGAGACGAAGGATGCAGGCGTCATCGTCCGTGACGAGAATCCGTTTGCGGACGGCGACTTCAGGCTCAGTGGACATTGGCCACCAGCGGAATGGTGAAGGAGAACGTGCTTCCCACGCCTAACGCACTCTCCACCTGGATCCGACCGCCGTGAGATTCGACGACCAGCTTGCAGAATGCGAGTCCGAGCCCGGTGCCGACCTTGTTGCGCCGGTCAGCCTGGCCGAACTTTTCGAAGATCCGCTCGAACGCCTCCACCGGGATTCCGTCGCCGGTGTCGCGAATCGCGAACCGGATGTTCTCGTAGTCGTCCAGCGCGGCGCTGACCGTCACGCTGCCGTCGCGCGTGAACTTGATCGCGTTGGCGACGAGATTGACGAGCGTACGACTCAGCTTGTTCTCGTCGCCCGGGAAGAGCGGCAAGTCGGCCGCTATGTCGGTAGCAAGAGTGCTGTGCCCGTCCTCGGCGAGGGACGCGACCTGCTCGATCGCCCCCGAGACCAGCTTCGTCGCGGAGAGCACGGTGTACTGAAGTGATGCAGCACCCGACTCCATCTTCTCAACGTCGAGGAGATCATTGATCATCGCCAGGAGAGTCTTGCCGCCGCCGACCGCGATGCTCATCATTTCACGCTGCGTGTCGTTGAGCGCGCCGTGTTTCTCGAGCATCTCGACGCCGACGATCACTGCGGTGAGGGGTGTCCGCAGGTCGTGAACGATCATGTTGCGCATGTCGTCGCGCAGCTTCTCCACTTCCTGCAGCGTCCGGAAGTTCTCCTGCAGTTGTTCGAAAAGGAGCGTCTCCCGATCGCGGCCGCGTTTCTTTTCCAGGCAGGCGTCGATGCGGGCCCTGAGCAGTGTCGGGTTGAACGGCTTCGTCAGGTAATCCTCGGCGCCCGCCTCCACGCAGCGCACGACGGACTGCACCTCGTTCAGCGCCGAGATCATGATCACCGGGATCCGCTGCAGGTGCTCATCGGCCTTGATCGCGTTCAGCACTTCGTAGCCGTCCATGTCCGGCATCATGATGTCGAGCAACACCAGGTCGAATGGCGTCTCGCACATTCTCTCCAGCGCCTCGCGGCCGCTGCTCGCGGTCTGGGTCGAGTGTCCCTGCTTCGTCAGCCTGCGCGAGAGGACGTCGCGATTCGCCGCATCGTCATCAACGACCAGCACATGTCCGGGTGCCACCGAGGGCTTGGGCTTGACGGCTAGCAGCGGCGCTTCGACTTCCGCGGGATCGTCTAAGGCGGCGGTCTTCTGGCCTGACGACGTGAAGTTCTGTTCGATGATCGCCAGCAGGCGATGACCTGCCGCACGAATGCGCTGCAGATCGGTGACGAAGCCGTTGCCCTTCTGGCCTTCCGCTTCCTCGGTGAGCATCTCCGAATAGCCGATGATCTGATTGAGCGGACTGCGCAGGTCGTGCAGCAGTTTGGACGACAGGACCGCGCTCACGACTTGCGCACCTTGACCGCCGCAAGAAGCAGCGCGTCCATTTTTGCGAGAAGCCGCGGTAGTTCGATCGGCTTGGTGTCGTAGTCGTCGCAGCCCGCTTCGAGCGCTTTCTCGCGGTCGTTGGCCATGGCGTGCGCGGTGAGAGCGATGATCGGGATGTGCTTGAGAACCGCGTCCGCCTTGATGCGGCGCGTTGCCTCCCATCCGTCGACGACCGGAAGGCTCATGTCCATCAGGATCAGATCGGGTGCCTGAGCCCGCGCGACTTCGATGCCCTTCTCGCCGTCGACAGCGATGAGCACCTCGTAACCCTTGCGCGCCAGCCGGCGCGACAACATCTCACGGTTCATCTCGTTGTCTTCCACGATCAGGATGGTCGTCATCGCTTGGCCATTTCAGAATGCTGACGAGGGACGTGCATCGTGTGGTTGTCGGAGAGAAGATCGCGCACCTGAACCAGGAGATTGTCGTGCGAATCGCCGTGGGTTCTCACGATGCTCTGCACATTGCCGTTCAACCGCCTGCGGTCGTCGTTGCTGAGGTCGCGCGCCGTTACGACGACAATCGGAATGGATCTCCACTCCGGGTGACGACGAACCTCGGCCGCGAACTCGAAACCGTTCATCTCAGGCATCATCAAGTCGAGAAAAATCAATTTGGGACGGTGCTTCTCCATGCTCCTGAGCGCCTCCACCCCGTTTTCCGCCTCGGAAACGACCCACCCTTCTTTCTCCAGCATGTTGCGCGTGAGGGATCGGGTCGAAGGATCGTCATCGATGACGAGAACGGGACATGGCGGTC
>JBBRMQ010000169.1:0-9547 GCA_038230775.1 Thermoanaerobaculia bacterium
ATCGCCGATTCGACGAAGATCAGCAAGCGCTTCCTCGAAGCGATCGAGCGCAATGATCACAAGACGCTGCCGGCTCCGGTCTTCACCCGCGGCTTCGTCCGCGAGTACGCCCGTTACCTCGGACTCAACTCGGACGAGATCGTGAACCGCTACAACTTCGCCGCTGCCGGCGACGATCGGATCGAGCAGTCCGCGCATCTGGAGCGTCTCGCGCAGGTGCAGTCGCCGCCGCGGCCGAAGAAGAGCATTCCGCCGACGTACGCGCGCATCGACCGCAACGTGGTCATCCTCCTGATCATCGTCCTCGCTCTCGGCGGCGTGTTCTTCTGGACGGTGAAGAATCGCCATCGCGCACGCGCAACCGAGGTCGAGGTTCCGCAGCAACCTGCGCCTCGTCCGGTCGTCGCCGCGCCGAAGCCGCCCGAGACTTCGACCGCCGGCCGCGCCGAGACGCTGCATCTCGTCATCGATGCGACCGACGATTCATGGATCAATCTCGAAGCGGACGGCAAGACCGTCATCAATGAACGCCTTCAGAAAGGCGCGCATCGAACGGCCGAGGCCAGGGATGCATTCAGGTTCCGCACGATCGGCAATGCCGCCGGCATCACGCTGACGCTCGACGACGTGAAGCTTCCGCCGCTCGGATCGGATGGACAGGTCCTCCACGATCACGTCATCGACCGGCAGACGCTGGAACAGGCGCGCAAGAACTCATGAGCAGCGCGAACCCCGCAGAGCTGACTGCATCCGCGGTCATCGAGAGACTCGACTCCGGCTCCTATCCGCGAGAGGTGATCCTCACGCTTGCGCGAGGCTTTCTGCCGCTGCCGCAGGACGATCTCATCGCCGTGCTGTCGTATCTGGTCCCAACGAAGGACGCGGAGATCGCGGGACTGGCGCGGACCTCGCTGTCAGAGATCCCGTCGAAGAACGTTCTCCACTTCGCAGCGAATGAGAATGCCTCGCCGACGCAACTGCTCTTGCTGATGCGCGCGACCGAGGATCCGACGGTGCTCGAGTCGCTCATTCGCAACCGCTCCGTTCCCGACTCCGCCGTCCTCGAGCTCGCGCAGCACTCCGATCCGGCGGTGCAGGAAGTCATCGTCATCAATCAGGCACGCATCCTTCGCTCGCCCGAGATCCTCGACGCTCTTCTGACGAATCCGAAGCTCACGGTCGACGCGCGCCGCCGTGCGCTCGAGACACGCGAGGAGTTCTTCGAGAAGAAAGCGAAGCAGGCTGCCGAACTGCCTGAAGAAGCCGTCGCCGAAGATCTGCCGAACTTCAAGATCGACGACCTCCTCGCGAAAGCGGCGGAAGAAGATGCGAGAGGCGTCGCGGCGGCGAGCATCGAGCTGGCCCCGTCCGAGCTCGAGGACCCGACAAAGCTCTCCGTGTACCAGCAACTGCTGAACATGAGCGTAGGCCAGAAGGTTCAGATGGCTTTCAAAGGCGGGAAGACGTGGCGCATGCTCCTCATCCGCGAGCGCAACCGCCTCATCGCCAGCTCGGTGATGCGGAACCCGCGCATGAACGACAGTGAAGCCGAGCTCATCGCAGGAATGCGGAATGTCGATGACGAGGTGCTGCGCCTCCTCACGATGAAGCGCGAGTGGATGGCCAAGTACAACATCGTCATCGCCCTGGCCCGCAATCCCAAGTGTCCGGTAGGGGTTGTCCTGCCGCTGATTAATCGGTTAGCCTTACGAGATTTGAAAAGCCTCAAAGACGACAAAGGTGTCAGCGAGGTTGCCCGGTCGCTGGCTCGAAAGCTTTTCAAGCAGCGAAGCCAAAAATAGCCCTCAATGAAAATCAACTACTACGAGGTTCTCGGGGTCGATCGTTCAGCCTCGGAACAGCAGATTCGCGAACGCTTTCGCAAGCTTGCCCGCGAGAGCCATCCCGATCGTTACGTCGATGGCGAAAAGGCCGAAGCGGAGCGGAAGTTCCAGACCCTGACCGAGGCCGTCAACGTGCTCACGAACCCGGTCCGCCGCAAGCAGCACGATTCCGAGATCTCTTCCGGTGTGAGCAAAGGCGCGGACATCGCATCGGTCGGGAAAGCGTACATGTCCAAAGGCGTGAAGGCGTTCAAAGAGAACGATTTCCGGACGGCCTACGAGAATTTCGACATGGCCGTCAAGCACAACCCGAACGACGGGAAGGCGTTTCACTATCTCGCGCTGACGGCGATGCGCATCCCGGCCTACGCCCGTCAGGCCGTGCAAGCCATCGAGACCGCGATCCAGCGCGAGCCGATGAACCCCGTCTACCTCAAGGACGCGGGCCTCATCTCCAAACGCGCCGGACTGAACGCCAAGGCCGAGCGCTATCTCGAGGCCGCGTTGAAATGGGACCCGGAGAACGCCGAAGTGCAGGGCGCGCTCGCGGATCTGCGCCAGGGCCGCGGCGAGACCAAAGACTCAGGAAAGGGATTCACGCTCTTCAAGAAGGGCTGATCAGTGATGAATCTCAAGGCAGTCGGCCTCACCCACGTCGGGCGTCAGCGTCAGCACAACGAGGACTCGTATCTGGTCGCGGACCAGGCGAAGCTTTTTCTCGTTGCGGACGGCATGGGTGGACACGCGGCGGGCGAGATCGCCTCGCGCATCGCCGTCGACTCGATCTCCGAGTTCATCTTGCACACCAAGGAAGACGACGGCACCTGGCCGCACGCATACGACGAACATTTCCGCCGCACGACGAACCGGCTGATGGCCGCCGTACGCCTCGCGAACACACGAGTCCTGGAGGCGATGCGGAAGGATGCGCGCCTGCGCGGCATGGGCACCACCGTCGTCGCATGCCTCGCCGACGACGACTTCATCGCGTTCGCGCACGTCGGCGATTCGCGCGCCTACCTCATCCGCGAGGGACAGATCTCCCGGCTGACCAACGACCACTCGTGGGTCTTCGAGCAGGTGCAGGCTGGGATGCTGACGGAGGCGGAGGCGGAGAAGCATCCACTGCGCAACGTAATCACGCGCGCGTTAGGCGGAGCGCTGTCCGTTAATCCCGACGCCGCTGAGGTCGAGACCAGGGCGGGCGACGTCTACCTTTTGTGTTCGGACGGCCTCACTGGCATGGTTCCCGAAGACGAGATCCTCAAGCTCGTGACGGAGAACGACGACCTCGACCAGGCGTGTCAGCAACTCGTCGATACCGCCAACGAACACGGCGGACTCGATAACGTCACGGCGATTCTCGTGAAGATGATCTGAGAGCAGGGACCGTGCACGTACGAATCGATTATTGCGGCGTTTGAAACTACCTTCCACGCGCCTCCAGTTTGGCGGCGGAGATCAAGAAGGAGCTCGGCATCGACAGCGAGATCGTCCGCGGCAGCGGCGGCCGATTTGATGTCACGGTCGACGAGCAGCAGATCTGGTCAAAGCACGATACCGGGACGTTTCCGCGCGAGAAAGACATCGTGGAGATGCTGAAAAAAGTCGCGGGTCGTTAGTCTGCCCGTGTCATCCCGAGCGTCGCGAGGGACCGGTGTGGGCCGGGCGGTTCGTCAAGCGTGCCTCCCACCCACATCGGTCCCTCGCTACGCTCGGGATGACAGAACAGCGGCCGGTTCCAGCTCGGCGATGAGCGGCCTGTGATCCGACGGGCCTTCACGGAGCACTTGCCCGTCGCGGATCTGCCAGCGCGGATCGACGAAGATGGAATCGAGGCACGACTTCGTTGCGCGATGCGTGATCACAGGCTCGCGAAAGCAGGACGCGAAGATTGATCGCGGTTCTCCTTTTCCGGGAAGCGCCTCGACGTGCGTCTCCTCGACCCTGGCGTTCGTGAGGATCGCATTGCCGTACGCCTTCTGCTCATCCCCAAAGCTGGGGCCGAAGTAGGCCTTCATGCCCGATGCCGCTTCGAGCTCGGCAACCTGGTCGCGGCGCCTCGATTGCCAGGTGCCGCGATGGACCTCCTGCAGTCCGACGATGTCCGCTCCGGCGCCGGCGATGACGCGGCCGATTCTCTCGATGTGATCGCGATGGAAGCGCGCCGCCTGCCCTTTGATGTTGTACGTCATCACCCTTAAGGCCACGGGGAGGAACGAAGCGAAATTGGTGCCGCTATCCCGTTCCTTTTCAACAATGTATCCTCTCACTCGTGCATCCCGACATCGAGGAACTTCAGTCAAAACTGAAAGAAATCCTTTACGACTGCGCGGTCGAGGTTCGTGCCACGAAGGCGGCGCTCTACCTCTACGATCAGCAGGACGATAAATTTGAACTGATCACCGAGTACGGTTTCCGCGGCGCGCTGCGGAGCACCGCAGATCGCAACGATGCTGTGGTCGATCGAAGCGGGCGCGGCCGCACGGCGTTTTTCGTGAACGGCCTGATGGCGGAGCCGCGATTCTCGGAGATTCTCTACGAGTCCTCGACGGATCGCATGCTCGTCGCGCCTGTGTATCTGCGCGGCCAGCTCGTCGGTTTCGTCGATATGCGCGACAAAGCGGCGAAGCAGCCGTTCGAGAATTCGGATCTGCCGAAGGCGCAGGGAATCGCGAACCGCGTCGGCGAGCTGTTCGAGAAGAAGAACATTTTCGGACACCGCTTCATCCAGCTGTCATCCACACCGGCCGGAGAGCCGGCCTTCACGGGCGTGTACTCACCCGCCGTGATGCCCGGCACCGGCGCTGCAGCATCGGCCGCTCCTGCCGCGGCGCAGATTCCGATCACCGACAAGTTTCCCGCGATCCGGTCCGTACCCGCCGCGGTTCCGTCGCTCAGTCCCATGGCGGCGGCAGCGCCGATCGTGTCTGGCCGCATCGCCCCGCGACTCTCGGCGCTGATCGAAGAAGCGCAGGCCGTCACCAAAGAACTTCTGGCGCCGGTACCCGAGGCTCTGTCCGACAGCGACATCGCGATCGCGCGCGACGTTCTTCGATTGATCCTTCTGATTCCAGGCGCGGTCACCGCGTCGTTCGCTGCGCGCGGCGCACAGGAGATCGTTGCGAAGGCCACGATGGGCGACGATGCGATCGAGGCCTTCCAGTCGCGGCTCGACACCTGGCTGCAGAAGCGCGGCGAGTCCGCGACGTTTGCGAAACGCAACATCACCGGAAGCGGCACACCGGCGATCACCGCGGCCGACATACAGAAAGTCTTCACCGCGCCCGTGAACGTGGGATCGCTCAAAGGCATTTATCTGACGGTGGCGTTCGCGAGCGATCCCGATCGCGCCGCGCACGATCTGCTCGCCGCGCTGCACCGCCAGTTGCAGAGCGCGATCGACCAGTCGGTGCAGCGCCGGACGAGCGACATCGCACGCCGCCGCATGGCCGAGAATCTCCTCGAGCCCGACTTCGTGCAATTTCCCGAGCTGCGCCGTCACACCGAATGCGTGGCCAAGCGCGTGGACATGTTCGCGAAGTTTCTCGGACTGAGCCCCGCCGAAATCGAGAACGCCCGACTGCTCGCCATCGTGCACGACTGCGGCATGCGCCTTCTCGATTACGACCGGTTGTATCGGAAGCGCGATCTGTCGCATGACGAGCTGGAGACGCTGCGCAGCCACGTCTTCGTCAGCGCCGCCCTCGTCGAACCGTTCCTCGGTCGCGAGGTGGCCCGCGCGGTTCTCTCGCATCACGAGCGATGGGATGGCGGCGGCTATCCGAACGATCTTCATGGGACAGAGATCCCGCTTTTGTCCCGCATCCTGCAGATCTGCGACGTCTTCGAGTCGATGGTATCGACCGACAACTACCAGTCGACGCAGACATTCGATCAGGCGATGACCGTCATCAATCGCGGCGCCGGCATTCAATTCGATCCCGATCTCGCCAACCGCTTCGCCGAGATGATGCGCAGCGTGCGATGAAGATCGATCGCCTGGAAGCGCGCCGCATCGCGGCGCTGGCACATCTCGAGTTCGACGATTCGGGACTCGACCGCATGGCCGCGGAGATGACCGCCATCCTCGGCTACATCGACCAGTTGAGCGAGGCGGAAGTCGAGGCCTCCGGCTCTCAGCCGGCGCCTTTCGACAACACCACCGCGCCGGCTGAGAGCCGGCGCAGCACACAGAAGCTCCACAGGCCGCTCCGCGGCGATGAAGTGCGGCCGGGAGTGACACGCGAAGAGGTCGAACGAAACGCGCCCGCGTGGCGCGACGGTCACTTCGTGGTCCCGAAGGTGATCGGTGAGTGACGTTCTCGATCTGCCGTTCACCGACGCGAAGTCGGACGACTACTTCGGTGCGTCGCTGCGAGCAGCGAAGTCCGATTCATTGAATGCGTTCATCGCGACCAGCGAGCCGCGAGCCGCGACTCGTGACATTCCCATCGGGGTCAAAGACAACATCGTCACCACCGATCTGCCGACGACGTGCGCGTCGAAAATCCTCACGCACTTTCGCTCGCCGTACGACGCCACCGCGGTCGCGCGCCTGCGTGAAAAGAACTTCGCGGTCGTCGGCAAAACGAACCTCGACGAGTTCGCGATGGGCTCCTCGACGGAGCACTCGGCGTTTGGAGTGACGCGCAATCCGTGGGATCCGTCGCGCGTCGCTGGCGGCTCATCGGGTGGCTCGGCCGCCGCGGTCGCCGCGCGTCTGGTGCCGGTCGCGCTGGGATCGGAGACTGGCGGTTCGGTGCGCCAGCCCGCCGCGTTTTGCGGAGTCGTCGGCGTCAAGCCGACGTACGGGCGCGTGAGCCGGTCGGGGCTCGTGGCTTTCGGATCGAGCGTCGACCAGATCGGTACCGTGACCAAGACCGTCGCCGAGGCGGCACATCTTCTCGGCCTCATCGCGGGGCGCGATCCGCTCGATTCGACGTCGAGCGCTGAACCCGTCGACGACTACGCCGCCGATCTTGATCGCGGCCTGAAGGGCCTTCGGTTCGGCATCGTTCGCGAGGCGGTGTCGAAGCTCGAAGGCGAAGTGCGCACGAACTTCGACGACGCCGTTCGCGTTCTGCGCGACGGTGGAGCGATCGTGGAAGAAGCGAGCGTGCCGACGATCGGATACGCGATTGCGATCTACTACATCATCGCCAACGCCGAGGCGAGTGCGAACCTCGCGCGATTCGACGGCGTGCGTTTCGGCCATCGCAGCACGCGCGCCGGCAATGTGCACGACATGTACTTCGACTCGCGAGGCGAGGGCTTCGGTGCCGAAGTGAAGCGGCGGATCATGCTGGGAACGTTCGCGCTGTCGTCGGGCTACTACGACGCCTACTACGGCCGCGCGCAAGCGGTTCGGGCGCGCCTGCGGGCCGACTTCGACGCGGCGTTCGAAAAGTTCGACTTCCTGATCACGCCGACGACGCCGGAGGTGGCCTTTCCGATCGGGGCCAAGACCGCGGATCCGCTGGCGATGTATCTCTCGGACATCTTCACCGCGCCCGCGAACCTCGTCGGCATCCCGGCAATCGCCGTCCCATCAGGCTTTTCACGGGAGCGTCTGCCGCTTTCCCTGCAGATCATGGCCCCGCATTTCGCTGAGAGGGCAATGTTTCGGGCCGCGGCAGCGTACGAGCGCGCGACGGGCTTTTGGAGAGAGAAGCCCGTTCCCCCGCCCACCAGGGTGTAGAATTTCCAAGTGCGTGGTTGGGTGTGGGTGGCTCTTCTGGCGGCGACGTCCGTTGCTGCATCTCCAGTTCGTATCAACTCCGAGATCCGCGCCGCGCTCTCTTCGGATTACACGATCGATGTCGTCGTGCAGCCGCATGAGGGCGACGCCTGGACGCGTCTCGCCAAGCGCGTGACCGCCGACGCCGAGAACTGGCGCGCGATCGCCACGTTCAACAAGACCGAGATCCTCACCAGCGAGATGGCCGTGCGCGTGCCGTTCGCGATGCTGCGCCCCGAGCTCAGAAAGCAGGTCGTCTCCGGCCTCTTCAAGGACGACAGACAGACCGATCGCGGATGGATGCACGTCGTAATCGGGTCGTCGGGCGTCGAAGGCGAATCGCTGTGGAACATCGCCGAATGGTTCACCGGGCGAGGAGACAACTACGTCGAGATCCGCAAGGCGAATCCGGCGCAGGGACTCTCCACCCACCAGGGCGATGTGGTGTTCATTCCGAAGCAATTGCTCACCGCCGCATTCGGTGGTGCAAGTGAAGCGTGGGAGGGACTGGATGGTTCGAAGACAGCCGAGGTTCGGAAATCGGAGGACGATCCGAGTGAGCGTGCATCAGCGGATGCGAATGTTGCAGATGTGGCGGCTGAGATTCCTGCCGCCGGGCTGCCGTCGCTGACGTATGAGCGCGCTGCTTCCGAGCCCTATGCCGTCTATCGGTTGCTGAAAGGGGAGGCGCTCTACTCATCGGTCGCCATCCGCTTCACCGGGCGTGTCTATTCGAAAGACGTCGGCGATGTGATCGATCGCATCGTGCAGTTCAACTGCATCGACGACGTGGCGAAAATTCCGACCGGGTACGCGGTGAAGATACCGATGTCGCTGCTCCTTCCCGAGTACCGCCCCGCCGACGATCCGGCCCGTCTCGCGCAGGAGGCGTCGACGCGCGAGAGCGCCAAGCTCGCGCGACGCACGCGCGCCAGCGGCCTCGCCGGCGTGCACGTGATTCTCGACGCCGGCCACGGCGGCCGCGACGTGGGAACCATCCACGACGGCGTTGCGGAATCGAATTACGTCTACGACGTGATGTGCCGTCTCAAACGGCTGCTCGAGAAGAAGACGTCCGCCATTGTCGCGGCGACGACGAAGTCCGCGCGCGACGGCTACGAGATTCCCGACGACGATGAGCTCGAGGATCTGAGCGATCACGTCGTGCTCACCTCGCCGCGCTACCAGCTCGAGGATCCGATCGTCGGCGTCCATCTGCGCTGGTATCTCGCCAACTCGATGTTTCGCCGCGCGATCAGGCGCGGTGCGGCGAAAGAGAAGATTGTCTTCATCTCGCTGCATGCCGACTCGCTGCATCCCGCGCTTCGCGGCGCGATGGCCTACATCCCCGCCGAGCGTTTCGTCACCGGCTCCTACACCAAGCGCGAGAACGTGTATCTCGCGCGCGCGGAAGTCCGCGAGCATCCCGTCGTTCGTCACGAAGAAGAGGAGTCGCTCGAGGCTGAAGGTTTGTCGCGCAGCCTGGCCGGATCGATGATCGCCTCGTTTCAGTCGAACCATCTCAAGGTGCACCCGTTTCATCCGGTGCGCGACGAAGTGATGCGCGACGGCCGAGAGTGGGTGCCGGCGGTGATCCGCTACAACCTCGTCCCCACACGACTCCTCCTCGAAATCTGCAACCTCGGCAACCCGAGAGATCGCGCGCTGATGACGACCCGCAAGTACCGGCAGGAAGTGGCGGACGCGATCTACGAAGGACTGGTCGCGTTCTATGCCGATCGCGATGCGAAGCCGTCGACGACGGTGACCGCCAGCCGGTGAGTCTGCGCCTTCGGCGCGTTGACGGTTGACAGTTGACAGTTAACGGTTGACTGTTAACGGTTGACAGTTAACGGTTGACCAACAACCTCGCTGACATCCCGAGCGTAGCGAGGGACCGGTGTGGGCGGGCGGCGCGAAGCCTCTGTTCCGTACCGCCCGCCCACACCGGTCCCTCGCTACG
>JBBRMQ010000170.1:0-9538 GCA_038230775.1 Thermoanaerobaculia bacterium
AGGGGAGTCTGTTCCGGCACGGCGGCCGCTGCCTGCCCGCGCACCTCTTCGATGAGATCGCGCGTCAGCAGCTCGTAGAGACCTTTGTTCGTATCGAACTCGGACAGCCGGCTCATCTCGACGATGTCGCCGACGGTGTGCTGCTCATTCACGAGTTGATAGATCTGGTTCTCGTCTTCCGAGATTCGGATCTTGTCGGTGCGGGCGTTCTTCTTCTTGCCCGGGACCGGCGCGGGGGAGTCGAAGTCGACCTCGTCGGCCTCGTCGGCGCCGACGACGACGATCTCCGTCGCCATGTGCTTGCGCCGGAAGACCATGTCGTAGGAGCGGATGCGCTTCTCGATGATCGGCCATTCGTCGATCATCCGCGCGCCTTCCATCAGAATCGATTCGGCGCTGATCGGCGTGACGTTGTCGCGGTCGTATTCGATCGTCGTTTCCTGCGAGAAGTGGTAGTCGCCGTCTTTCCATCGGAAGAGGCGATAGACGATCTGCATGATCTGGAGCTGGATCGCCTGCTTCAGCGCGTCGGCCGAGATGATGCCGTAGTGAGTGAGGATGAAGCCGAGGCGCTGAAGCGTCTCCTTCTGGATCTCGAGGGCGCGCCCGAGCTGCTCCTGCGTCAGCAAACTGCTCCTCGTCAGAACGGTGCCGAGGCGGTTTTCCATGCGGCGGTTGAGCGAGTCGGCGCCGACGACTTTGCCGTCGAGGAACGTCACCGTCACGGTGTCGTCCTTGTTGCGGAGCGTCAGGACGCCGGTCTTTCGCTGCAGGCCGATCAGCTGGAAGATGTCGGCGAGACTGAAGTCTTTGAGTGTGCCTTCGAGTGCCATGGTTTATGCGACGGAGGCCCTCCTGCGATAGACCGGCAGCGACAGGAAGAACCAGATGACCGCCGCGACGATGATCGCGACGATGCGCACGATCATCTTCGATACGTCGCCGGGGCCGAGAACGGGCGCCAGGCGTCCGACGAGAATCGCCAGAGTGACGAAGAAAAGGAAACCAAAAAGACCGAGCACCCCTGCGGAGGTGCGGCCTTCGAGTAGTTGTGCGCTTCCGGGCATGAACGTGGCGAACAGCTTATTGCGCCGGTTGACGCCGTTGTGATGTTCGCTGACTTCCTCGAGCTTCGTGCGCTTGGTCTCGAGCGAAACACCGTCGCGCTTGAGATAGATGTGGATGCATTGCGTGCAGTAGGTCGCGCTCTCGCGGCCGCTCTTGCAGCGATGGCAGAACGTGCGGCCGCACTTGATGCACGCGCCCGCGAATCCTGAGCGGCGCCGTTTGAGATAGAGCAACGGCGCGCCGATCGCCACCAGCAGGCCGCCGAGGGTGATCGGGTTGCGCGCGCTGACGGTCGGATCGAACCACGCGTAGTTGCCGAAGAGCGCGCGGGCGACGCCGCGCCGCGCGATCGCTGACGCCACCACCCAGGCCTGCGAGATCGGCGGGCGGTAGATGACGATCTTCTGCGTCGGCGGATTCGACGAAACGCGCTCGATGTACGTGCGGTCGATCTTCTTGGCCTGATCGAGCTTCTTCGCCTGGTCGTCGAACTTGTATGTCTCGCCGCTGGCCACCGAGTGGTTGTAGAAGGCGATCGCCAGATGCGGGTCGAGCGTCTCGGCCTTCGTGTATTCGGTGATCGCGGCAGCAAAGTCGTTGTTGAGGAAGTTCAGGTTGCCAAGGTTGACATGCGCGCCCGCGGAATCGCGGAGCTCCGCGGCGCGCCGATAGTGCACGGACGCGTTTTGATCGTCGCCTTCCTGCAACGAGAGATTTCCAGCCAGCAGGTGCAGCGTGTCGTTGTCGGGAACCAGATTCACCAGCTCCTGCATCCGCCTTAGCGCCTCGGGATAGTAGCTCTGCTCCTCGCTCGCGATGGCCGAGAGAACGACCGGGCCGTCGACGCCCGCAATCCAGTTGGCGGCGAGGTCGACGAACACCGGCGACGCGGCGATGAGCAATCCGAGAGCGACGATGAGCACGCGCTCGGGAACCTTGGCGTATCCGAAGAAGATGATCAGCCAGTAGAAGACGAGCCACATCGGGCCCAGCCAGACGAAGAGCGGAAGGAAGAGCAGCGCGAACGCGAGCACGGTTACGGTGCCGCCGCGAACGCGCGAGCCCAGGATCTCGCGGAAGTCGTGCGCCATGATGCGGCCGTAACGCACGAAGAGCGCGATTGCAAAGACGATCGTGGTCAGCGCAAGCGCTGCGGTCAGCACGATGAGGAAGTCGGACCGGCTGAGAACGCGCGAGCGGTAGCCGGTGAACGTGCGTGCGAAACCTTTGAACGCCGAGGGAACGGCGTGGCCCCAGTCGTGCTGGTCGGCAGCCGCATCTGCCTTGCTGAACGCGACACCCGGCGAGTTCGGATCGAGTTGATCCGCCGCCTTGTTGCCCCAGTCCGCCGCCAGCTTGTTGCCCTTCTTCGCAGCCTGGCGCGCCATCGCCACCGCGGACGTCGCGTAGACCGGGTACGTCTTGATGCCGTACTTGCCGCCGAGGTCGGTGAGCTCGCTCGTTTTCTTGTACGCGGTGTCGAAGTCGCCGGCGTCAGCGGCAGCGGTAGCCTGCGGCCAGATGTCGCGAGGAGCGATCTGCTCGGCGCGCACCCCTCCCGCACACACCAGAGTGAGCAGGGCGCAAAAGATCAGCCGTGTCCGGTTCATCAGATGGTTTTCGTACGTTGGACGAACGCGAGTTTCAATTCTCCCAGATGTGTGCTCAAAAAGTCTTCTTCTTCCGGGGTGAGGTTTCCCGCGGTCTTGTCCTTCAGCATGGTGAGGATCTCGATCATCTGTCGCGCCGCGCCGGTGTCGATGGTCGGTTTCGGCGAATACGGATTGCGCAGCATGCCGAGGGACATGTAGGCCTGGGCGATGAGGGGCTCGACGAATTCGGTGAACGCGGTTCCCGGATTCTGGGCTTTATCGGCGATGGTGCGGCGTCGCTCGCCGCCGGGCGTGGGGCCCTGCTCGGGTCGCGATTGCTGCTGCGGAACGGTCTTCGCCTGCGGTTCCGGTTCGGGCGTCGGGGCAGCCTGTGTAAACGATGGCTCCACGGGATTGATGTTCTGGCGGAACTCCTCGCGGAGATCTCCCTCCGGCGTGAAGATCCGTTTATCGGTGACCTTGATCTGTTCCCTCTGCTGGACTTTGTCCTTTGGCAAGACCGATCTCCAAGTAAATCAAGAGATTATCACGACCGGCTCAACCGTTTTTTGAGGAACGCATCGATTCGATCCCATGCGTCTTTAGTCGCCGTTTTGACGTAGCCGTCCTTGTTGTTCGGGTTCATGAAACCGTGACCCGCTCCCTCATAAATCTTGATGTCCGCGGCCTTCCCGTCCTTCTTGAGCTCGGACTCGAACGTGCGAACGTCGGTTGGCGGAATGCCGCGATCGTCCGCCCCGAAGTTGCCGAGAATGGGAGGCTTGATGGCGGCGATGGTCTTCGGATCAGTCACGAGGTGACCGTAGTTCATGACGACGCCGGCGAGCCTCGGTTCGTCGATGCCGAGCATCAGCGCGTAACCTCCGCCCATACACCAGCCAATGACGGCGATCCGTTTGGCGTCGACGTCTTTTCGTTTCGCGAGAACGTTGAACGCCGCCTTCAGATCGGCCATCGCCCGATCCTCGGGCATGCCCCGCATCAACTCATGGGCTTCATTCGGATCCGTCGTGGACTTGCCGCGATAGAGGTCCGGCGCGAGCGCGACGTATCCCTGTTTCGCAAAGCGATCGGCCTGCGCTTTGATCCAGTCGTTGAGGCCCCACCATTCCTGAATGACGATGAGCCCCGGATGCTTGCCGCTGCCACCGGGACCGGCGAGGTATCCGCTGGCTTCACCCGGACTGGAAGCGAAGTGAATCGTCGAACCGGCGAACGCCGGAACCACGAATAGAACGAGTGTGAGACTCAGAAGAAAGCGCCGCATGAGGGGCTCCTTTCGAAGAGCGGAAACGATACTTCATTTCGCATAGAACCGCCGCCGAGGCGGCCCTTCCCTGCGTTGTCGGTTGTCGGTGCTCGGTTGTCAGTTAGAATCGCGGTCCCGACAACTGACGACCGAGAACCGACAACGCGCGTATGCGCATCTTTCAAATCCTGGAGTTCAACCAGTTCAACACCGGCTCTGTTCACCAGATGTTTCAGGCGGCGACGGGTCTGCAGGAGCGCGGACACGACGTCACGATCGTGAGCCGGCCGGATGCGAAGCTGCAGTCGCGCGCGCATGTGCATCGCGTCGCGTTTGCGGGAATCCGCATGCGCAACGAGTTCGACCTCGCCAGCGTCCGCGAGCTGCGCATGCTGATCAAGGAGAAGAAGCCGGACGTCATCCACGTGCACAAGGGCGTCGCGCATTCGCTGGCGCTCGCGGCGACGTACATGCATCCGATCGGCGCATTCGTCGTCAATCGCGGCGTGTCGTTTCCGCTCGATCCGTGGAACCGCGGAAAGTTCCGCACGCGGCGCGTCGACCGCGTCGTGACGGTCTGCGAACAGATTCGCGGCGTCGTGATCCGCTCGGGGAAGCTGCCGCCGGATAAGGTTACGGTCGTGTACGCCGGAACAGACGTTGATGTGTTCGATCCGGCGAAATGGGACCGGACCTCGTTTCGCCGGGAGAAGAAAATCGATGAAGCGAAGTTCCTGATTACGCAGGTGGGCATCCGCGACTGGAAGGGATGGAAGGAACTGACCGGCGCGGTGGCCGAGCTCCCCGACGTGCACCTCGCGCTGGTCGGGTGCCGAAACGACGCGGAGCGCGATGAGGTCACTGCCTATGCGCGCGAACGCGGCCTCGCCGATCGGTTCACGGCGATCGAATACCGCGACGACATGCCGAATGTGTTCGCGGCGACCGATCTCGTCGTCGACGCCTCGTGGGCGGGTACGGGCATCACGGGCACGATTCGCGAGGCGATGGCGATGGAGAGGCCGGTGATCGCCACCGATTGCGGCGGCAACGCCGAGCTCGTGTCATCGCCCGACGTCGGTTGGCTCGTGCCGCAGAAGAATCACGAGGTGCTGGTGCGATCGATCCGCGAGGTGATGACCGATCGCGCGCACGCCGCCGACGTGGGCCGCAAGGCGCGACGGCATGTCATTCGCGGGTTCTCGAAGGAGATCCGCGTCACGAGGCTCTCGCGTCTTTACGGCGAGATCCTGGCGCGAAAGTCACGGCGATAAGAGATCGATGCTCGAGCCCTTGTCGGGATCGACCGTCATGCGCGAGTAGCTCCAGCCGCTCGTGCTGCGCGTGGCGACGACGTGAACCGTTGCCTCACCCCTCGATCCGGAGATCGGATAGTTGATGTCTGCGGTTCCGTCCGCGTTGTTCACGTTGACGTTTCCGGTAACGTACCAGCCCGGTTTCACCGGAGCCCCGATCGCCGCGATCACGCGGGGGTCGTTTTGTGCGCGGCGCAGCGAGTCCTTGTAGGCGTCGGTCGATCGAATCGCGCCGAAGACGAGGATGACGACGCCCGCCATGGCGACGGCGCCTAACATCACAACGACGGCGCAACCGATCGCCGCCCATTTCAGGCAGCCGCTGTTCTTCGGCGGCGGTGCGATCCCCGGACCCTGCGGGATTGCGGTCACGACAGCAGTCTACGCCAATGCTGCGAGGTGCTCGGCCACACTCGCCGACAGCGCTTCCATGTCGTATCCGCCCTCCAGCAGCGAGAGCACGCGACCCGCGGCGTGGCGTTCGGCGGCTTCCACGATGCGGCGCGTGATCTCGCCGTACACCTTCTCCGTCACGCGCATGCCGCCGAGGGGATCGCGGCGGTGGG
The DNA here is from genome assembly GCA_038230775.1 of Thermoanaerobaculia bacterium. GTDB lineage: Bacteria > Acidobacteriota > Thermoanaerobaculia > Gp7-AA8 > Gp7-AA8 > JBBRMQ01. Next base: position 5,813 of record JBBRMQ010000170.1, read on the forward strand.
CGTCGAAGCCGGAGGAGAGAAGGATGGCTTGCGGGCGGTAGTCGTCGATGACGCGAACGATCACGTCTTCGACCGCGTGCATGTACTCGGCGTCTCCCATGCCCGCCGCAAGCGGGATGTTCGTCGTAAAGCCGCGGCCCTCATCCACGCCGATCTCCTGCGCCGATCCCGTACCCGGATAGAACGGATATCGATGGATCGACGCGTAGTAGACGTCGTCGCGCTCCTCGAACAGATGCTGCGTTCCATTCCCGTGATGGACGTCGAAGTCGAAGATGAAGACGCGCTCGATTCCTTGCTGTTCGCGCATCCACTCCGCAACGCAGGCGATCGTGTTGAAGAAGCAGAAGCCCATGGCCTGCAGACGCTCGGCGTGGTGGCCGGGAGGGCGCGCCACGACGAATGTGCGCTCGCCGGCCAGCGTAGCTTCCGCGGCGGTCAGCGCGGCGGAGACCGCAGCGCGAGCGGCAGCGAACGTGTGCGACGAGATCGGGTTGTCGATCGAGTGGAAGAGGCGCATTCCGGCGCGGCACGCCTGATCGAGTTGACGCTCGTAATCGGCTGAGTGCACTTTGGCGATGATCCGTTCGGTGTCGGCATGCGCCACGGAATCGTTGATGGTCTCGAAACCCGCGCGGTGCACGCCGGCGATCGCCGCGTCGATGCGCGCGGAGTTCTCCGGATGGCCCACTCCGGTGTCGTGTTTGTAGAAGATCGGGTGGGTGTAGATTTTCATCGAGTCGTCACACTGTAAACTCGCGGCGCTTGAAGCACATTCTCCGCCTGTCCATCGTCGTCTTCCTGACGGTTTTCTTTCTTGCCTTCTTCCTCTGGAACAGCAATCTGGCGGATGTGTGGCGAATCCTGAAGGCCACCGATCTGCGCTGGTTCTTCGCCGGCATTCTCATCAATGTGGGCGCGCTCGTCTTCCGCACGCTCCGCTGGCGGATTCTGATCGACAGCGAGAATCCGCCACCGTTTTACGCGACCTTCTTCGCGAACACGATCGGCTACGCGTTGTCCGCAATGCTGCCGATCCGCGCTGGCGACGTCGCGCGGCCCGCGCTGTTGTCGCGCCGCAGCAACGTCCGCTTCTCGGACGCGCTCGGCACCGTGCTGAGCGAGCGCGTGCTCGACCTCGTGAGCATCCGTCTGTTGCTCCTTTTTTTCTGTGTGCGCCGATGGAACGAATTCGATGACAAAGTCGTGCACGGAAGCGCCGTCGTTGCGGGGGTGATTCTCGCCGCGCTGCTCGTCCTTCTAATCGCCGTGTACTTTTTCGGCGAACGCATTCGGCGCTTGCATACCCGCCTCGGACTCTTGTTGCCGATTCGTTTTCGTGAAGCCTGGATGCGGTTTTTTGACGCGTTCGCGCAGACGCTGCAACTGGTGACAAAGCCCGCCGCGGCCTTCGCGGTGCTCGTGACGACCGCGGGGATCTGGCTCTGCCTGAACGCGCAATACTGGGTGGCGCTCCTCGCGGCGCACCGTCCGCTGCCACTCGATGCGGCGCTGTTTCTCAGCGCGGCGACGACCGTAGGCGTCGCGGTTCCTACACCGGGAGGCGTTGGCGGTTTCCATAAAATCTGTCAGTGGGTTCTGACGTCGTATTACGGATTTGACATCGATACTTCGGTTGCGGTTGCAGTTCTGCTTCATGTGGTGAGCACCCTGCCGGTGCTCCTCGCGGCGCTTGCTCTCGTTCTTCGCGAAGGGCTGACGTGGCGTGAACTGCGGCGGGAGACCACCACCGGGGAAACGTGATATACCGGCCAGCCGCGGGAACAGCCATTGCAGCGTTGCAAGAGCTTCCCAAGGGCGAGAGGAATCGATGACGGACGCGAACGAAACCGCGAAAGAAGAGGCGATCAAGATCCCGGATGTCCTGCCGGTGCTTCCGCTCAAGGACCTGGTGATCTTCCCCTTCATCATTGTTCCGTTGTCGGTGTCGCGCGAGAAGTCCATCAATGCCGTCGACCAGGCGCTGGCCGAGAACCGCGTGATCATGCTGACCGCGCAGAAGGATTTTCAGAACGAAGATCCTGGCGAAGAAGATCTCTACCGCGTCGGTACGGTCGCCATCATCATGCGCATGCTGAAGTTGCCCGATGGCCGCATCCGCATTCTGGTGCAGGGCTTGTCGCGCGCTCGCGTCGATTACTTCATCCAGACCGCGCCATTTTTCAAGGCGAAGATCACGCGCATCGAAGAGCCGGCCACGAAAGACAAGTCGCTCGAGATCGAGGCGCTCATCCGCGCCGTCAAACAGAACCTCGACCGCGCCGTCAGCCTCGGCAAGAACATTTCGCCGGAAGTGATGGTCATCGCCGCGAACCTCGATGACCCTGCGCGACTCACCGATCTTGCCGCGTCGAATCTCGATCTCAAGCTCGAAGAAGCGCAGGGGATTCTGGAGACGATCGATCCGGTCGAGCGGCTCAAGAAAGTCAACGAGCTGCTCACGCGCGAGATCAACCTCCTGACGATGCAGCAGGAGATCTCGTCCGCCGCACAGGGCGAGATGAACAAGAGCCAGCGCGAGTACTTCCTTCGTCAGCAGTTGAAGGCCATTCAGTCGGAGTTGGGCGAAGGCGAAGAGCTCACCGAGGACGTCGAGAATTACCGCAAGAAGATCGAAGAGAAGATGATCCCGACGGAAGCGCGGGAAGAGGTCGAGAAGCAGATCAAGCGTCTCGAGCGATCCCATCCCGATTCCGCCGAAACGTCGATCATTCGCACCTATCTCGACTGGATGACCGGATTGCCGTGGGGCGTGATGTCCGCGGACAATCACGATCTCCAGCGCGCCCGCACGATCCTCGACGAAGATCACTACGATCTCGAGAAGATCAAGGAGCGCATTCTCGAGTACCTCGCGGTGCGCAAGCTGCGCGGCGCGAAGATGAAGGGCCCGATCCTTTGCTTCGTGGGACCGCCGGGCGTCGGCAAGACCTCGTTAGGCCGATCGATCGCCCGCGCGCTGGACCGCAAGTTCGTTCGTATCTCGTTAGGCGGCGTGCGCGACGAGGCGGAAATCCGCGGGCATCGCCGCACGTACGTCGGCGCGCTGCCGGGGCGCATCGTCCAGGGCATCAACCAGGCGCAGACTTCGAATCCGGTCTTCATGCTGGATGAAGTCGACAAGATCGGCGCGGACTATCGCGGCGATCCGTCGTCGGCGCTGCTCGAAGTGCTCGACCCCGAACAGAACTACTCCTTCCGCGACCACTACCTCGGCGTGGCGTACGACCTGTCGAACGTGATGTTCATCGTGACGGCGAACGTGCTCGACACGATCCAGCCGGCGTTCCTCGATCGCATGGAAGTGATCCGCCTCTCCGGCTACACCGACGAGGAGAAGCTGTCGATCGCGAAGCAGCATCTGATCCCGAAACAGATGGAAGAGAACGGGATCAACGATACGGAAGTGGCCTGGACCGACTCCGGGATCACGCGCGTCATCACCGGCTACACGAAGGAAGCAGGGCTGCGCAATCTCGAGCGCGAGATCGGGACGATCTGCCGCAAGATTGCTGTGGAAGTGGCCGAAGGCAAAGGCAACGCGGCCGGCTACCGCATCACCGAAGCGAACGTCGAGAAATACCTCGGTCCGATGAAGCACTTCGCGGAAGAGCTTCTGGAGCGCGATCAGGTCGGCGTGGCGACCGGACTGGCCTGGACTGCGGTCGGCGGCGACATCCTCTTCATCGAGGCCATTGCCGTCCG
>JBBRMQ010000171.1:0-9471 GCA_038230775.1 Thermoanaerobaculia bacterium
ACTCCGTGATCGGGTTCATCGTCGATGAAGAACCGTCCCGTTGCGCGCAACGAGCCGGTCGAGCCTGTCATCCCGAGCGGGGGTTGGTGGCAAGTTCATCGTGCCTCCCGCCCACACCGGTTCCTCGCTACGCTCGGAATGACACCTCACAACTCCGTGATCGGGTTCATCGTCGATGAAGAACCGTCCCGTTGCGCGCATACGAGCCGGTCCAGCCTGTCATCCCGAGCGTAGCGAGGGACCGGTGTGGGCTGGGCGGCACGATGAACTCGCCTCCCGACCCCCCAGTTCGTCGCTGTTCACGTCAGAAACTCTCTTACCGCCGGCGTGATCAGGTCGTAGTCGATGAGGAACGTGTCGTGGCCGTTCGGCGACGAGATCCGCTCGTGGCGCACCTTCGTTCCGTTCGCGCGCATCGCATGTTCGACGCGCTCGACTTCCCGGGTCGGAAAGAGCCAGTCAGTGTCGAAGGAGACGAGCAGCGATTCGCCTTTCCAATTGGCGAACGCTTTCTCCAGCGATCCGTACTGATCGGTGAGGTCCATCTCGTCCATCGACGCTTGCACGCGGATGTACGAGTTCGCGTCGTACTGCGTCGCGAACTTGCGCCCCTGGTGCTCGAAGTAGGAATCAATCTCGAACTGACGTGTCTCGCCACGGCGCCGCCTGCCGAACTTCGTTTCCAGCGCGCGCGAAGACAGGTACGTCATGTGGCCGACCATCCGCGCGACTTCGAGCCCGCGTAACGGCGCAGGATTGTCGTAGTAGTCGCCGTCGTTGAACCGCGCGTCGCTCTCGACCATCTTCCGGCCGATGACGTGCCACGCGATGCCTTGCACCGGCACGGCGGATCCGGTCGCCATCGTGATGATCGACTCGCTGAGCTCCGGGAACATCGCGCACCACATCAGGACCTGCATGCCGCCTAACGAGCCGCCGGCGATCGCTCGCAGCTTTCGGATGCCGAGGTGCTCGAGGACGAGCTTTTCGGCGATGACCATGTCCTCGATCGACGGCCATGGGTAGCGCGAACCGTAGGGACGCTTTGTCTGCGGATCCACGCTCGCCGGCGCCGTGGTTCCGAAACACGAGCCGGGAAAGTTCACACAAACGACAAAGAAGTGATTGAGATCGATCCCTTTGTTGTATCCAATGAGTCCGTCCCACCAGCCCGGGCGCTCATCCTCCGACTCGGTGTATCTGCCGGCCGCGTGTGCGCTGGCCGAAAGCGCATGGCAGACGAGGATGGCGTTCGAGCGCTCGGCGTTCAGTTGACCGAACGTCTCGTACCGAATGGTAAAGGGCGCGATGGTCTGCCCCTGCTGAAAGCGAAAGCCGTCGCGCAGAACGAGGTGCTCCGGCGGTCGTGCGATGAAGCTCGTCATTCTTGCGTCGGTGTTCCCTTCTCGCGTTTCAATTGTCCCTCGTAGATCCGCCGCACCTCGTCGATCGTCGAGATCTCGTCAAGCGACTTGTCGTCGCGGATGCGCGCGATGCGCGGGAAACGCAGAGCGTATCCCGACTGGTGCCGTTTCGATTCCTGAATGCGATCGAAGGCGATCTCCAGCACGACCTGCGGTTCGACCACGTGCACGGGACCGTGCCGCGCCTTCGTCGTTTCCTTGAATCGCGCCGTGAGCTGATCGATCTCGACGTCGGTCAATCCCGAATACGCCTTGCCGATGTTGACCAACTCATTGTCGCGGCGCACCGCAAACGTGTAGTCGGAGAGCACGTTGCGCCGCTTGCCATGCCCATACTCCGCAGCGGTGACGACGCAGTCGAGCGTGGCAAGCGCCTTCTTGTACTTCAACCACGATTTGCCGCGGCGGCCCGGAGTGTAGATGGAGTTGGGATCTTTGACCACGAGCCCTTCGTTCGCCCGTGCGCGTGCCGCATCGAAGAGCTCATCGATGTGCGACGCATCGCGAATCGGCGTCTGATCGGATGGACGAATCGCGCCCGTCGAGATCATCTCGCGCAGCCGTGCGAGCCGTTCGGAGAGCGGCGTCTCGAACAGCGCGTCGCCGTCGACGTGCAACAGGTCGAATGCGAAGAATGCGACCGGAGCATCACGCAGAAGTGTCTCGCTCACTTTGCGGCGGCCGAGGCGGGTCTGGATGACGGCGAAAGGAAGAACGCGGTCGCTGAACGCCACGAGCTCGCCATCAAGGATGAAGCTGCGACCCAGCGAGAGCGCTGCCGCCTCGATTTCCGGGAAGCGGTGCGTGACGTTGTCGAGGGTACGCGAATAGACGCGAACCTGCGTTCCATCGGAGTGAATCTGCGCCCGGATTCCATCGTACTTGTCGTCGGCAAATGCACCCACGCCTAACGCGCCGAGAATCTCGGACGGATCGTCTTCGGGCTGCGCCAGCATGAACGCAAACGGATGAAAGAGCGTCATCTTCGCCGTGTCGAGCGCGTCGCTCTTCGCCAGAAGCGCCGCACTCCCGATGTCGCCGGTGAACATGTTCGCGCGCCGCACGCCAAGGACGGTCCGTCCGAATGCCTTCGCGATCGCGGACTCGACGAGACCCTCCTGCAAGCCGATCCGGAGCTCGCCCGTGATGATCTTCACCACGTAACGCGCGCCTTCGGCGTCCAACTTGCGCAAGAGCTCAGTGAGCACGTTCTTCTTCTCGATCGTACCGCTCGTGGTGGAGATGCGATCGAAGTACTCTCCGAGCTCGGCGAGGGTGATCGTTCGTCCAGGATCGACGGGGAAACACTCCGCGACCGTATCGCCCGCGTCGCCGTACTTTGCCCACGACGACCACACTTCGTCGGTGCTCCGGCCCGTCGCTTCAGCAACGGCCTCACCGATCGCCGCGCCGCCGACGCCAGTGACGCGCTCCTCGCGGCGCGGGAAGGGCGATCCGGAGAAGAAGACCACCGCGCGCTCGAGCGACGCATCGTCGAGATCGCGCAGATACGCCGCGAGAAGGCGCTCCTTCTCGAGCTTTTTCGTGGTCGCCCCGATGGCGTTGGCCGTGGCCGTGAAGTCAGAAAGCATGCGATAGAATCCGCGCCCGCAGTCGGGAGAGGTTAGCGCATGAAGACAAAAGTCACAGTGGTCGGCGGTGGAAATGTCGGAGCGACGGTCGCGCAGGGCATCGCGTTGAAAGAGCTCGCGGACGTGGTGGTCGTCGATATCGTTGAGGGCGTGCCGCAGGGCAAGACGCTCGATCTGATGGAAACCGCGCCCGTCGAAAAATATGACTCCATCCTGAAAGGCACGAACGGTTACGACGAGACGGAAGACTCCGACGTCGTCGTCATCACCGCGGGTCTGCCGCGCAAGCCGGGCATGAGCCGGGACGACCTTCTCTGGAAGAACGAGGAGATCGTCGCCGGAGTGACGCGCGAGATCGTCAAGCACTCGCCGAAATGCATTCTCGTCATCGTGTCCAATCCTCTCGACGCCATGTGCGAAGTCGCGCGCCGCGTGTCGAAGTTTCCTCGCGAGCGCGTCATCGGCATGGCCGGCGTACTCGACTCCGCGCGGATGCGCGCCTTCATCGCGATGGAACTCAACGTGTCCGTCGAGAACACGCACGCCTTCGTGTTAGGCGGCCACGGCGACACGATGGTGCCGCTGCCGCGCTATTCGACGGTTGCCGGCATCCCGATCACCGAGCTCATGTCGAAAGAGCGGATCGACGCAATCGTCGACCGCACGCGGAACGGCGGTGCGGAGATCGTCAACCTGCTGAAGACGTCCGCCTGGTACGCACCGGGGGCGTCCAGCGTCGAGATGGTCGAAGCGATCCTCAAGGACAAGCGCAAGATCCTTCCCTGTGCTGCATTTCTCACGGGCGAGTACGGCATCAAGGATCTCTACGTCGGTGTTCCGGTGAAGCTTGGGAAGAACGGGATGGAGCAGATCATCGAGATCAAGCTCACGGCCGAGGAGCGGGCCGCGTTGGATAAGTCGGCCTCAGCCGTGAAAGAATTAGTCGATAAGTTGAAGATTGCGGCTTAAAATAACGTTCTCCAAACCCGAGAAAACATGAAGAAGCTCGTCATCGATATCGAGACGGTGGGGATCCCGTGGGAAGAGCTCGACTCTTACGTCCGCGAGTACCTCATCAAGGGTCTGAGTGACGGCGACGCCGAAGAAACACGCCGCGCCGGCGGGCTGTCCCCATTTCGCGGAAAGATCGTTGCCATCGGCGTCATCAACATCGACGATGGCCGCTCCTGCGCCCTCTACGAAGTGCCCGGCCAGACCGACGTCCGCGTCGAAAAGTCCGGCATGCGCTCGTACATCAGCGGCACCGAGAAACAGATCCTCGAGAAATTCTGGGACTGGTTCGACGTCGACGCGCGATTCATCACGTTCAACGGCCGCCAGTTCGACGCGCCCTTCCTGATGATTCGCTCCGCGATCAATGGCGTGGTGCCGAAGCGCGACCTGGTCGGGTATCGCTATCAGATGCATCCGAATTGCGACTTGCGCGAGGCGCTCAATTTCTACGGCACGACCAACAGCCGCCAGTTCAAGTTCAACCTCGATCTGGCGTGCAAGGTGTTCGGCATTGCCACCTCGAAGAGCGAAGGCGTCGACGGCCGCTCCGTCGAGACCTGGTATCGCGCCGGTCGTCATCGCGACATCGCGACCTATTGTCTGGAAGATGTCCGCGCGACTCTGGAGCTCTACGAGAAGATCGCTCCCACGCTGCTCATCTTCAACAAAGACTTCCGCGAGTCGGAAGAGCGCGAGCTGCGTACCCGGAAAGATCCGCCGGCACTCGTGCCATCGAACGAGAGCGCGTTCATGGAAGCCGTCGCCCAGACTTCTCTCGCGCTCACTGCCTCTCTCGATCTTCCCGACGCGGAGCCGGCAACCGCAGCTGCCGCGACGCACCAGGCGATCGTGTTCGAGAAGCTGATGAAAGCCGAGCAGGCGGAAGACGAAATCGAGTTGGGAAGTTAGTTGGGGCGTTGGGCAGTCAGGCCGTGAAGGTATTCCGCGGCCGGATCTTCACGCCGCTCAGCGATCCGTTTCGCGACGACACCAACTCATTCGCCTATTTCGATGACGGCTTTCTGGCTGTCGACGCCGGTCGCATTCGTGGCGTGGGCTCGTGGGGTGACCATCCGGACGGCGACGTCGTAGAACTTGGCGCGAAACGCCTGATCACGCCGGGATTCTTCGACACGCACCTGCACGCGCCGCAGCTCGAGATGATCGGCTCCTACGGCGGCCATCTCCTTGAATGGCTGGAGCGATACACGTTCCCGACCGAGGCGAAGTTCGCCGACCGGCAGTACGCGGCGATGATCGCCGAAGCCTTCTTCACGGAGCTTCTGCGCAACGGCACCTTGTGCGCGCTCATCTTCTCGACGATTCATCACGACGCCACCGACGCGTTCTTCGCCGAAGCGGCGCGGCGCGGCTTTCGCGGAATCATCGGCAAGGCAATGATGGATCGCAACGCGCCGCCTGCTCTTCTCGAGACGCCGGACGATTCATTCGAGCAGAGCCGCGATCTCCTCCTCAAGTGGCACGGCAAGGGACTGCTGCGTTACGCGATCACGCCGCGCTTCGCACCGACGTCGACCCCCGAACTGCTGGAGCGCGCCGGCGAGCTCAAACGCGAGTTTCCTGATGCCTACGTCCATTCCCACATCTCCGAGAACACGGCCGAAGTCGCGTGGGTCCACGAGCTCTTTCCCGACGCCGAGTACGCGGACGTCTACGATCGCTACGGCCTTCTCGACGATCGCACGATCCTTGCGCACGGCGTACATCTCACGGCCGAAGAGCTCGACCTGTTGAGCAGACACGGAACGAGGATCTCGCACTGCCCGAACTCGAACCTGTTCCTCGGCAGCGGTCTGTTCCAGCTCCATCGCGTGCTGGAAAGCGGTGTGATCGTCGGCCTCGGTACCGACATCGGTGCGGGAACGACGCCGTCAATGTTCACGGCGATGTCGGATGCCTACAAAGTCCAGCAGGTTCAGGGAGTTTCGCTCAACCCCATCGAGCTCTGGTACCTCGGTACCCTCGGTGGAGCAAGGGCCCTATCCCTCGATGACGAGACCGGAAGCCTCGAAGAGGGGAAGTCCGCCGATTTCCTCATTCTCGATCTCGACGCCAAGCCGCTGATCGCCATGCGCAGCGAGCGGGCGACGTCCATCGAGGACCTCCTGGCCAGCCTCATCTTCCTCGGCGACGACCGCCTGGTGTCCAGCGCCTGGATCGCCGGCCGGGAAGTCTGGACTCGACCGTAACTGGCGCGTGGTTTGCGCCGTCGCAGCTCATCAGGAGGTTCACACGATGGGAAACGTGCGGAAAGCACCGTTTTATCTCGTTTCGGCACTCATCGCCGTTTCTGCTTTTGGACAGAGCCGTACTCAATGGCGGACAAGTTCGGACATTTCCGAAGGGGTTCGCGGGAGTGCGATCGGCAGCGTGGTCGACACGCAGGAGGGCAGCAACCGCTTCACGCTGGTGTTCGATGAAGACCCGAACAGCTCCGTGACGGTCGAAGCCGACTCCGTGACGACCCAGTTCCGGGGATTCGGCGGAACGATCAACGGATCGCCCGAGATCTTCACCGGAATGCAGGGCTTCGCAAATCTGCGGGTCGGCGATCGCGTCGACATCCGTGGAACAGGCCGCGGCCGTGCGGCGATCGCCGCAGAAACCATTACGTTGCTCGGCCGGAGTGTCGCGGCGGCGCAGACCGGAATCGGGCAGACGCGCGACCCGGGCAGCATCTCATCGGGGACGTCGCGCGGCCCGACGCCGACGTTTTCGCCCGAAACGGTGGGCCGAGTGGAAGGCACGGTGCGCCAGGTGAATGCGGACGACGGCCGCATGGTCATCGAGACCAGCGCGCGTCAGATGATCACGATCCGCGCATCCTCCGCGACGCCCGTGCATTACAAGGGCGACACGTATCGCATCAGCAATCTCGAAGTCGGCGATCGCATCCGCGTCCAACCGGAGAGCGGTACGACGGGCACGGGCGAGATTCGCGCGCGTGTCATCGATGTGCTGCAGAGTGCCGGCGATCAGTCGACGGGAAGCACGTCGCGTCAGGTCGGCAATCTGACCGGGCGCGTCACACGCGTCGACCGTACGGCGAACGTCGTTCGGGTCAACACCGGGCGCGGCGAAGTGAGAGTCGACATGAGCACAGCGGCGGACACGCAGGGCCGCCGCGTCAACGCGTCGGACATCCAGGCCGGCGACCAGGTCGATTTCAGCGGCAGTTACAGCGGTGACGTCTTCGTGGCATCGACGATCCGTTTTGCCGATGACACCGGAGGTCGTACCGACACGCCTCCTCCGAGCACCGGTCCCGCCATGCCTGCCGACCTCGGCGTGGTCACGATTCACGCAACAGTGACGCAGTCCCTCAACGCGTCGCCGCAGCTCGTGGTTCGCGACACGCAGAACAACAACCGCACGATCAAACTCTACCTGGTCGAAGACTTCGTGGTTCGCAGCCGGACCGGTGGTTACATCACCGCCGACAAGCTGAAGGAAAACGATCCGCTGGTGATCAAGGCGTATCGCGATGCCGACGGCAACTACATCGCACAAACGATTCGACAGCGCTGAAAACCGGGCGGCGTTACGACTCCGTGGTCGTGACGCCGCTCGATAGCAGCCGCACGAGCGTGATCAGCAGCGCGACGACCGCGATCGCGATCACGATCCAGAAGATCGTCCGCTCCGTTCCGGCCTCGGGTGTCGCGACCATCGGTGCCGCGCGCGTCAGGCTGATGTCACGAGCCGATTCGCCAAAGAGCCGCGGCGCCAGAATGGCGAGATCGTAGCGAGGTGCCGCCGCGCTCGCATTGCCGTAAAGCAGCGTCAGCGACCCTCCCGGGCTGATGAATCGCAACGCATACGACGGCAGGAGAAGCTGCGCGCTGACGATTGGCAGCGGGGCGTTGTCTCCCTCATCGAGCTCAAGATCCACCTCGCGGCTTCCGGCGAAGGGTGCCGCGAGCGTGAGATCGGGAGCGGATGATTCGGGGTTCGTGCCCTTCCAGGTTTCCAAAGCGATCACCTCGCGCTCGCGGCCGCGACGTTCATCGGCGGCACGCGACAGCGTCGCCGAGCGCTCGAAGACGCGTGCGCTGGTGCCGATCACGAGCCGCGTCCCTTCAGGCAACGAGTCGTACGGCAGCGTGAAGCGATAGATCGACTTCGTTCCTTCCCCTCGCGTTCGCTGAGGCATGCGGAGCGGCAGCATCAACGGAGCATCGCGATGCTCGACGAGATAAGGAACCTGCTGATTGTGGGTATTCACGATGCGGACGTCGCGCAGAGCGCTGCTGCGGGACAGAACGTCCGCGTCGAGAAGAAGGGATGTCAGCCCTTCCTGCGTTGGACCGATACTCCGCGTGTGGCGGAAGCTCTTTCGGTCCACTGGCCCGCCGGCAACAGGGATCGACTCCACCGCGGGCGGACTTGATGCTGGCCGGGCGGGAGACCAGGTCGCGCGCGCTGGTTGAGCGGATTGCACCGATGCGCGACGTGCTTCGAGATCATACGACGGCGCTTTCAGGCTGCGATCGCCGTACGTGGCGGTGATCTGCTTGCCGTCCGAGCTCTCGAAATAGATCCACGGAAGCGGCGCGAGAAGTACCACGATCGAGCGGATTTCCAGCGGCGCGTTGTTGCCGTCGTCCACGGTGAGATCCAGATCCGCGCCTTCTGGAAAGATGGTCGGAACCGTCATTTGCTCCGCGACGGCGTTGTCGCGCTCGGCGCGCCGCAGTTTCGCGGTTCCCAGTTGTACGGGCTCGACCGTGCTTCCGGTCAGACGTCCCTCGCTGACCGACGCGTCGCGGAAGACGTTCGCATTCGTGACCTGCAACTCAATCGCAGCGACCGGGAGATGCGCACTCGGCAGCGCAATGCGATAGCGACTCTTTCCGGCCTCGCTGGTGGTGGCGCGAAATGTCAGCGGAACGCGCGCCGGATTCGTCGGAACGGCGGGATCGTATCGCCGCGCCGCGAGCGATCCCACGTGGGTGACGCGCGCGCTGGCGCGGTCGTCCCACATGACCCGAACGTAACGAAACGTGCCATGTTCAAACGTCACCTCGAGGTTTCGCAGTTGCTGATCGGGAAGATCGAATAGCGTCGAGTCCGCGGACAGCACGATCCAGCGCGCGCGATCGCCGCTGCCTTCAACGCGAAGGCGCTTGAGGAAAGGCGCGGCAATCCCGCTCACGCGGATGCGATCGACGTCGAGGGGCGATCCGAGATCCGCCTCGAAGCCGCTCGTTGTCCTCGTCGCCATGATCGGGTGAAGTGTCGCGTCGGCCCACTCCGGTTGATGTGTCGCCGGCGCAACGAGGAGATATGGATGCTCGGCCCCGCTCGCGTCGTGGAAGCGAAGATCTTCGAGACCACCGGTGAGTTGGTAGGTGCGATGGTTTCCGTCGGCGGTGATCGTGTAGCGAAGCGGTGCGGCGCCGGTCAAGACAGGGGCATCA
>JBBRMQ010000172.1:0-9360 GCA_038230775.1 Thermoanaerobaculia bacterium
AGTACTCGCTCTGGGCGGTGCCGTTGTTGCGATCCTTGAAGCCGAAGGCCATCGCGGTCTCGCCGCCGCGCTCGTTGCCGAACATCTCGAGACCGCGCGGAATCCACGCATTGAGCGTCTTCTGGATGTCGGCGATCGAATAGCGGCCGCTCCCGTTCGTGGCGCCCAGCGCGAGTTCTTTGAGAAACCCGCGTCCCGAGCCGATGTGGTAGCCCTCTTCCGACAACATCGGGCTCATCGAGCGGCCCATCGGCGCGTACGCGAAAACCTTCTGCATCTCGAGCTGATACTTGCCGACGAGATCGATCACCGCCGCGAACACGACGTTGTCGAGGAAATTGTGGAACGGAATGTTGAAGGCGTCGAGGACGTGGTTGCCGAGCTGCATGGCCAGGAGCTCGTCCATCGTGTCCTTGGCCACGTCGGGGTGACCGGGTTTCTGCCACGACTTATCGTGATCGAACACCCAGAACATCTGGTAGCCGTGCCGCAACTCCTCGGCCATGATCCGCAGGATCGACACCTTCATCTGATCGGTCGGCGCTTCTTCGAGAGTGAGGCGGTGTTGCTGGATCGATCCGAGCTCGGTCGAGGCCTGAACCCGGACGATGTCGCGGGCGGTGTAGAACATGTTGCCGACCATGTCGTTGGCCTTCTCGAAGCGAGGCTGGCCGGCCAGGCGGCCGAAGTTGATGTTTTCCGAATTCAGCTTCCCGATTTTGGCAAAGAGCTGGTAGGGCGTCTGGGTGGGGTAGTACTTGCTCCAGTTCTTCTGCAGGAACTCGAGCTCAGGGAAGTTCTTCTTCTGCCACGCCACCAGTGCGTCGTGGTACTTCGGCGTGATCGTCTCGGTTGTGTAGGCTGCCAAAATGGTTTCTCCTGCGCGCTGTCACGGGGCTCAACATCAACCGTCTCAGCCACATTCTCGTGCTCATCGGTGCCATAATGATGGCCGAACGGGATTGTAAGCGGGTTCCACAGTTGCATGGAAGATTGCAAGTAGGCCGTCGGTTTCGGCCGACGTCGAGCAATGCAGACTCTGACCCTCATTCACTCCAACGACTTTCCGATCGGTCGTTATGCGGACGCGCTCCTGCGCGAGTCGATCTCCCCCTACTCGCTCGACAGTCTCACGCATCTCACGCATGACAACAGCGCGCTGCGCGTCGTTCTCGTCGATCCCGCGATCGGCAACAACGGCGGACCGAGCGATCTCGACGGCCGCACGGCAATCGTCGGCATCGGACTTTCCGAACAGCCCGGCTGGCTTCACGACGACAGCATCTATTTCCATCTGCCGCAGAATCCATCGCAGGAGTTCCTGCTCAACACCGTCAAGCGGGCCTATCAGTTCCTCTATCAGAAGATGCGCGCGGACCAGCTCGAGCGGGCGCTCTCGGATCGCACGCGTGAGCTTCGCGAAGTCGGCGAGGTGGGCATCGTGCTCTCGAGTGAGCGCGACCACGCCGTCCTTCTCACCACGATTCTCACCAAGGCGCGCGAGTTGTCGCGCGCGGACGCCGGATCGCTCTACCTGCTCGATGAAGTAAACGGGGAGGGCGTGCTGCGCTGGAAGCTGGCGCAGAACGACTCGCTCAACGTCGATTTCCAGGAGTTCGTACTCCCGATCACGAAGAAGAGTCTGGCCGGTTACGTCGCGCTGACCGGCGAAACGCTCGTCATCGACGACGCGTACGAGCTGCCCCCCGACGCCGAGTACACGATCAACCGCTCGTTCGATGACGAGAACAGCTATCGCACGAAGTCGCTGCTCGTCTTTCCGATGACGAATCACGTCGGAGAAGCGATCGGTGTGCTGCAGCTCATCAACCGCAAACGCGTCGGCGCAACCTCGAAGTTGACCGCCGCCACGGTGCCGGCCGAAGTGATCGAGTTCGACAAGGAGACGGTCGAGCTGATGCGATCGCTCGCCGGACAGGCGGCGGTCTCGGTGGAAAACAATCTGCTCTACGAATCGATCGAGCGACTGTTCGAAGGATTCGTCACTGCCGCCGTCACCGCGATCGAACAGCGCGATCCGACCACGTCCGGTCACTCGTTCCGCGTCGCCGATCTCACCGTGGAGCTGGCGAAGGTCGTCGATCACAGCGACGCCGCCCTCTATCGCGACGTCAACTTCAGCTCCGATCAGCTCCGCGAGATCCGCTACGCCTCGCTGCTGCACGACTTCGGCAAGGTCGGCGTGCGCGAACAGGTTCTGGTCAAAGAGAAGAAGCTCTATCCGCTGCAGTTGGAGACGATCCGGGGCCGCTTCGACTTCGCGATGAAGTCGCTGGAGAACGAGGCGAACCGCCGCAGAGTCGACTTTCTGCTGAAGAACGGACGCGACGGCTACGAAGAGTTCGCCGCGAAGATCGATGCCGAGACGCACGAACAGATGGAGCGTCTGCAGAAAGACTTTGCATTCGTCGCACAGTCGAACGAGCCGACCATTCTGCCGGAAGGTGAGTTTCAGTACCTGCAACAGCTGGCGACGGTGCAGTACGGCGACATCCGCGGCGAGCAGCGACTGTTGCTGCAGCCCGAGGAAGCGCGAATCCTCTCGATCCGCAAAGGCAACCTCGATCCCACCGAGCGCGTCGAGATCGAGAGCCACGTCACGCACACCTTCAACTTCCTGCAGAAGATCCCGTGGACGAAAGACCTCGTCGGCGTTCCCAACATAGCGTACGCCCACCACGAGAAGCTCAACGGCCGCGGCTATCCCCGCAAGCTGCAGGCGACTGACATCCCGATCCAGTCGCGCATGATGACGGTGTCCGACATCTACGACGCGCTCACCGCGAACGATCGTCCCTACAAGCGGGCGATCACCACCGAGCGGGCCCTCGACATCCTCAAGATGGAAGTCGGTGACGGCTTCCTCGATCCGTCACTGGTGAACGTCTTCATCGAATCGAAGGTGTTCGAGCGGGCGGGAGTCCTCAGAACCCGTTAGGAAGTTTGGACGTTGGGACGTTGGGACGTTGGGAAGTGAAGATCCCGAGCTGCGACCCTCGTGGTGATGCAAAATCGAGAGGCTCAAATGCAGAATGCAGAATGCAGAATGAGCCGATTCTGCATTCTGCATTCTGCATTCTGCATTCTGCATTCTGCATTCTGCATTCTGCATTCTGCATCCTTCCTAACTTCCTAACTCGTCGAGGATCGCGCGACAGAACCTCGCTCGAGCCTCCAGTCGCTCGATCATCCATTCGCGTGCGCGGGCCGGCATCCAGCCGGGAATCGGCGGAGGTTCCTCACGCGCCACATCGAACACCGAGCTGCCTTCACGGCGCGCATGCGCGAATCGCTCGGCCAGACCTCGAACGCCGGCGCCGTCGATCAGCAGCGCCGCTGCCACCGCGCGCTCGGAGTCGCTTTCGGGATTTTCCAGACGCCGAAGAGAGTCGACCGCCGACCGCAGCTCGTTTTCGGTAATCGCGTTTGTGAGCAGCACGCGGGAGACGTTCCGCGGCTTCGCGAGCCACTTCGTCAAGCCGGAGAAAAGAATCAGCAGGTCGAGCTCTCGCGATGAGGGATGCAGCGCACGTGCGATTCGTCCGGCGCGCTCGACGGCGTCAAAACGATTGACGCCGTCGAGATCCTGATACAGCGGACGGAGGAACTCTTCGAGGGTCACCTACAACGATTTTAAGAAAAGCAGGAGTCTTGTGCGCGCATTTTCGTCGAGTGCCTGAAACCGGTTGCGCGCGGCCGCTCCCTGTCCTTCGTGGGCGAGGATCGCCTGGTCAATGGTCGTTGCGCGGCCATCGTGCAGAAGGTGGGTGACGATGCGCAAACCCCAAAGCGGTGCGGTACGGATTTCGGTGCCGGTGGCGTTGCCCTGCACGATGCCGTCGCCCAGCGATCCCATGTCATGCAGAAGAAAATCGGAGTAGGGGTGGAATGGCCGGTGCCGCAAGGCCGCGAGCTCACTGTCTCCGGTCTGCAGATTGGCGACGTGGCAGGAGTCGCAACCGATGGCCGTGAAAACCTTCTCGCCGGCCTCGACGTCGGCGGTGATCGAACCGCGCGTCGGCGGCGCAAGCATGGTCATGAAGTCTGCCAGGTGCTGGACGCCATCGATCCCGTCGTTCAGGGCGTTGACATCGATGCCAGTGCAGTTCCCATTGGGACAATTTTCTGTGGGGAAGAGCGGATTGGTGATCCCCATCTCATTGCGGTATGCGTCGCCGGCAAACACGAATAACGAAGGGACCTGAGCTTTCCAGCCGAACTTACCCACGGTTCCGTTCGACATGATGTGAACACGTCCGGCGGTTCCATCGCCGCGAGCGGCTTCCTGCGCCGCGAGAAGTTGAAACGTGCCATCCGGCACCGCGTCCACCAGGCCCAGCCCGAAAAGGGGCGTGGAACGGCGAAGCGTCGTGATCGTGGCGCTTGCAGGAACGGTCTCCACGGAGAAGCCCGCCAGCGACTGAAATTGAATCAGTGAGCCGCCCAGCGAGTCCATCGGGTCGAAGACCCCGTTGGTGATCGTTCCAAACCGGGTGACGGTGCGTTCACTGCCGCCACCGACTGCCGGCGCGCTGTGGCACTCGCCACAAGAGCGGCCGTTGAAAATGGGTCCGAGGCCATCTTCAGGTGTCTCGACGTTGGTGAATTCGGACGTTCCATCGGCAAAACGCGATAGTTGTGAAGGAGTAAGCCCGGGAATCGGCTCACCGAACATCGTCGGCCGATCGCTGATCGCCGTTGCGGCGACCAGCGATCCGACGATGCTGATGGCCAGCGTCACTACCGCTGACCGTCTCATGACTCAGTTTCCAGCCACGAACAGGTGGCCGGCGTTCTGCGAATAGATTCTGCCCGAGCTGTCCATGGAAGTCGGCGTGTAGGCCGCTCCCAGGGCAAGCTGCTGGAAGATCTTGGTCACGCCGACGGCGCCCTGCGGGATCTTGAACAGGTTGCCGTCTTCGCTGTTCGCGTAGACGTTGCCGTTGGCATCGACGACAAAGGCGTTGACGCACCATTCAAAGCCGTTCGGATGAGTGCTGACGCAGGTCACCGAATCATCCGCCTGGCGGGTGCAGCTCAATGTGTTCGTGTTCTGGTAGGTCCACTGCTGGTTAAGATTGCTGTCGAGCTGGGTGACGAAATATGCCTCCGGATAGCGCGTGCCGCGGTCGCTGTTGTCGTCGGGGCAGAACGCCGGATCGTTGCAATAGGAACCGAGCCCACCGTAATGATTGTCTTTGGTGACGATCGAAGAACCGTACAGTCCCGGAGTGACGTCCCAGCCGAAGAAGTATGCGCCGAGGTAGTTTCCGTTGGATGCGAAGTGCATCAGATGGCCTTGCGCGTAGTTGTAGCGGGTATAGGAGCCGTACAGAATGCTGCCGTCTGCCATGATCACGGGCGTGGCAGAAGAGTCGTCGAGGACACGTCCGCCGCCGGGCGTGTTGGTTGCCGGATCGACGCCATAATTTGCGCCGGCGCGGCATCCGCCGGGCTGTCCATTGGGTGGCAGCGTGCCGCCCGCGCTGACCGGAACACCGCAACCATCGCTGAACCGGTTCCGAAGTGACTGAATCCACTTCTGAGTGAAATTCGGGTTCACCGCGATGAGGTACGTCCAGCGGCTGATGAACTGCGCGCGGGTGACCGTGTAGATCGTTCCATCAGGGGCAACCGCGGGAGCGATGTTGATTCCGGGCCGCTGGGTGCCGCACGTGACGGTGCCCGGCGTTGCGTTTGGGCTCGGCGGCCACGGCAGCAGCGTCGTGGAAAACGTCGCCATGCATTGATCGGTTCCGAGGGGCGCGCCGGCCGTCAGAACCGAGTAGCTGACTTTCGTGATGGAATCGTTTCGGTCGACCTTGACCAGCCACGAATCGATGACGTCGTGGTGATACACCTCGACGGCATTGTGGAATTGGATGGCGTTGTAATAAATGTTGCCGCTGCTATCGACCGTAAGCGGGCTTGCGGTAAAGATCGTATTCGTGGTTCCGCCGGTAGCGGTCGGGAACGGATTGATCCGCGTCACCGCCACGCCAGTCCGTTTGTCGACCTTGAAAATCGAGCCACCGGTTCCCGGTACATAAAGGTACCCGTTGGCCAGCGACGGGTGAAAGACGGGCTCCCAGAAGTCGTTCGCGCTGCCCGGAGGATTCCAGTCGGTCGCGAACTGCCACACCGTGGCCAGCGTTCCATTGAGCCATGTGTATTTTGTCTCTCCCCACTTCTGCGTTGCATAGTTGGAGTTCTGGTAGACGCCGTCTTTGTACATCATGAAGACGTCGTTGCCGTCGACCAAGGGCGCCTGGTAGTGCGCCAGCAGGTCACCACCCTGCGCCGCCATCTCCTGCGGCACGAGCGGGTCATACACGAGATTGACGATGTTCCGATTCAGAGCCTGACCGACCACGGAGACTTGACCGGTATGTTGTGCGTTGAGGGCCCACTGCGCCCAGTCCTGCGAAAAGAGGGGAGCCGTAATGAGAAGACAGATGATGGGAACGATACGCTTCATGAATCCTCCTTGTGACTGCGGTTGAGAGAGAGAGGGATGGCGCAAGACCAGCGTGTGCTGGCCGATTTGACGCCACGGCGAACAGTTCCTGGACGGAACTCCCGAGGGACATAAAAAATGAAGTGGATGCTCGGCGGACTTTACCACCGGTCGCGGCGGTCCGTCACCGATTTTTAGCGGCTGCGCACGGCGCGCCGCCGCTCGCCGCCGGCCACGAATAGATGACCGGCGTTCTGCGAATACACGCGACCGAGAGCGTCCATGGATGCCGGCGTATACGCGGCGCCGAGGGCGAGCTGCTGAAAGATGCGGTTCTTCAGCCGGCCGCCCTGCGAGATCGCGTAAAGGAATCCGTCTTCGCTGTTCGCGTAGACCACGCCGTGGGCGTCGACAACGAACGCGTTGACGCACCATTCGAATCCTTCCGAGGGTCCCGGCGTGCAGGCGACCGTTCCGTCGGTGCGCCGGCCGCAGAACTCGTTCTGCGTGTTGCGGAACGACCACTCGACGCGCATGTCCTTGTCGAGCTGCGTAACGAAATACGCTTCGGGATACTCCGGATTCGTTGCGGTGCGATCCGTCCCGCAAAGCGATGGATTACTGTCGCAGTAGGAACCCGCTCGATAGCGATTGTCTTTCGTGATGATCGAGTACGTTCCGTCGTGTGCGTAAACTGCGGGCGTCACGTCCCAGCCGAACCGGTAGGCGCCGAGGTACGTGCCGTCGGCGGCGAAGTGCACGAGATGGCCCTGCACGTAGTTGTAACGCGTGTAGGCGCCGTAGATCACCGAGCCGTCGGGCGCGACCACGGGCGTCGCCGAGCTGCTGTCATTCACACGGCCGCCGCCCGGTGCATTCGTCATCGGATCGACGCCCAGCCTGGACCCAGTGCGGCAGCCGCCACTTGTCCCGTTCGGCGGGAGCACGCCCCCCTGCGCGATCAGCACGCCGCAGCCATCGTTGAATCGATTGCGCAGCGTCGCCATCCATTTCTGATGCAGGTCGGGCGTGACGGCGATGAGAAAAGCCTCGCGGCTGTTGAGGTGAGCACGGCTGACCGTGTAGATCGTGCCGTCCGGCGCGATGGCCGGAGAGATGTTGATTCCGGGGCGCTGCGTGCCGCAGACGACGGTGCCCGGAGCCGCCGTTGATGACGGAGGCCACGGCAGCTCCTCGGACACGAACTGATTCGCACATTGATCGGTTCCCGCTGGCGCCCCGGCGGCGAGCACCGAATAGCTCACGCGAGACGTCGTGTCGTTGGGCGAGACGCGCACCAGCCAGGAGTCCACGACGTCCGTGCCGTAGAAATTTGCATTCGGCGCCACTCGCACCACGTTGTAAAGGATGTTGCCGGCGGAGTCCGCGGTCAGAGGGCTGACGACGTACGTGTTCGCGTCGAGTGTGGGGAACGGGCTGATGCGCCGCCCGACGCCGCTCTGTTTGTCGACGCGGTGGATCGATCCACCAGCCCCTGGGACGTACAACGAGTCGTTGGCCAGCGCCGGATGAAACACCGGCTCGAAAAAATCATAGAAGGTCCCAACGGGCTTCCAGTCGGTCGTGAAGCCCCAGAGTCTCGTCAGCGTCCCGTTCTGCCACGTGTATTTCGATTCGGCCCAGGTCTGGGTGGCGAACGTGTTGAAGTCGAAGCGGCCGGTCTTCGCCATCATGAAGACATCAGGTCCATCGACCAGCGGCGCCTGATAATGCACCAGCAGTTCGCCGCCCGCCGCGGCGATCTCCTGATCGACGACCTGGTCGTAGAGGATGTCGGCCAGATTACGATCGAGGCTTTGCCCGATCGCTCCCATGCGCTGCGTGTGCTGCGGGTTGCCGGACCATTGTGGCCAGTCCTGGGCGAGTGCGGAAATCGAGAACGCGAAAAGGGCAATGGGGATGAGCCGCAGCATTGGACCGCGATTATCGCAGCGCGGCGCTAATTTGGGCGGTTCGTCGTGGCGTCTGCGAACGGACCCATGGCGATCGGAATCCAACTAATGGCGGAAGTGCCGCTCGCCGGTCATCACCATTGCCATCCCTCGCTCATTCGCCGCCGCAATCACCTCGGCATCGCGCACGGAGCCGCCCGGTTGAATCACCGCGCGAACGCCGGCGTCGGCGAGAATGTCGAGCCCATCGCGGAAGGGGAAAAACGCATCGGAGGCCGCGAATGCGCCCGCGGTGGCTGCAGTAGCTTTCATGATCGCGACCTTCGCGGCGTCGACGCGGCTCATCTGTCCGGCGCCGATGCCGACCGACTGTGACTCGCTCGTCAACACGATCGCGTTCGACTTCACGTACGCGCAGACGATCCACGCGAACTCCAGGCCGTTCATCTCATCCGCCCCTGGCTGTTTCTCCGTGACCACGCGCCACGCCTCGCGCCCGCTGACCCGATCGGCGCTCTGTTCGAGGATGCCGCCGGCGGCGCTGCGGATCTCCTTGCTGTTCAGGAGGGGCGAGGCGATGATCAGCCGCAGATTCTTCTTTTTCGTGAGGAGATCGCGTGCCTCAGCGCTGAACGACGGCGCAACGATGACCTCGAGAAAGAGCGACTCCACGGCGCGCGCGCAGTCGCCGTCGAATGCGCGATTGACGCCGACGATCCCTCCGAATGCGGACACGGAGTCCGCGTCGACCGCCGCCCTTAACGCGTCTGCTACTGATGCGCGCCGCGCAACTCCACACGGGTTGGTGTGCTTGATGATGCACGCCGCAGGTTGGGCAAACGCGTTCGGGATCTTGAGCGCAGCGTCGAGGTCGAGAATGTTGTTGTACGACAGCTCCTTGCCGTGGATCTGCTCGAACGGCATCGCGCCGGTGATGCGAAACGTTGCGGTCTGATGAGGGTTTTCGCC
>JBBRMQ010000173.1:0-9338 GCA_038230775.1 Thermoanaerobaculia bacterium
CGACGCCCCACACCAAGAGACCAGCCAGGTGTGGGGCGACTTTCATGAAGCTCGCGCCATCGTTCATCACGGCGCGCAGCGCATCGTTCAGCATCGTCAGTGGCAGCGCCCGGATCAGCGGCTTCACCGCTTCGGGAAATCTCTCGTAGGAGAAGAAGACGCCGGAGCAGAGCCACATCGGCATCATGATCAGGTTCATGATTCCGTTCACGCCCTCGATGGTGCGTGCGCGCGACGCCGTAAGGAGCCCGAGGCCTGAGAACGCGTAGCCGCCGATGATGCAGAGGATCGCAAGCAGGAGCACCGATCCGTGCACGCGCACGTTGAACACGATCCATCCGAATGCGACGAGGACCACGACCTCGATGATGAGGAAGCCGAGGCGGGAGAGAAATTGGGCGATGAGGTAGTCGGAGCGGCGCATCGGCGTCGCCACCAGGCGCTTCAGAAGTTTTTTCGTGCGAGCGTTCGCAATGCTGAACCCCATGCCCCACATGCCCGTGCCCATCAGGTTCATGCCTAACAAGCCGGGCATCAGGAAGTCGATGTAGCGCGAGCCCTGCTCGTGAACGAGATCCTCGCGCGTCGGGAACGAGTCGCGACGGCCGGCGGCGGATTGCAGCGCCTCGTCGGCATCGCGCTCAGCGGATCGCGATTCGGGGCGGGTCGGATCGTAGCGATAGACGACCGGGCTGCCGCTATCGATCAGGAGCGAGATCTTTCCGTGGCGCAGGTCCGCTCGGCCTTCGTCCGCGGTGAGGATGCGTGGAAGAAGGGTCTTCGATTTCGAGAGGATCGCCAGCCGTTTCTGCGCGTCAGCCCCGGCGGTCACGCCGACCGGAATGCGATCGGGAGGCTTATCGCGAAAGGCGAGTCCGAGCGCGATGGCCAGAAGAATCGGAAAGGCGAACACCCAGAAAATCGCTTCGGGCTCGCGGATGAACTCCTTCATCCGCGCCGACGTGAGCTCCAGGATTGCGGGCTGGATCCGGCTAGGCATCGCGCAGCTCCCGTCCGGTCAGCGAGACGAACAGATCCTCGAGCGTGGCCGCGTGCGTCGTCAGCGTCTTCAACTTCGCTCCGGACTGATCGATGATCGCCAGCACGCGCGGCACCGCATCGGCGAGCGAGTCGACGCGCAACTGCCACGACTCGCCGTGCGGGCTGCAGCCGCGACATCCCGGCAAGTCGCGCAGCGCGTCGGCGGAGAGCGGAGGCTCGGTGGTGAACTCCACGATGTTCGCCGCTTCCAGGCGCGCGATCAATTCGGCGGGCGTGCCGAGCGCGATCAGATGCCCGTGATCCACGATGGCGATGCGATCGCACAAACGCTCGGCTTCCTCCATGTAGTGCGTGGTCAGCAGAACGGTCCCGCCCTTCTGACGAAACTTCTCGACCACGTCCCATAGCTGCAGGCGGCTCTGCGGATCGATGCCGGTGGTCGGCTCGTCGAGAAAGAGAATGTCCGGATCGCCCGCCAGTGCACACGCCACCGCCAGCCGTTGTTTCTGACCACCGGACAGCTTGCCCACGCGCGAGTCGCGTTTCTCATCCAGCGAGAGCGAGTTGAGAAGTGCGTCGGGATCGGGGCCGGATCGATACAGCGAACGGAAAAGGCGCACCGTCTCGTACACCGTCAGCTTTTCGTTGAGCTGCGTCTCCTGCAGCGAGATGCCGATCCGTTCGCGCAGTTCGCGCTCGTCGTCTTTCCAGCGCATGCCGAGGACCTGCACGTCGCCGGAATCGGGTTCGGTGAGACCTTCGAGAATCTCGATCGTGGTCGTCTTGCCGGCACCGTTCGGACCGAGAAGTCCGAAGCATTCACCGGTGGTAACGACGAGGTCGAGTCCGTCGACGGCCTTGACGTCGGGGTAGTACTTCCTGAGATCGCGGCAGGCGATGACTTCCATCGCGCGACATATACACTACGCCGCGCGATGCGCGCCATCATGAGTTCGCTGCAGATCGGCGACGTTCCCGCTCCTTCGCTCGAAGCGAGCTCGGTTCGGATTCGCGTTCATGCCACCGCGGTCAATCGCGCTGACCTGCTGCAGCAGCAAGGTCATTATCCGCCGCCGCCCGGCGCCTCTCCGATTCTCGGACTGGAGTGCGCGGGTGAAGTGATCGAGTCCACGGTTGATGCGTGGAAGAAGGGTGACCGCGTGATGGCCCTTCTCGCCGGTGGCGGATACGCGGAAGAAGTCGTCGCACACGCCGGCTCGGTGATGCGTGTGCCCGACGCGATGACGTGGGAAGAAGCGGGCGCGCTCCCCGAGGTTTTCCTCACGGCGTTTCTGAACGTGTTCGAGCTCGCGCGCGCGAAACCGGGCGAGACGCTTCTGGTTCACGGCGGCGGAAGCGGGGTAGGCACCGCAGCGACGACCCTCGGCAAGCTCGCGAAGCTGCGCGTCGTCGTGACGGCGGGATCCGATGAGAAGTGCCGGCAGTGCATCGCACACGGCGCCGATGACGCGATCAATTACAAGACCGAGGATTTCGTGGCGCGTGCGAAGGGCGTGGACGTGATTCTCGATCACATCGGCGCGCCCTACCTCAATCGCGACCTCGAGGCGCTGGCGATGGGAGGACGCGTCGTGATCATCGGTTCGATGGGCGGCCGCGCCGACGTCCCCCTCGACGTCGCCGCCCTCCTCGGCAAACGCCAGCAGATCATCGGCTCGCATCTTCGCGGCCGCGAGGTGGGGGAGAAGGCGACCATCGTCGCGGCTTTCGTGAAGCGATTCGGCGAGGATCTGAACGCCGGACGAATCCGCCCGGTGATCGACTCCGTCTTCCCGCTCGAGCGCGCGGCCGATGCTCACAAGCGCATGACCGAGGATCACTTCGGCAAGATTGGGCTGAGGGTGAGCTAGGGAAACTCTGCGCAAGTGCGAGAAACCCCTCACCCGGCCTTCGGCCACCCTCTCCCGCAAGCGGGGCGAGGGGTCACCACCCTACGTTGCCCTTCTCCCCGCGGGCGGGGAGAAGGTGCCCGAAGGGCGGATGAGGGGCACCTGCACTTGTGCAGAGCTTCCCTAGTTGTCATCCCGAGCGTAGCGAGGGACCGGTGTGGGTCGGGAGGCACGCAAAACGAACCGCCCTCCCACACCGGTCCCTCGCTACGCTCGGGATGACAAGTCAACACCGCTTGAGCTTTGCGGCGACCTTGTCCGAGCCGGTTGGTGCGCCCGCATCGCGCAGAATCTTCACCGTCGCGTTCTGGCAATCGAAGAGCGTGAAGCGATCGATGTCGTTGACGCCGGTGATCGCCATGTCGAGCGCTGTCGCACCATCGCGATCCCGAAGCTTCGTATTCGCGCCGCGCTTGAGAAGGATTTGCACCGTGTCGGTGTAGCCGTAGCCCGCGGCCATCATCAGCGGCGTAACGCCACGCGGATCGGCGCGGTTCGGATCGGCGCCGGCGTCGAGCAACGCGGTCACTGAGGCGTTCTGATGTTTGTGGATCGCGTGCTCGAGCGGCGTCCAGTCGTTGACGCCGCCCGGTTCGTTCGGATCGGCGCCTCGCGCAGCCTGTGTGCGGATCGCTCGAATATCGCCGTTGCGCGCGGCCCCGATGATCGGTGAAGTCTGGCGGTTTCCGTAGCAGGAGAGGGCGAGGCCGATGATCGAAGCGATCTTCTTCATGGGAGCAATCTGCGGCGCCGTTGTACCTATGTCAAGTACTTTATGTTACAAAGTACTGCCTCGCCTTGCTCATGCGGCGCGTTGTAGCACACGTCCGATCAGTCGAAGAGCGATGC
This sequence comes from Thermoanaerobaculia bacterium, assembly GCA_038230775.1. GTDB lineage: Bacteria > Acidobacteriota > Thermoanaerobaculia > Gp7-AA8 > Gp7-AA8 > JBBRMQ01. The sequence continues at coordinate 3,762 of JBBRMQ010000173.1, forward strand.
CTGCGCGGTCGGCCGGCGAAAGTGTTCGGCCGTCAGATGCCAGTCGACTTCATTGAGACCAAGCTTTCGCGTGGTGACGTCGAAGATCGCCGCGATCTGCTCGGCGAAGATGCCGGTTCCGCGCCCGCGCACGCCCCAGCGCGGGTCGTAGAGTTTTCCATCGCGGAGATCGCGCACGCGATTCAGCACCTTGTCTTTGCGGTCGGGGAAATTCTCTAGGAGCCATTGCTCGAACAGCGGCGCGACCGCGCCCGGCAGCCGCAGCACGACGAATCCGGCCGAGACCGCGCCGGCATCGCGCGCCGCGCGCAGGATCGCGGGCGTCTCGTGATCGGTGATTGCCGGAACGACAGGCGCAACCATCACCGTCACCGGAATCCCGGCCTTTGCCAGGGTCTCAATCGCCTTCAGTCGAAGCTCCGGCGTCGCCGTGCGTGGCTCCATCACGTGATGGGTTTCCGGATCCAGGGTGGTCAGCGACACGGCGACCGAAGCGGCGTTGAACATCGCCAGCTCGCTGAGAATGTCGACGTCGCGGGTGACCAGGTGATTCTTCGTAATGATGGCCACCGGATTGCGGAACTCGGCGAGAACGGCGAGGCATCGTCGCGTGATCTCGAGCTTCCGTTCGATCGGCTGGTACGGGTCGGTCACTCCGCTGATCACGATGGTCGTTGGCTTCCACCGCGGCGACATCAACTCTTCACGGAGTAGTTCCGGCGCGTCTTCCTTCACGACGATCTTCGTCTCGAAGTCCAATCCGGCGGAGAAGCCGAGGTATTCGTGGGTGGGGCGGGCGAAGCAGTAGATGCAGCCGTGCTCGCAGCCGCGGTAAGGGTTGATGCTCGTCTCGAAACCGACGTCGGGACTGTCGTTGCGCGCGATGATCGTCCGGCTCGGATCGCGAAGGTAGATCGTCTTCGGCGCGTCATCGTCTGGCGGCGCTTCGTCGTCGCGGACGTAGGAGAGCTTCTCGAAGCGGTTCTGCGGATTCCAGCTCGCGCCGCGGCCTTTCATTGGAAGCAGGTTAGCGCCGCGGTCAAGCGTTTCTACGCATCGTGGAATCGAGCGCACGACGAATTTCCGCGAGCCTCCGTATCAGAAGCAACCAGCATCGCGGCGGGACGCCGCGACAGGACGCCGCGGAAGATCTGAACGCGGGGTTCACAACAAACGAGTCGTAACACCGAATGGCGGAGCTCTGTCTTCGACCACACATGGAGGAATCGTGAGATCAATCGCCGCAATCTTCAGCATTCTTTTGGCGTCGTCCGTTTTTGCGCAGAACCGGCCGGTGAAGGGCAACTTCATCGGCTTCTTTCCTGAGTGCGCCAGCTTCATCAACTTCGTCGAGACACCTTCCAGGCCGGTTCTCACCGGTGAGACCTTTACGCTGATCGCGCACGCAGGATCGTTCGGCAATCTCAAGCCGGAATCGTACAAATGGTTTCGAGGAGAGGTGGGAGACGTTTCGGGAGGGGTCGTCGGCACCGGTCCGTCGATCACGATTTCAGAGACCGACACGACCACGTATTGGTTGCGCGTGACGGCGGACTGCGGCGGCCCCGCGACCTCGCAGGTCACCGTTCCACTGGAGAAGGGCGCATGCGCAGGCAAGCCCGAACAGCTCTGCGTCGCGAACAATCGGTATCGCGTCACGGTCGACGCTGTCGATCCAAAGGGGAACGTCGCGCAAGGTGTCGCGCTCTATCAGACGAATTCCGTCGGCTACTTCAGCCTTCCGGCCTTCACCGGCGATGTGGCGGTGCCCGAGGTCGTGGTCAAGGTGCTGGAACCCGCCGGCGCGAATCCCTGGATTTTCTACTCGGGGCTGACAAACCTCGACTACACGATCCACGTCACCGATACCGCCACGGGGCGTGACTTCAACACGTACCACGTCGCAGCGCCTCCCGTGGGCTCCGAGAAGAGCGTCGGTAACTTCGACGTCGCGGGTGCAACGTCCGAGCAATGCGCCGACGTGGTGGTGCAGACTTCGCTCGCGGCATCGCCGGCCAGCTGCGCGAACGGAGACGGTCAACTGTGCCTTCTCAATCGGTTCCTGATCACGATGAAGGCGCACGACAATCCGTCTCGCTCCGCAGCAGAAGGCGACGGCGCCGCGATCCCGGCAACCCAACGATTCGGTTTCTTCTCCGTCCCGGCGCTGTCGAACGATCGCAGGAACGTCGAGGCGTTCGTGAAGATGATCGATGCAAACGCGAGCTTCGGGAAATACTGGCTGTTCTTCGGCGGCCTGTCGGATTTCGAGTTGACCGTCACCGCGACGGACACGGTCACCGGAGCGCAGAAGATCTACACCAAGCCGGCCGGCAGCACGTGCGGCATCAACGATACGTCGGCGTTCTAGCGGGCGAAGGACGCCGCCCCTCATCCGCGCTTCGCGCACCTTCTCCCCGCACGCGGGGAGAAGGCTACTCAAGGGACGCTTCGCCGAATTTCGTGGCCGGAGGGCGGATGAGGGGCGTGTCCGTTCGCCTCAGCTGTCCGCGTGGATCTCGTCCAATCGCCGCAGCGGAGGCGAGATCGTTGCCACGATCGCGACGACGATGAGACACATCACGCCGCCGAAGACGACCGAAGGGATCGTTCCCATGAGACGCGCGGTCAACCCCGACTCGAACGCGCCGATCTCGTTCGACGACCCGATGAAGATCTGATTCACGGAGGAGACGCGACCGAGCATGTGCTGCGGCGTCAGCGTCTGCAGCAGGATGCCGCGAATCAGCACACTCACGTTGTCGGCCATACCGCTGAGCGTGAGCAGCGCGAGCGAGAGCCAGAAGTTGCGCGACAACGCGAACGCGATCATGCAAATGCCGAAAATCGCCACCGAAGAAAACAGGACCACGCCGTTGCGGCGCATCGGCGGGCGATGCGCGACGATGATCCCGGTCACGAGCGAGCCCGCTGCAGGCGCCGCGCGCAGAACGCCGAGCCCCTGCGGCCCGACCTGGAGAAGTTTGGCGAAGATCGGCAGCAAGGCGACCGCGCCGCCGAAGAGCACCGAGAAGAGATCGAGCGACATCGCCGCCAGCAGCACCTTCTTGCTGAATAGAAACCGCAGTCCAATGCGAAGGCTCTCGCCGATCGGCATGTCCGCGGTGTGCTCCGGCCGCACGTTGTGCGTGACCAGCCACAACGAGCCGAGAGCGAGCATCATCAACACCGTCACTCCCGCGTACGCCACCGCCGCTCCCGCGAATCCGTAAACCAATCCTCCGACGGCGGGACCGAGGATCGCGGCGAACTGCCAGGTGGAGCTGCGCCAGGCTACCGCGTTCGCGTAAATGTCGCGCGAGACCACCTCCGCCGACAGCGCGCTGAACGCGGGACGGGTGAAGCTGCGCGCAATCCCGCTCAGAAAAATGACGAGATAGATCGGCCACACGCGGCCGCCGGCGATCATCCCGGTGGTGGTGAAGATCAGCAGCGCGATCGCCGAAAGAAGCATGCCGAACGTCCCGGCGATCGCGATCGGGCGACGCGGCGCGCGATCGGCGATGTGCCCCGCAACCAACGCCACCGCGATAAACGGAATCGCCTCGGCCAGCCCGATCATGCCCAGCGAGAGCGGATCGTGCGTGAGCTCGAACATCTGCCACGCGACGACGACCATCTGCGCCTCCCGCGCGACCGTCGACGTGGCGTAACTCACGATCAGCCAGAGGAAGTTTCTAACTTTGAGCGAGGCGTAGGGATCGTGTGCCGGCAAGCGCTTGATTCTAAGGGTTGTCGGTTGTCAGTTGTCGGTTGTCAACGGCCGCGAGTGGCCTCGACAACCGATCACCGACAACCGACAACGTGCGAAGCGCAGTTCAGTCGCTGGGCACACCCACCGGCGTCACCGCCGCGCGATCGACCTCGCCGGTCCGGATGCGATAGACGTGCTCGACGGGCAGCACGAAGATCTTTCCGTCGCCGACGTCGCCGGTGCGCGCGCCTTCCATGAGCGCGTTCACCGTCGGTTCCACGAAGTGATCGGAGACGCCGATCTCGATCCGGACCTTGTCGGTCAGCTCCATTTTCACCGTCGTGCCGCGATAGGTCTCGACGCGTTCGGTCTCTCCGCCGTGTCCCTGCACGCGACTGATCGTGAGGCCGGCGACGTTCGCGCGGAAGAGCGATTCGAGCACGTAGCTCAGGCGCTCCGGACGGATCACTGCGACGACGAGTTTCATTCGGCCCTCCCGGCCAGCACGAGGATCGCGCCCTCGCCGCGGCTGTACGCTTCTTCACCGTGCTGCGTGGTGTCGAGACCTTGTCCTTCTTCGCGCGTATCGGCGCGCAGCGTGACGACGGCGGCCATCACCTTGATGATGACGAGCGTCACCACCGTGCTGTAAACGAGTGTCGCGGCAATGGCGATGATCTGGATACCGAGCTGCCGCGGATTGCCGAACAGCAGGCCGTCGGCGGTTCCGTTCCACGACTTCTGCGCCAGGATGCCGGTCATGAGCGCGCCGACGATGCCGCCCACTCCGTGCGCGGCGACGACATCGAGCGAGTCGTCGAGCCGCGTCCTCGCCCGATACAGCAGCGCGAAGTAACTGGGAAAGGCGGCGATCCCGCCTAACAGAATCGATGAGAACGGGCTGACGAATCCCGCCGCCGGCGTGATGGCCACCAGACCCACGACGATTCCGGTTGCGGCGCCGACTGCTGTGGCCTTCTTCGCCCGCGCCAGATCCATGAGCGTCCAGACCACGAGCGTGGCCATCGGCGCCAGCATGGTGTTCACGAATGCGAGCGCGGCCGACTTGTTCGCCGCCAGCGCACTGCCGGCGTTGAACCCGAACCATCCCAGCCACAACAGGCCCGCGCCTAACAAGGTAAACGGGACGTTCTGGGGAAGGATCGCCTGCCGCGCGTAATCCTTTCGCGCTCCGACGACGAGGGCGCAGACGAGAGCGGCGGCCGCCGCGTTCACGTGCACGACCGTTCCACCGGCGAAGTCGAGAGCGCCGAGCTTGCCGATCCACCCGCCACCCCATACCCAGTGCGCAACGGGCGCGTAGACCAGCAGCGACCAGATCGAGATGAAGGCGATGTACGGCCCGAACTTCATCCGTTCGACGATCGCGCCGGAGATCAGCGCCGCGGTGATGATGGCGAACGTGCCCTGATATGCGAAGAACAGCACGTGCGGGATGGTGCCCAGCGCGTTGAGGTCGACGCCTCTCAGGAAGAAGTACTCGCTGCCGCCGCACCACTGCGAGTGGTGACCGAAAGCGATCGAGTAGCCGAAGAACGCCCACGTCAGGCCGACGAAGCCGAGCGCGGCGAAACTCATCATCAATGTGTTGAGCGCGTTCTTCGCCCGCACCATGCCTCCGTAAAAGAAGCCGAGGGCGGGGGTCATCATCAGGACGAGGGCGGTGGAGATCAGCAACCAGGAGGTGTCGGCGCTGTTGATGGGTGGCATGGATCATTATAGGACTGAGGACTGAGGACTGAGGACTGAGGACTGAGGACTGAGGACTGAGGACTGAGGACTGAGGACTGAGGACTGAGGACTGAGGACTGAGGACTGAGGACTGAGGACTGAGGACTGAG
>JBBRMQ010000174.1:0-9278 GCA_038230775.1 Thermoanaerobaculia bacterium
CTGCTGAAGCGCTACTTCCGGAAGAGCATGGGCCGCAGGCCGATGATTCTGCCGGTGGTATGGGAGATGTGAATGACCAGTCCTGATTGAGGTGATATGTCCAATGTTGAAGCAATCGTTCTAGGCCTCGTTCAGGGCCTGACCGAGTTCATCCCGGTCAGCTCCACGGCGCATCTCGAGATCGTGCCCGTCCTTCTTGGATGGGGTGATCCGGGCGCCGCGGCGTCGGCTGTCATCCAGTTCGGGACCTGGTTTGCTGCTCTTCTCTATTTTTCGAAAGATATCCTTCGATTGATCGCGGGGTTCTTTCGCGGGATCGCGGCAAAGGCTCCGCTCGCGGACACCGACTCGCGCGAGGCATGGCTCGTCATCATCGGCACCATTCCCATCGTCATCCTCGGGCTCGCGCTCAAGAAGCACATCGAGTCGACGTTCCGCGGCTTGTGGGTTGTGACCACGATGGTGATCGTGGTCGCGATTCTCATGCTGATCGCCGAGCTCTACGCGCGCCGCGCGCAGCTCAAGCAGTTCGATCAGATGAACGTGATGGACGCGGCCGCGATCGGACTGGGGCAGTGTCTGGCGCTGATCCCTGGCTCATCGCGCAGCGGTTCGACGATCATGGCCGCGCTCTTCCGTCGCATCGACCGATCCACTGCGGCGCGCTACTCGTTTCTGCTCAGCCTTCCTGCCGTCGGTGCCGCGGGCTTCCTCGAGCTCTTCAAGGAACGCCATCACCTCGGCGAGCTCGGTTGGACGTCGATCATCGTCGCGATCGTCGTCGCCTTCGTCACCGGCTACGCGTCGATCTGGTTCCTGCTCCGCTACCTGAAGACGCACACCACGCAGGTCTTCATCTGGTACCGCTTTGCCCTCGGCGCGGTGATGATCGCGCTACTGATGAGCGGACGGCTAGTCGGCTGATGCGGCCCGCGGCGCTGGGACCGGTGTGGGCGGGTGGTGCGAAGGTCGTGTTCCGTACCGCCCTCCCACACCGCTCCCTCGCTACGCTCGGGATGACAAACGAGCGAGCACGTACGACAGGTCGACACCGTACTCCATGACGAACTGCGGATCGAACTTCTCCTGATGAGCGGAAGGCTGGTAGGTGCGGCGCTGTCATCCCGAGCGTAGCGAGGGACCGGTGTGGGCGGGTGGTACGAGGGTCGCGTTCCGTACCACGTCCCACCCGACAGAATCAGTCGGTGAGCACCTGGATGTCGGCGAGGTTGCGGTACTTCTCAGCGTAGTCGAGGCCGTATCCGATGACGAACTGCGGATCGATCGGGAAGCCGACGTAGTCCGCCTTGAACTCGACCTTGCGCGCTTTCGGCTTGTCGAGGAACGTCGCCGTCTTCACGACCGACGCGCCGCGGCTCTCGATGTAGCGGAAGACCTCGCGCATCGAAAGACCGCTGTCGATGATGTCCTCGATGATCAGCACGTTGCGCTGATGCATGTCGAGCTGTGGCTCCTTCAGCACGGTCACGACGCCGGAGGAGTACTTCTCGTTTCCGTACGACGAGACCTGGATGAAGTCGAGCGACACATCGAGCTGGATGTGGCGCATGAGGTCGGCGCAGAAGAACACCGCTCCCTTCAGAACACAGAGGGCGATGAGCGGCTGATTCGCGAAGTCCTTCGTGATCTGGCGGCCCATTTCTTCAACGCGCTGAGCGATTTGCGACTGGCTGATTAACGTCGTCTGCGGCATGTGTGCGAGAATTTTATTCGAATCTCCATGTCGGTTGCGGAAATTGGTCTCCTGCACGGTCGGTATGTCCGGCTCACCGACAGGTTCAAGGCGCTCTGGACGTACCACCAGTTTGCCTCCGGCGCGTACAAGAACCTCCTCGAAACGCCGCTCCCGTACAAGATCGATTTCCAGAACACGTACGACCGCATGAAGTCGGCGAGCGCGACGCTCAACGCGGCACAGGTGCAGGAAGCCGCTGCGGCGCTGGGACTCTGCGAACTGGCCCTCGACCGTGCGGCGGCGCAGCTCATTCGCGCCGACGATCGGATCAGCGCGTCACTGCTGCGGCGCTTCTTCGAGAAGCTGAAGAAGCAGGATGAGACGATCGTCCAGCAGTTGATCAAGTTCTATCTCTACACCGATTCGGTGGAAGGCGACCATCGCGACAAGCTCGACTTTCTATTCACGCGCATCGGCGAGGACTTCGTCGCCGAGCGGGGGGAGTACTGGTCGCGCGACTCGCTCGAGTTTCGCGAGCGCATCATTGCGCTCGTATCTCTGCTTCGCGTGGTCGATGCGCCGCAAGAGGAAGTCGTGCGGCTCATCCGCGCCGTGCGCTCGATCCGCGACGACATCCAGTCCGCCAACGCGTTCGAGGATCTGACCGAGAAGAATCTGCTCAAGAACGCCCGCATGTTCAAGCACCGCCTCGGCGATCTCTACTTTCACCCCGACATCCTGCTGGCGATCGTTGAGCTCAACGTCGCCACCAAGAACAAGTTCAACCGGCTCTATGCCGAGGATGAGGATCGGATCGTGGATGATTCGCAGAAGCTCATCGATCACGGAGCGGCGATCGAGCGCAATTTCGGCGACACCAACCCCGAGTTGCTCCGGGAGATCGCCCGCTTCCGCGACTTCAAGGAGCGTTTCGACTCCGGCCGCGCCGACTCCAACGTGAAACATGACGTCATCACGCATCTGAAGCAGAGCATGAGCAACATCCTCACGCAGCTCGATCGCGGGCTCGGCATGAGCGACGAGTCCGCGGGAGGCGATCTGCCGCCGGCATTCTTCAACGATGCGGAGCGCGCCGAGAACGTCCACACCCGCTTTGGATTCGACCCCGCGCTGGAGCCGTACCTCCTGCGCATCGCATCGGTGATCGATTTCGTCGATCCGTCGATCATGCCGGAAGAGATCGCGGAGATCCCGAACGTCAAGGAGCTCCGCCTCGAGCCCTGGGAGGTTGCCGCGTACCAGAAGCTCTTCGAGCGGCGTCAGGCCGAAGCGCAGGAAGACAACGAAGACCTGTGGATGCTGTACCTGCGGGCGGCTGCGTTGCGCCTTCGCGTGGATGAGGAGGCGACGATGCTGGCGGCCGCGATGAGCGCCGCCGTGCCGCCGGACAGCGACAATCTTGCGCGCGCCAAGCAGAGCCTCGACTGCGCGAAGGAACTGGACGAGTCGTTCAGCGACTTTTTGCGCGAGGCGGTCTACTACTCGAACCCGAAGATCCTCCATCAGCTCTACCGTTCGCGGTTCCGACTGCTTCGAGGCTTCAGCGGCTTGTGGTTGATTTATGATCGCGGCGGACATCAAAGCTCTTGAAGATCCCGATTCCTGCTACCGCTCCGTCGAAGATCGTCGCCGTCGGCCGTAATTACGCCGAGCATGCGAAGGAGCTCGGCAACGAGGCGCCTTCCGAGCCGATCATCTTTCTCAAACCGCCGTCGGCGATACTGCCGCCGGGCGGCACGATCGTCCGTCCGCCGCAGTCCCAGCGTGTCGATTTCGAAGCGGAGCTTGCGATCATCATCGGAACGCGGGCGCGGAACATCAGCAAGGCGAAGTGGCGCGACGTCGTGCGCGGCTTCACATGTGCGAACGACATCACCGCCCGCGACCTGCAGAAGAAGGACGTCCAGTTCACGCGGGCCAAGAGCTTCGACACGTTCTGTCCGCTCGGCCCGCACATCGAGACGGACCTCGATCCCGCCGACCTGGCGATCACCTCCCGGGTCAACGGCGAGACGAAGCAGAGCAGCCGCACCAGCAAGATGATCTTTGACTGCGCCACGGTGATCGAGTTCATCACCTCGATCATGACGCTGGAAGAGGGAGACGTCATTCTGACCGGCACACCCGCGGGCGTCGGGCCGTTGTCCGCCGGCGACACTGTCGAGGTCGAGATCGAAGGCATCGGCATTCTCCGCAATGTCGTTGCGTGACGAGCTGCTGCGTCGCTTCCCGGCTCTGCGATCCCTTCCTCCGCATTCGCTCGTCATCGGCGGGGCGATCCGCGACCTTCTCATGCATCGCGATCCCGCGGACGTCGACGTCGAATGTGATGCGCCCGAGGCGGCTGCGCGGTCGATCGGGAAGGTGATTGAGCTCGGTCGCGGCGACCTCAAGGTCTATCGCGTCGTGGTCGGTGAGGCCATCTACGACTTTTCCGAGCGTACGGAGCTACGCCGCCGCGACTTCACCATGAACGCGATGGCGCTCGACCTGACGACGGGCGAGGTCGACGATCGGTTCGATGGGGAGGCAGACCTGCGTCGGCGATCCGTCCGGATGATCGAAGCGAAGAACTTTCAGGATGATCCGTTGCGGATGCTGCGCGGCGTGCGGCTGGCCCTGCAGTTCGGCTTCACGCTCGAGGAGAAGACCGTGGTGGCGATCCGCAGGCGCGCGCCGCACATCACGACGGTGGCGGCGGAGCGCGTCACCTACGAGCTCAACGCGGCGCTGTCGTTCGGAAAGTCTCGCGAGGCGCTGAGACTCCTGAACGAGACCGGACTCGACGAGCCACTTTTTGGCTTCGCGCTCGACGCCAAGCGATTCGCCGCTGACGAGGTGTCCTGCGCCGGCGCGTTCGCGCTCATCCTGCGCGACCCGCGGTCGTTCGCCGAACGGTGGAAATGGAGCCGGGATCTGCTCCATGAGGTCACGACGCTGCAGCGGCTGCTTCGAGCGCCCGATCTCATTTCGATCTACGAAGCGGGGAAGGGCATCGGTGACCAGCTTCCCGCGGTGTTTCGCGCGATTGGTCGTGAGGTCCCCGCGATGCCGGACTTTGCGATGAATCCGCTACTCGATGGCGATGAGATCGCGAAACTGGCGGGTGTCGAGGGCCCAGCGATCGGCGCGGCGAAGCGGGCGCTCATCGAGGCGCAACTGCTGGGGAGCGTGAAGACGCGGGCGGAGGCGGAGGTTTTCGTGCGAGGCTCGCGCCCCTCACCCGGCCTTCGGCCACCCTCTCCCCGCTGACGCGGGGCGAGGGCAACGAATGGCCCTCCCTGCCAGCACTGCGAAGGACAGTATTCGCGAAGGACAGCCTCGCGAAGGTCGGCGATTTCGTTGCCTTCTCCCCGCGTGCGGGGAGAAGGTGCGCGAAGCGCGGATGAGGGGCGCTACCGTGTCAGCGTGACATGCACTTCACCCGCGGTGGTGTGCAGGTTGATGTGCGATTTTCCGGTGGTGTTGTGAAAGTGCGTGGCGCCGGGGAACACGCCTTCGTTGTTCACGCTCTCGCCGGCGAAGTCTGCGTGCACCTCGCCCAGCCGCACGGACGCATTCAGATCGCGAACCGCCGACCGCGGCGTGCGCAGATGGATTTCTCCCGCGCGAAGGTCGGCATCGAGATCGCCGAACTCTCCGTCGATCGAGACCTCGCCGTAGTGCGTGCCGATCTCCACGTCGGTGCCGCGGGGCACGTCGACGCGGACATGAAACGCGCTGTGGAAGCTTCGCGCCGTCCAGCTGCCGGCATTCGGGCCGTACTGACGCTCGATCACCGCTTCGCTGCCGTTGATGGTGATGACAGCGGCCGAGTCGTCGACCATCGCCTGCTGCCTGTCGCGCTGGCGATACCCATCGAAGGAGCGGCGCACATCGCCGGAGATGGCGATCGTCGCGCCGTCGCTGTTGTGGAGCTCGATCTCGCCAGCCGGAATGTCGATCACGACGCGACGGACCGCGCCGCGCGGCACAGACGCGTGAAACGGGTGACGAACGCTCTCATCGGCGAGTGCCGGCGAGCCGGCGATCATCATCATCGCCGCGGCAAGACGAAACATGTTGCGCATGCAAGGTACTACGAGCTTCCGCTGGAAAGGTTAACGGTCCATTCCGACCATCGATCGGCCAGAACCTCGCCGCGCGGCTCCGACGGAATCACCGGTTTCAGCGCCGCTTCTCTCGACTCGGGCGACGGATGCGTCGCCATCAGCTGCTTCATGGCCGACGTCCGCTCGAGCTTCTGCAGCGTGGAAAGGAAGTTGATGAACTCCGCCGCGCGGTATCCGGCCGAGTCCGAAAGCAGCACGCCGATGCGGTCCGCCTCTGCTTCGTCGCTCCGGCTCAGTCCGGTCTTGAAGAGCTTGTCGATCGCGACCTGGCCGATCTTCGACGCGTAGTCGTTGTTCAACCATTGCGATCCCGCGCTGGTCGATTGAGCGGCGACCATCCCGGCGGCCATCACGTTGCTGCGCTTGACCTCTTTGAGGATGTGCTTCTGCGTGACGTGCGCAATCTCATGGCCCAGCACCCCTGCCAGCTCCGCCTCGGAATGCATCTCCTTGAGCGCGCCGGTGGTGATGAAGACGAAGCCGCCCGGCGCGGAGATGGCGTTGACGACGTCGGAGTTGAGGACTGCGAAATGCCATTCGAGCGTCGGCCGCGTGCTGTAGGCCGCGACCGTGTCGCCGACGAGCGTGACGTACTTCTGGACCTTCTCGTCTTTGGCGAGTGGATACGTGTTCAGAATGCGTGCGGCCACGACGCGCCCGATGTCCGCCTCTTCGGCCTCAGTGAACTCACGCGCCGCTTCACGTGCGACCTTCGCCGTCTTCGCGATCTTGTTCGGATCGAGTTTGTTGAGGAGCCCGCCGAGCTGCGCCTGCGCGGTGCCCGTAACGACGAGAAGAACTGCAGCAGCGATGTTCGTGACGCGCATCATTCGCCTCCCCGGTTGCGGCCGACCTTGCCGGTTTTCTGAAACTCGGTCAGTACCTTGTCGAGATTCTTCTGCCATCCGGCATCGCGATTCTCGACCTTCTCGACAGCGTCGTAGTCGCCGCCGTCCGACAGATGCAGGCCCTTCGTCCCCACGCCGCGGCCGCCTGCGGTCGCAGCGACCGATGTATCGCTGGGGCCGAGAAGGTCTCCGAGGCTGGCGATGCGTCCGGCAGCGCCTTTCTTCGGACGCACGGTGAAGTTCGACGCGTCGGCGTTGCTCTGCGCGAGCGAGGTCCGGGTCAGGGTGTACGTGTCGCCGCCGGACTTGATCGTGATCTTCGACGCGCCTTTCGCGTCCGATTCGACCTTCGCGGTCGACTCGCCGCCGTACGGTGCGAGCAGAGCCGGAACGACAATTCGTTGCGCCAGGTCCGCCTTGAGCGTCGAAACTTCGATGTCGCCGCCGGTCGTGCGCATCCACGATTTGCCGCCGGTGCCGATGAAGATCTCGGTCGGACTCTTTTCGGCCGTCTTCCATTCGGCGCGCGACGCGGAGCTGCTGGCCAGCACAGTGATGTTGCCGAGCTGCGTCGCGCCTTTCGTGACTTTCCACTTCGATTCGGTGCCCGGGCTCAGCAGCGGAACAGCCGCCGCGAGCAGCACCATCGCCAGGTTACGCATGCGTTCGTCCTTTCACTTCGTAAATGCGAACCGCTTTTTCCTTGCCTTTGACTTTGACGTCGTCGAGGTAAACCAGCTCGAACTCGTCGCCAATTCTCGCCTTGGTGAACTCGCTGACGATGATCTCGGTGCCGTAATCCTTGTTCTTGCCTTCCAGCCGCGACGCGAGATTGACCGCGTCGCCGATCACCGTATAGCCGAACACCTTTTCGGCGCCGATATTGCCGACGACCGCATCGCCGCTGTTGACCCCGATCCCGATCCGGATCGAGGCCTTCCCTTCGGTCTCCCAACGCGCGCGGATCTTGGCGGTCTCGTCGATCATCTCCAGCGCGCACGCGACGGCGTGGCGCGGATGGTCGGGATCAAATGCGGGCGCGTTCCAGAAGCCCATCACCGCGTCTCCGATGAACTTGTCGAGCGTCCCGCCGTGATCGAGAAGGATCTCGACCATGCGCGTGAGGTACTCGTTGAGCATTTCCACGACCTGTTCCGGTTCGCTCGCTTCGGAAATCGTCGTGAAGCCGCGGATGTCGGAGAACAGGATTGTGAGGTCGCGGCGCTCGCCGCCGAGCTGCACCTTCTCGGGGTGGGCGAGGACATGCTGAAGGATCTGCGGCGAGACATAGCGGCCAAAGGTGGTCTTCAGCATCGCTGTCTGGCGCTGCTCGTATGTCAGCTTGATAACGGTGATCGCGAGGTAGGTGAGCGCTGTCGATGTGGCTGCCGCGACGGCCGGAACGATCCATCCGGCCGCCAACGCCGCGAATCCTGCGACCAGCCAGAGCGCGACGCCGAGGAAGCCGGCGATCCCGGCGGGGATCTGGCCGGGGATGCGGTGAACGACGCCGCCGGCGATCGCGGCGAAGGCAATCATGAGCGCGACCATCAGCCAGCGGTTCGCGTGGCGGTTGAAGTCCCCGCTGATCATGTTCGCGATGGCGTTCGCGTGAATCTCGACGCCGGCCGAGTTGGTTCGAAGCGGGGTGGCGCGAAGGTCGTGCATTCCCTGCGAGGTGTAGGCGATCAGCACGATCTTTCCCTTGAATCGCGCTTCGAGCGCATCGAGCCGGGGATCGGTCAGGCCGCCGTCGCGATACAAACCGGCAGCGAGCACCTTCTCGAAGCCGACGACGTGATCCTCATCCATGAAGTCGCTCCAGCGAATGGTGAGGAGACGGTCGCGATCGGCGGGGAAGTCACGCCATGCGGCCGTTCGGCTGCCCTTCCTGAACATGCGCGAGGCTTCGAGCGCGAGGCTGGGGACGTACTGATCGCCCGCGATGTGATCCGCGATCACGTAGGAGTGGTAGACGCTGGTGTTCCGCGGTTCGGCGATGCGGATCGTTCCGATCGCGGGCGCCGTCTTGAAGTAGGGCAGGCGGACGCCGAAGAGTCGCGCGTCTCCGCCCTGGATCGTCCACAGCCGATCGGCGAAGGCTCCGGTGTCAGCCGATTCCTTCGGCGAACGCGGGTAGGTGTCGACGGCGACTACCACCGGTGCGTTCTGCAGTGCCGCGGCGAATTCACGATCCGCATCCGGGTGCGCGTCGTCCGGCTCCTGAAAGCTGAAATCGAATGCGATGACCGCCGCGCCGGCGCGCACCAGCTCGTGGATGACCGTGGCATGAACGCTTCGGGGGTAGGGTGGGCGGCCGTACTCGCTCGCCAGTTTCTGATCGGTCGCACGGCGGATGGACACGATCATCACGCGCGGATCGGCATGGCGGCGCGCGGCGATCGCGCGGGTGAACCGGTCGTGCAGCGGCCATTCGTAGCCGAGGAACGTGGGGTCGGCGAGGAAGATCGCGCTGATGATCGCGGCGCAGAGGGCCCCGATCAGGGCGCCGGTTCGAGTCACGAGCGGATTCTAGTGTGTGGGCCGGCGTTCCCGCTGGCCGGCCAGTCAGAGGACTGGCCCCACACCTAAAAAGCGAAG
>JBBRMQ010000175.1:0-9273 GCA_038230775.1 Thermoanaerobaculia bacterium
CGTGGCATGGATGCGAACGAGTACGCGTGCAAGGTGATGCCGGCGGAGAAGTCTCTCGGCGTGGTGATCCGATCGGCCGAGTGGATCGGGCAGGGACGCGCAGAAACGAGAGAGCAGAAGCCAGACATGCAAACTGCGACGAACGAGGCGGCCGAATCCGATGAAGCGGACTTCGCAGAGCCAGCTCCTTCCTTAGCTGCCGTTCCCCCCTCGCCATCGCTGCCCGCCGACGTTCCGATCGAGCTGCAGGGCGATGACATCACGCTCACCTTCGGCGATCGCCGCTATCGCGTGCGCGGCCTGAAGAAGAACACGACCTACGAGACGCTCAAGGTCAACGTGATGGCCACGCGCGAGGGTCTGGACGATCGCGTGCTGCTCGACTCGTTCGATCTGGCGGTCGCCAAGCAGCGCACCGCGTTCGAGAAGCAGGCCGCGGCCGAGATCGGCGTGCGCGAAGAGATCGTGCATTACGACATGGGGCAGCTTCTCAAGACCCTCGAGATGCTGCGAGAAAAAGAGATCGAGAACACGCTCAAGCCGAAAGCCGCGTCGGTCGCTCTCTCACCCGAAGATCACGCCGAAGCGATGCATCTGCTGACCTCACCCGATCTCATTCAAAGAATCGTCAACGCCTTCGATCGCTGCGGCCTGGTGGGGGAGCGCACGAACAAGCTCGTGGCGTTTCTGGCGGCCGTCTCGCGCAAGCTCGACGATCCGCTGGCCATCATCATTCAATCCTCGTCGGCCGCCGGCAAGACGGCCCTGATGGATGCCCTGCTTGCGCTCATGCCAAAAGAAGAGCGCGTGCGCTACTCGGCCATGACCGGCAAGGCGCTCTTCTACATCACCGAGACCTCGCTCAAACACAAGATCCTGGCCATCAGCGAAGAGGAAGGTGCCGAGCAGGCCACCTACGCGCTCAAGCTCCTGCAATCGGAAGGTCAGCTCACCATCGCCTCGACGGGCAAGGACCCCAAAGATGGGAAGCTCGTCACCCAGGAGTATCACGTCGAAGGGCCGGTCATGATCATCCTCACGACCACAGCTATCGAGATCGATGAAGAGCTGCTCAACCGCTGCATCGTTCTGACGGTTGACGAGACGCAGGAACAGACCCGGGCCATTCATCAGCTTCAGCGCGAGCGGGAAACGCTCGAAGGGCTGATGACGAAACGGGAAGCGGACCGCATCCGGCGCATCTTTCAGAACGCGCAGCGGCTGCTCCGGTCGCTCCACGTCGTCAATCCGTACGCGCGGGAGCTGACCTTCGGCGACGGCCGGACGCGTGCCCGGCGCGATCACATGAAGTACCTCACGCTCATCCGCACCATCGCCCTTCTCTTTCAATACCAGCGGCCGCACCACTGGATCGGCGAGGGGGCCGAGCGCATCGAGTACATCGTAGTCACCCTCGCCGACATCGCTCTGGCCAACGAGCTCGCGCGCGAGGTCCTGGGCCGGTCGCTCGACGAGCTGCCGCCGCAGTCGCGGAGGCTTCTTCAACTGATCGATGAGATGGTCGAAAGCGAATGCCGGCGGCTCAAGATGAAACGAACGGACTTTCACTTCTCGCGCCGGCGGCTGCGCGAGCGGATCGGCTGGAACGAAACGCAGCTTCGCGTGCACATGGCCCGTCTGGTCGATCTCGAGTATCTGCTCATCCATCGCGGCGGCCGCGGGCAGTCCTTCGTCTACGAGCTTCTGTATGAGAAGAGCGGGAGCGATAGGCCGGTGCTCTTCGCTCTGGCCGAGGTGGACACCCTGGGTGCAACTACGACGCAAACCTCGCGGGGTGAAACGGTCACTTCGCGGAGCGACACCCCCGAGCTCGCGGGGGGTTCGCGGGCCGTTCGCGGGGGGTTCGCGGCCAGTTCGCGGGGTGAGGAAACGAGCGAAAAGGCGAGTGCTGATGCGGGTTCGGCGCAATCACGGATCAAAACCTCGCTACAAGCACTACTGAGGGCCGAGCGCAAACGCGGCGTCGTACGTAGTCGAAGCGGAGATGGACGTGATCACGGGAGAACCGCGTGGCGGCCGGGCGTTTTGCGCCGCCTCTCTCGCCGGAGAAAAACGTCGTGACGCGCCGGCCGAAGCGCTTCGTCAAACCACGCCCCGAGCTCGGCGAGTCCGGCGACGCGCTGGCGCTCTCGCCTCTGGTACGCGCGTATCTCGATGCGCTCGAGGTCCGCAGCTTCTCCTGGTACACGCTCAAAAATCTCGAGCACAATCTCTTTCAGTTCCTGGTCTGGTGCGAAGCGCGGGCGGTCACGCGTGCCACCGACATCACGCGGCCGATGATCCTCCGCTATCAACGCTTCGTCTTCTACTACCGGATGCCGAACGGGAAGCCGCTCGGCATCCGTGCGCAGCAGCACCGGCTGCACTGCGTCATCGGTCTGTTTCGCTGGCTGACGCGCGAGAACATCCTGCTCTACAACCCGGCCACAGAGATCGAGCTGCCCAGGAGTGGCAGGCAACTTCCGCGAAACGTCCTGACGGCGCACGAAGCGGACGTGGTGCTCAGTCAGCCCGATATCACCGATCCGCTCGGGTTGCGCGATCGAGCCATCCTCGAGGTCCTGTACTCGACTGGACTGCGGCGCATGGAGATCGTGCATCTCAACGTGTTCGACATCGATCTCGACTCACGCACGGTCACGGTGCGGCAGGGGAAGGGCAGACGCGATCGGTTCGTGCCGATCGGCGAGCGAGCGGTGATGTGGGTGCGGAAGTATCTCGATGAAGTGCGGGCGCAGTTGGCCATCGAGCCGGACTCCGGTCATCTGTTCGTCAGTGATCGGGGCGGGGGGATGGGGCTCAATACGATCTCCTCGCTTGTTCACGATTACGTCGAGGAGGCGGGCATTCACAAAAGCGGATCGTGTCATCTCTTTCGTCACACGGTAGCGACGCTGATGCTCGAAGGAGGGGCCGACATCCGTTTCGTTCAGGCGATGATGGGACACGAGAACATCCAGTCGACCGAGATCTACACTCACGTTGCCATTCGAAAGCTCCGGGAGATCCACGCTGCAACACATCCCGGAGCGAAGCTCAAGCCGGCCAGCGAATCGAGCGACGAAGACTCTGATCAGCTTCTTCTTTTTGAAGAAGGTTCTTCTTCAGAAGAAGAGAGAATCCACTGAGTTCTATGTTCTCGAGTTAACGAAGAAGCTCGAGGAAGTCATCGGGTGCAATCTCGGCCTGTTTGAGGATGTGGGCGAGGGTGGATCGCTTGATCGGCTTGTGAGCGGGCACGATGATCTTGAGCGTTCGGCCGCGCAGTGGACGCTCGAGTCGAATGTGGCTGCCCTTCTGTCGCACGACGCGCCAGCCGCCACGTTCGAGAGCTCGGATGACTTCGGGATAGTTGAGGGAAGGAACCTTCGTCAAACGACGAGTTCCTCGACTTCCGCGTCAGCAGAAAGAGAGATCTCTTCGCCGGCGACGTCGAGATACAACTCGATGGCATCGCGGATGTTCGTCAGAGCTTCTTCGCGGGAATCACCTTCACTGATGCAGCCGCGCAGGGCGGGTACGTAGACCGTGTAGCCGCCTTCCTCGCTCGTTTCGAGAACGACCTTGAGCTTCATCGTGGTGATCATAACGCGGCGCCCTCGGCGAACGATACCAGCCGCCGCCCGCCCTCGCCACCCGCGCATGTGGCGATGATCATCGCGAGGTCTACGGATGGTGGAGGCGCGGACCCCCACGCGCCGGCACGCTGCTTGACAGGGCGAGTGGAGAAGATCGGCGCGGCGCGGCCGCAAGCATCGCGCCGGCGCTTCACGCCCGCCCGCGTTCTTCACTCATGACGTCGATGCTTGTTCATTCCCCCGCACCGGACGCGCGGTCGCGTCGTTTGCAGCGGGTCACCTCATCGAGGGTGAACGAGCGTCGTAGGCAAACGCCGCGCCCGCGCTCATCACGTTCGGGCGTCGCTTCGAAGATCAGTTCCTCGCGACACGAACCCCCGCCACCCTCGCACGTCACGCTCGCTGAGTGCGTCGCCGCGTGTCACGAAGCGCGCCGCGATGAAGCCCGCGTCACGCTTCGCGCATGCAGCGCCGCGTCATCGAATCGCGCCGTGCTCCCGCCCGCGCGACTGAACGCGCGTCGCTTCGTCGGTGACGGTGTCGTGATCGAACGCTTCCCCCACGCCGCGGCAGGAGGCATCGCGAGGGGACGCCGGCGATCGCTGGCGCGAGCGGCCAGAAGGCCGATAAGAGCTCTTATCCGTCCTTCTGGCCTTCGCCGGCTCACGTTGCAGCGAATGGCGCCGCGGCTGCCCGACCGCGCGGTTGAACGTTCATCGTCGAAATGAGAATGCAACTCTGGTTGCACGTTCCACCCACGCGGGTGCCGCGCGTCCTCGCCGGCTGGCGCCGTCTGCGGGCGCGCGCGTGCTGCGCTTCACCACTTCGCTGCCACCGCCCGCGCCGCCACTCGCTCAGTCGTGAAGCGCAGCACGCGCCGGCGCTTCCTCCGCCCATGCCCCCGCGCCGGCGGCACCCGCTCCCGCCCAACAACGAGAACCACGCCCGCACGCCCGCCCGGAGAACGACGCCCACCCCGCCGGGTCCGGCCGTTCGATCCGGAACCGATAGCATCGAAGAGAGCGGCTGTCAAGGCACTCACCACCCATCACGCACACCCGGCCTTGACAGCCGCTCTCTTCGACGCAAAGGGCGCGCTGCTATCGAACGGCCGGCCCCTCCGCCGACCACGCCGCGCACGTGCCGCGGGTTCTGGCGAGCGCCGACAAAAGAAAAAGGAGAACGACGTGAAGCAACTAACGAAAGAGCTGGATGTGGTCCTGCGGCAGTTCATCGATGCGATGAAGAAGCTTGATTGGAGCGAGCACACCATCCGCGCCTACCGGCGCGGCGTGTTGCTGTTCTTCGAGTGGTTGATACACGAGCACTCGATGACGACGATCGACGACGTGACGCCGCCGATCGTCATCGCCTGGCGCGATGAGCTCGAGCGCTGGAACGTCGCAGCGTCGACGAAACAACTTCGACTCTCCGCCGTGAAAACCTTCTTCTCGATGACGCACGCCGCCGGCGTGGTCGCCGAGGATCCGGCTCGCTCGATCGAGATCCAGAAGTGGAAAAGCTACCCCGCGAAGCCGCGCCCCGTTCCGTCGGCCGGCGAAGTCGAGCAGATGATCGACGCTGCGCCGGCCGGCTCACGCGATGCCGCAGCAATCGAAGTTCTCTACAGTGCCGGTCTTCGTGGCTGCGAGCTGCGCGCGCTCGCCGTCGATGACATCGATCTCGAGAACCGACTCGTGCACGTTCGTCGCGGCAAAGGTGGCCAGCCCCGCACCGTGCCGGTCGGCGCGGCTGCCGTCGCCGCTCTTCACTCATTGCTGAACCGTCGGAAGCGCGGCCGTCTGTTCGCGTTCTCGGCGCGAACGCTGCGGCGCATCGTTGCTCGTGCGTCAAGTACGATCGGTGCGCAGTACTCACCGCATCGCCTGCGTCATGCGTTCGCCACGCATCTTCTGCAGAATGGCGCGCAGCTCGACGAAGTGCGCCAACTTCTCGGGCACGCCTGGCTCGACACCACGCAGCGATACGTGCACGTCAAACCGCGTGACCTTCGCGAAGTGCATGCGCGCTTCCATCCGCGCCGGTGAATCGGCTGCACACAAAACTGTGCAAAATCGCCCATGTCAGATATGGTCGGCATCGACATCGTGCGTCCTGGTGCCTCTCACGAAGTCACTTTCATCGCAAAGTGGCGCGGCCGTCGCGAGACGAGTTCCGGCCGCCTTCGGCGTCTCGCCGGCACGCTCGTCACGCGTCGTCGGCGAGATCATCGCGAGTGCGGAAGCTGCTGCTTCTCTCCTTAGCTCTCCATCTGCTGGGTAGCGTGTTGCCCCAGGTACGATCCGATTCCACCACGCGCGCGGCCTCATTCGAGGTACTTCTGTTGCTTCGCGACGAGCTGCCGCCGCGCATCTTTCGCGACGTTCCGGCAATGCTCTGCTGCAGCGAGCAGCTCGCGCGCTGCTGCGCTCTCGTGATCGTCAGCATCGCGGAGTTCGCGTTCAGCTTCGTCGGCTAAGCGTTCAAGCCGGTGAACGTGTGCAACCGCGCAGTCATGTGGCATCCATCCGACGAGCTGTTCGATGCCCGCCCGAACTTCCTCGATCTCCGCATCAGTACCCTTGAGTCGGTACGGCCACTCCCAGAAAAAGCGTTGAAACTCCTCGTGAAGCGCCGCCATCCACTCGCCGGCGCCGTTCCCTTCACGCATGAACCCGAGAAACCGCTCTTCGATCAGGCGTGGTTGAAAATGAAAGACGCCGTTGCGATATCGCTTGAGCAGTTCGCAATAATCGGGATGTCGATCGAGCAGCGCTTCGATCACGTGGTCACGAAACCCGAGCTCGCGCCATCCTTCGATGACGACCCACTCAGCCGCGTACCAGAGCGACATCCGCGCGAAGAACTCGCCACCACCACTCTCGTCGGGTTCCTGCTCATCACGCTCGAAATGTTCGTTGAGCAACCGTCGCAGGATGTCAGACCAGTGCAGGTAACGTCCCCACGACAGCAGCGCTTCGTGTTCTCGCTTCATCGGCAGCTCAGTCACGCCATGATCATATGCACCGCTCCCTAAACCACGTGACCTTCGCGAAGTGCATGCGCGCTTCCATCCGCGCCGGTGAAACGTGTGCACACAACTTTGCGCAGAATCGCCCATGCTGAGATATGGTCGGCATCGACATCGTGCGTCCTGGGGCTTCTCACGAAGTCACTTTGCATCGCAAAGTGGCGCGGCCGTCGCGAGATCGTTCCGGCCGCCTTCGGCGTCTCGGTTGCGCACCGGCAGCACACGGCGACTCACGCTCCTCGCACGACTCGCGAGCACGGCGCCGTGTGCCGCCGGCGCGCTCGTGGCCATCTTCGGCTCACCCGTCGCGGCCGCATGAGCTACTGCTTCTCTCCTTAGCCGCTTTCTCGTAGAGTGAACCTGTACCGTGGCCGCTAAGAAAGGAGCTGTCCTCCTCTTCGTTCTGCTCACGCTCCTCGTGAGCAGCGCGGCCGTCGCTTCGATCCGACGCACGAGCGTTCTCGATCACCCGTCGATCGATCGTTACGCAACGAATCAAGTCGACGATGCGATGTCCATCGACAACGCGCGTCTGCTCCATCGCGCGCTCGCGCGGGCGTTACCTCCGCCGGCTCCGATCGCGAGCGTGTCGAAAAGTCGCGTCTGGATTTTTTCAGCCAACGTCGAGCTGGTGCGTCGGGTTGAACGGCCGTTAAGTCGTTCACTGCGTCGGGGTTGGGCGAGAGCTTGGCCAGGGGTGGCGGAGAATCGAACAGTTCTCACCCCTGATCCATTGGGTTACAAAGACTCGTCCAATCTTTACGCCTACTGTGCCGGCAATCCGATCGGATGCTCCGATCCGACGGGGCTCGCAGCTTCGGTTAGTCAGAGCGGGGTCATCATCGGCGCTCGACCTGACGGGACGCGCTACAGAATCGAGCCGGGCACTGATCCTGTGGAAGCCTTGCGTACCTTAGAGAGCGACGCAGACATCAGGACCGGTGCGGAGCAGGAAGACATTCTGCGGCGGGCCGGAATGGCGACACCGTACTCGTCGGCACCTCGGCCGGGCGAGTATTTGATCGGTTCGGGGCAGCCAAACTATCGCGCATACACGCACCTGCCGAGTAATGGGAGGTGGGTGGAAGCTGCATTCGTCGGCACGACAGGTCTGCCGCCGCAGACGCGCGAGCAGCAAATCATGTCTGGTGTAATCCAGACCGGTTCAACTCTCGTAACCGCGTTCGTGGCTCCTAGGGCATATGCGGGAACCGTGAGCGCGGAGCCGGTCGTACGTCTGAGCGCGGGCAACGTGACGGCTCCTATTCCAATCACCATCGCCGATCAGTGGCGGCTGCCGAATGGCAATCGACTCGATGCAAGCGGCCCGCACGACGTGTACGCGGTCGTCGATAGGGAGACACGTCAGGTCTACCACTTTGGCGAAACGGGTCGTGGCTGGGAGACGCGCGGGCGTGAATGGCAGCGAAATCTTCAGAAAGCGTACGGTCTCGATACCGATGTTGTTGCCTTGCGCACCGGCTTGTCAGGAAAGGCAGCTGCGAAGCAACTTGAGACGCGCTACATCACGACGTACGAGAAAGCGTTCGGCCGCCGCCCGTTCTACATCAATGAGCAAGGCGAAGTGATCACGATTCAGAAAACGCGGCACTGACATGAAATTCGGCGTTGGATCGATGATCGCGAATCGGGCCTATCGGTCATACTCGAAGGCTGTGAGCAGACTGAGTCCGCAGCTGCGGAGACTCAAAGAGTGTGTTGAGCCGGTCCGACTCGAAGGTGAGAAGTTCGATGACATCCTCGTGTCGTTTGTCGATCAGCCGGCGCCGCACTACGAGGAAATCAAGAATCGCGACCGCACCTATCACGTCGAAGTGGCGATTCCGGAGCAGGAGTCGTACAAACCAGTCGACGATGACGCGCTGCTGCTGAAGATCGCGTCGCAGCTCCGCGAAGTAATCGAACGTGTTCCTGTGAAGGAATCGACGCGCGCGGAGCTGCTGCAACGATTTTCGAAGTGGGAGAGTTCCATTCGGCAACAGACGATGCGAGCGGTGTAATCGCTCGCATCGCGGAATCACGCCTTCAGGCGCGCTTCTTCATTCTCTGCTCGACATCGCCGCGGGCGAGAACGCTATCGATGAGAAGAATGACGGCATCACGGTCTCGCTTCGGCAGCTTCTGCAGATCGCGAAAACGATCGAGCAATGGTATGTCGAGTTCGAGCTGCTGATCCTGTCGGGCATCGGTAGACTCGCCACGAAGAAGCACGTTCACGTCGATACGCAAACCGTCCGCGAGAGCCATCAGACTCTCGAGACTCGGCAGAGCCTGTCCCCGTTCATAGCGTGAGATCTGCACGAACTCGATGTTGACGCGTTCGGCCAGCACGCGCTGGCTGAAGCCGCGCGCTTCGCGCAGCTTCCTAAGTCGATTGCCGAATCCCAAGCTGAACATCGCCGTCTTCTTCTCTCGAGCCATGCCGGAACTCTACGGGCAGGTTCCAGCGGTCACCTCGAAGGTCGTGTAACTGAAGTGCTGTTGCTTTTAGTATAACTACTAGAGTTATACTTCGCGCAACTAACTTATTCCTCTTGACACGTTTTTTCGAAGGAGGCCGGAAATGGCGCGTATCCCCCAGGAAGAGATCGATCGGATCAAACACGAGGTACGAATCGAGGA
>JBBRMQ010000176.1:0-9263 GCA_038230775.1 Thermoanaerobaculia bacterium
GGTGAGCGCGACCGGGTCGTCGTTGCCGGTGGTGTCAATCACCTCGTTGAATCGAATGTGCATCTTGCTTCCGCGGCGCGTCACGAACGCCGAGACGACCGGCGCTTTGGTCCTGATCGCGAGCTTCGCCGGGCCGATCGGCGTCAGCGCAGGCCGACCAAAGAACGGCACCTTCACGCTCTCAGCGCGGATGCTCTGGTCGATCAGGAAGCCGAGCATGCCGCCGCGGCGCAGGGCGAAGATCAGCTCGCGCGCCGCCGCCGTCGATCCGCGGTCGATCGTCCGGATCCCCGCCGTCGCGCGGATGCGCGTCATGAACTGATTGAGCTCCGCCTCGTTGCGCTCGCGCTGCAGGACCGACGTCGGGATTCCCGACTTCGCCAGGCAGTACGCCATCCATTCCCAATTCCCGCAGTGACCCGTGAACGCCACGATGCCGCGGCCCGCGCGCACGTGAGCGAGCACCGGTT
Source organism: Thermoanaerobaculia bacterium (assembly GCA_038230775.1). Taxonomy (GTDB): domain Bacteria; phylum Acidobacteriota; class Thermoanaerobaculia; order Gp7-AA8; family Gp7-AA8; genus JBBRMQ01. The sequence goes on from JBBRMQ010000176.1 coordinate 471, forward strand.
CCATTCCCTCGAATGTGGTCGTCTTCGCGATTGTCGCGGCGTCGAGGTTCGGCATCCACATGATCTCGAACAGCGACTGGCCGAGGTGATGGAACATTCGGCGGACGTTGGTGGCGCGATTGCGAACGCTCCACTCAGGGAACGCGCTGGTGAGATTCGCCATCGCCCGACGGCGTTCGCGACCCAGAACGTGCCACGCGAGGTGGCCGGTCGCGAGGCCGAGAAATCGCACGGCGCGCAGCGGCAGCCGGCGCACGACGGCGCTGACCAGCAGGAGCGCGACGTAAAGCAGCCGCGATCTAAACGCTCTGTGCTTCGGGCTCGCCACTCTTGAAGTCCTCGAGCAGCGATTCCCAGTCGCCGCGTTCGCGCAGCAGGCGCTCGACGGCTTCGCGGAACGCGCCGCAACCGCCGCGCTGCCTCAGCTTCCACGTCGCCGCCTCCAGCACCTCGGCCGCCGCGTCGTTCGGCGCGGCGGAGATCGCCGCGTGGCTCATCGGGGCGAGATCGGGAAGGTCGTCGCCGAGGTAGAGAACCTGATCGAAGCGGAGGTCGAGTTTCTTGAGGATGTTCTCGCAGGACTCGAGCTTGTTGCTCGCTCCCTGATGCAACTCCACGATGCCGAGCTCGCGTGCGCGACGCGTGAGCGCTGGCGAGCGGCGGCTGGTGAGGAGCGCGACGGTGATGCCGACCTTCTGTGCGAGCTTCGCAGCGAGACCGTCACGGACATTGAAGGCCTTGATCTCGCGCGTTTCCCCGGCGTAGACGATCTTGCCGTCGGTCCAGACGCCGTCGACGTCGGAGATGATGATGCGGATGGCGGCTGAGGACATGCGCGAGATGGTAACCCGTAGTAGCGCCGCGACAGAATCGCCGCCAGCAGCCGTCGACGATGGCGGCTGAGGACATGTGCGAGATGTTTGCGATGTCATCCCGAGCGTAGCGAGGGACCGGTGTGGGCGGGCGGCACGCTCATCGCCCCACCCACCCACACCGGTCCCTCGCTACGCTCGGGATGACAAGCCGAGGATCGCGGCGAGTAGCGCGTCGCGATCTTCGGCCGAAGTGAAAAAGTGATCCGGCTTTTCCGCGATCAGCTTTTCCGCGGGCGTCTTTCCCGAGGCGATGGCGATCGTCGTTGCGGCGTGCGGGACGCCGCAGCGCACGTCGTAGATCGAGTCGCCGATGATCACAACGTCCCGCCCCGCGATGCGCTGTCCCGAGCGTTCGATCGCAATCGGCGGCAGCCTCTCACGAGACTCAGAGTCGTTTCCGAAGGCGCCGAACGGAAAGAACGCGTTGAGCCCCGGGCCGGCGAGCTTCAGCCGCGCGCCCGGCTCGATGTTGCCGGTGAGCAGCGCCAGCATCACGTCCTGACGCCCGGCGAGCGACTCGACCACGGCGCGAATACCGGGCAGCTCGCGCATGCGTCCGTTAGCGTTCGTCGAGAGCTCGGCGATGTAGCGGGACCAGAGTGCCGGCATCGCTTCATCGATCTGCGCGTCGGTGAGGTCCGCGTCACGCAGGACCATGCGCGCAATCTGCGGATCGGTGCGGCCGGAGAAGTCGTAGCGACGGAGGTCGCCGCGATAACCGTACGTGGCGTCGAGCGCGATGGCGAACGACTCGCGCGATGCGCCGCCGTCGGTGATCAGCGTGCCGTCGATGTCGAAGAGAACCAGCTTCATTGCGCAGTCACAGTACACTCCCAGCGCCAGATGCGCCGCGCGTCCCTCCTCGTTCTGTTTCTCACCGTCTTCATCGATCTCATCGGATTCGGGATGGTGATCCCCTTCCTGTCGTTCTACGCGCGCGAATATGGCGCGAGCGGTGTGACCGTTGGCCTGGTTGTCGGCGTGTACTCGCTCATGCAGTTCTTCTTCGCGCCGGTCTGGGGACGGCTGTCCGATCGCATCGGACGGCGTCCGGTGATCCTCATCAGTCTGACGGCCAGCTTCCTCGGTTACCTGCTTTTCGGCCTTGCCGGAAGCCTCGGCATATTGCTCGCGTCGCGCGTGATCGCCGGAGCGGGCGGAGCGAACATCGGAACGGCGCAGGCCTACATCGCCGACACGACGACGCCGGAGAATCGCGCGAAGGGAATGGGAATCATCGGCGCGGCCTTCGGCATGGGATTCATCCTCGGTCCTCCGCTGAGCGGGATTCTGTCCGCGGTCGGAACGCGCCATGGCATGCGCGGGAACCTCCTGCCCGGTCTGACCGCGGCGTCCCTATCGCTCATCGCTCTGTCGATCGCTTTTTTCGTCCTCGGGGAATCGAAGCCGGCGGACCTCATGCCGCGGAGCGGATTGCCGCCACAGTTCGACCTGAACGTATGGCGGTCGATGACGCATCACAAGCTTCTCTTCGCCATCATCGGCGCGGTGGTGCTGACGATGCTCGCTGTCGCGGGGATGGAGACGAGCGTCACGTTGCACGGCCGTGATCGCTTTCATTTCGAGCAGCTCGACCTGGCGTACTTTTTTCTGTTCATGGGAGTGATCATCGCAACGATTCAGGGTGGCTTGATCGGGAGACTGGCAAAAATCTTCGGCGAGAAAACGCTGGTGGCGATCGGGACAGGCTCCTTCACGATCGGGTTGGCGTTCGTTCCTCTCGTCTTCCGCGTATCGCTGCTGTATGTCGTCGCGTTCTTTCTCGCGGTCGGCCAGGGGCTGACGAATCCGGCGCTCACGTCGCTGGTCTCCAAGGCGTGCGCCCCGAATGAGCGCGGAACGATGCTGGGGCTGACGTCGGGTCTCGGCTCGCTGGCGCGATTTCTCGGCCCGATCATTTCCGGTTTCTTTTACGATTGGGCGCAGGCGCGCGGATCGTTCTACACCGGAGCGGTGTTCACGTTGTGCGCGTTCCTCGTCGCGCTGCGAATGCGCAGACTACCGTTGACTGTGGAGAACTGAATGGCGATCTTGAAGGTTGCGCGGCTGGGACATCCGGTGTTGCGCATGAAGGCGTCCGATGTCGAGATCAAAGACATCAAGGCTGGCAAGTTCGCCGCGCTTGTCGACGACATGATCGAGACGATGCACGAGTACGAAGGCGTGGGGCTGGCTGGTCCGCAGGTGCATCTGCCGTTGCGCATCTTCGTGTTTGAGGTCGAGGAGAAGGTGGCCAAACGTCGCGGAGTGGCAAAGCTGAGTGCCGGCGTGTTCTTCAACGCCACGTACGAACCGGTCGGCACGGAGACGATTACCGACTGGGAAGGCTGCCTCAGTGTTCCGTTTCTCGGCGGCGAGACGCCGCGCTTCAAGCGGGTGCGTCTTCGCGGAATCGATCACGAAGGGAATGAGGCGGAGCACGAAATCACGGATTTCACCGCGCGCATTTTCCAGCACGAGGTCGATCACACCGATGGTCAGGTGTATCTCGATCGGATGCCGGACCTCACGACGCTCGCCTACACCGTCGTGCTCTGAGATTCAGAAGCAGAGCATCTCGGACGGCCTCGACGGCCTCGCCGAAGCTCGCGAATCACAACCGCCCAGTTGCCGCGTTGTCATTCCGAGCGTAGCGAGGAACCGTGTAGGCGGGCGGCTCGTTCATCGTCCCGCCCCACCCACACCGCTCCCTCGCTACGCTCGGGATGACATGGTTGCCTGATTTCGCCTCACAAGCTCGACCAGCGAACGGTTACGAATTTCTGACTCAGGACACTAGACTCGTGCCGTGGAAGGAGACCGGTCGAAGCCACGTCACTCGGGGGTGTACTTTCCGCCGCCGCTGCTCTACGCGATCGCGTTCGGCGCGGGCATTCTTCTGCATGCGCGGAGGCCGCTCGCGATTGCGGACTGGCCCCCAATGGAGCGAGGGGGCATGGCGGTCATGATCGCTGCCGCGCTCCTGGCCGTATGGAGTATCGCTTCGTTCTGGCGCAGGCGGACGTCAATCGTTCCAATCAAGCCGTCCACATCGCTCGTCGTCGACGGCCCGTTCCGTTTCAGCCGCAACCCCATGTACCTCGCGCTCGCCATCGCCTACATCGGAGGCGCGCTCGCGTTGAACAGCCTGTGGCCGATCATCTTCCTGCCGGTTCTGATCGTTGCCGTCGATCGGCTGATCATTGAAAAGGAAGAGCGGTACATGCAGTCGGTTTTCGGCGAGGCGTACGCGATCTATTGCGCGAGAGTGCGCCGCTGGCTGTAACGGATCGGCAGTGAAGAAGCGCTTGCTGTTCAATTCTGAACAGTGGCTCGTGATATGGTCGAGATCGCCAAGGAGGCTAACGATTATGTCGCGCGCGTCGCTTCGTCTTCTGATCATCCTCGCTGCATTTGCCGCACTTCCTCTGGTCGCATCTCCCAAGCCCTCGATCGGTGTCGCCGAGTTCACCAACGACACCTCGGCCGCGTGGTGGTACGGCGGCGCAGGACGGGACCTCAGCGGCATGCTCACCAATGAGCTCGCCTCGTCGGAGAAGTTCCGAATCGTCGAGCGCTCGAAACTCGACCACGTCCTTCGCGAGCAGGATCTCGCGGAGTCGGGCCGCGTGAGTCGCTCGAGCGCCGCGAAGGTCGGAAAGCTGACCGGGGCAAAGTACCTCGTGATGGGAACCGTCTCGTCGTACGACGAGAAAACCGCAGGCACGGGCGGGGGATTGAATTTCAAAGGCTTCGGACTCGGCGGACACAAGAGCGAGGCGTACATGGCGATCGACCTTCGCGTCGTCGACACCACGTCGGGTGAGGTCGCCTTCACGCGCACGATCGAAGCGCGCTCCAGCAGCTACGGTGTGGCGGGTACCGGTCACGTGGGCGGTCTCTCCGGTGGACTCGGCAAGTACGAGAACACCCCGGCAGGAAAAGCCATCCGCGCCTGCCTCATGGAGATCAGCGAATACCTCGGCTGCGTCATGGTGGACCAGGACTCGTGTGTCAACGAGTACAAGGCAAAGGAAGGCGCGCGCCGCGAAAAAACCAAGAAGAGCATCAAGCTCGACTAGTTCGATTTGGCTCCAGGGAAGTGGCCGGGCCAGCCGGAGGGCTGGCCCCACACTGCTCATCGCACGTAACGAAGCGGCGTCATGATGCGGGTCTGCGGCGGCGGCGGTAGTGATCCCTTGAAAGCCAACTCCATCGTTTCGCCTTTCCGCTGATACGTCCACCCCGAGGCCTTGCACTGGGACCGCGTGTCGATCTGGTCAGGCCACGATCCCGATTGTGTGTGCACGTCTTCGGCAGCGAGAAGCTTCGCGACGCCCTCGCGTTCCACCAGAAAGCGATTGAGGCGCAGGACCGTCCCTAACCATCGCTCCCGCACCGCCTGGGAAATCGGGCCGCATGCATCGGTGCTCGTGACCGCTTGCATCAGATCGCGGAAGTCGTGCACCCGCGAATCGGCCTCCATCACACGCAGGGGCCGGACGAACGGCTCCGCTGCGCGGCGCATCGCCTCATGAAAGCCGTTGGTCTCATCCGGTTCACCGGCGGGGTAGCGTTCCGCATGCGACCGGGCCGCCCACGCCTCATATTCGAGCGCCTGCGCCAGAGGCCTGCGCGGATCGAATTGCAGGAAGTCGCTCCACCATTGCGGCGCAGGCGCGGGCAGTTTCGACGCTGTCGCTGCGATCATCCGGCATCCGCCGAGTGCGGCAAGAACGGATGGGAGCTCGGGCCGGCTCCATAACGAGCGAGCCAGAACCCACATCGCCGTGAGGTCGCTCCATGCGCCGATGTCGTCCAGCCGGTTGTGTTCCGCAAGCGAGTGCGCCGCGAACGTGGTGAACAGCCGTGAGATGAGGATGACGTCCGGCTGAGGCGGATCGAGGAGATCGGCGGGGCGCTGCGCCCAGACCGGCGGCGGATTGCTGGCCAGTTGCGCGCGCAGGATGCCGAGGGTGACGGCGTTCTTTTCGAGGACTCGGGAGAGTGGCGCGGGCGGCGGAGACGTCGTCGCTGCCGGTGACGCGATCTCGCGCTGAAGATAGTCGACCTCCTTTTCCCGTTGGACGCTCAGTTCCTTCTCGTCGATGCGCGACAACGTGGAGAAGAATCGCGCGGCGGAGTCGTTCTCGATCAGGTTCGGGAATCGCTGTTGGACATTCTTCATCACCGGAGCCGGCTCGACGCGCGGTCCGCTGACGACCTGATGTCCCACCGCCCATACGACCACAACCGCAACGATGAGTGCTGCGACAAATAGGCCGGACCGGGTCACGCCGCGACGGATTTGAACGCGACGGACTTGAACGCCTCCATGAACCGCTGCATCTCCTCCGGCGTTCCGATCGTAACGCGCAGGTGCTCGGGCATGGCGGGGAAAAGGCGTCCGACGCGCACGCCTCCCTCGCGCATCGACGCGATCAGTGGCTTCACATGCCTGCGCGTGTTGATCATGATGAAGTTTGCCTCGGACGGAATCACCTCGAAGCCCATTCCCTTCAACGCGGCGACGGTATCGCGTCTGGTCTCACTGTTGCGACGGCGTCCGTCGGCGACGTGCTTCGTGTCGCCCAGCGACGCACGAGCGGCGGTCAGCGCGATCACATTCATCGAGTCCCACGCCTGCTGAGTGCGCAGCCGCGCCGCAAGCTCTTTCTGGGCAATCGCGTAGCCCGCGCGCACACCGGCCATGGCGAAGATCTTGGAGAAGGTCCGCGCGACGATCAGATTCGAATGCGATGCGACGAGGGGCATCACGCTCTCGTAGTCCGGGCTCTCCGCGTAGTGGTGATACGCCTCGTCGACGAGGACGGTCGTTGTCGCGGGAACTGCGTCGAGGAAGGCGCGGATCGCCTGCCGCGGCGTGATGCTCGCCGTCGGGTTGTTCGGGTTGCAGACGTAGATGACGCCCGCATTTGAGACCGCGGACATCTTGGCGAGGTCGTGCGCGTAACTCGAGGTCAGTGCGACGCGAACCGTGTCGGCTCCCGCTGCGCGCGCGTAATTCTCGAGCGCCTCGAAGGTGGGCTCCGCCGTCACGAGCTTGCGGCCGGGGTTCGTGAACGCTTGCGCGGTCAGCTTGAGAATCTCGCTCGATCCATCACCGAGGACAATCTGATCTTCGGAGACGGAGTGGAGGCGCGCAATCGCGGCGATCAGCTCGTCGACTTCGTCATCCGGATAGCGCGACGCGACGCCGATGGCGTTGCGCATTGCTTCCATCGCGAGCGGCGAAGGACCGTACGGATTCTCGTTCGCGCTCAATCGCACGGCGCGGGCGGGCAATGGTGTCTTTGCGATGGCAACGCGAGGGAGCGCGGCGAGCGCGGCGCTCGCGCCGATGAGCTGAGCGAAATCGCGACGGGAAAGCGGCATGGGTCACCTCCTGCAGTCACGTCACTATACTCGCGCCCCGTGGCCGAAATCGTTCGCGCGCTTCGCCATCGAAATTACAGGCTGTTCTTCGGTGGTCAGACGATCTCGCTCGTCGGCAGCTGGATCACGCGCATCGCCACGAGCTGGCTCGTCTACCGCCTCACGAAGTCCGAGCTCCTCCTCGGCGTCGTCGGATTCGCGGGACAGATTCCGCTGCTTCTGCTCGCGCCATTTGCGGGCGTGCTGGTCGATCGATGGAATCGCCATCGCATTCTGATCGTCACGCAGGTGCTGTCCGCGCTGCAGTCGGCGGCCCTGGCGGGGCTGGCGTTCAGCGGGCGGATCACGGTGACGCATGTGATCGTCCTGCAGGTTCTGCAGGGGATCATCAACGCGTTCGACACGCCGGCCCGACAGGCGTTCGTGGTGGAGATGGTCACCGATCGCGAGGACGTTCCGAACGCGATTGCGCTCAACTCCGCGATGTTCAACGGTTCGCGCATCCTCGGTCCGACCATCGGCGGCGTGCTTCTGGCGGCAGTGGGGGAGGGATGGTGCTTCGCGGTCGACGCGATCTCCTACATCGCCGTCATCCTCTCTCTCGTTCTGATGCACGTGACGACGGAGCAGCCCGCTCGCATCAAAGCCAGGATGATGGACGAGCTGCGCGTCGGCTGGGCGTACATCACAGGCTTCGCGCCGGTGCGCGCGATTCTGGTCATCATCTCGATCACCAGCATCGCGGGGATGCCCTACGCGACGCTGATGCCTGTCTTCGCATCGCAGGTTCTTCATGGCGGACCGCACACGCTGGGGATCCTGATGACGGCCGCGGGTTTCGGCGCGCTGGCCGGAACGATCTACCTCGCTTCACGGCACACGGTCCTGGGATTGGGCAAAGTGGTGATCGCGTCGACAGCCGGTTTGAGCCTCGGGCTCATCGCGTTTTCGTTCTCACACTCGCTGCTGCTGTCCATTGCCGTGCTGCCGATCGTGGGCGCAGGCATGATGCTCCAGAGCGCCTGCTCGAACACGATTCTGCAGACGGTGGTGGAGGAAGAGCTTCGCGGACGCGTGATGGCCTTCTACAGCGTCGCGGTCCTCGGCACCATGCCCATCGGAAGCCTCGTCGCAGGCTGGGCCGCGGAGCACTTCGGCTCGCAGCGAACGATCTTCGGCGGCGCGATCATCTGTCTCATCAGCGCGGCGTATTTCGCGACGCAGCGGCCGAAGCTCGCGCAGCTCATCCGGCCGATCTACATCGAACGCGGGATCATTGCCGAGGAAACAGATCCAATCGGCGCCGCCGGGCTTCGGTGAGCGGAAGGTGGTTCGACGCACCGCCCGCCCACACCGGTCCCTCGCTACGCTCGGGATGACACGCCAGGACGACAGTTTTCGATTCGCAAACTGGCACGCGAGATCTTGCGCGCATCTTGACGCTTTTCTGTGTTCGATCAATGCGTTTGCGGAGGGCGCTGCTGGGCTTCGGTGAGCATGTGATCCCGAGCGTAGCGAGGGA
>JBBRMQ010000177.1:0-9248 GCA_038230775.1 Thermoanaerobaculia bacterium
CGTTGTCACACCCGGTCGCTTCAGGTTGCCGAGCAGCGTGAGCGAGAGTGAATCCGGATCGACGATCATACGCGCCACGTGCTGAATATCTTCGAGCGTTACAGCGTCAATGTGCTCGATGATCTCGTCTGGCGAGAACTGGCGTCCGAAGTAGTACTCCTGCCGCGCGATCCCCGACATGCGGCTCACGGTGGACTCGAGCGAAAGCAGAATCGATCCCTTGAGGTGCAGTTTGGCCGCACTGAGCTCGGCCGCCGTCACGCCGGTCTCCTTGATCTTCCGCATCTCTTCCAGGGTCATGGACAGAACGCGCTTCAGATTCTTCGGCGCGCAGGCGGCGTAAACCGCCTGATAGCCGCCGTGGAGATAGCCGTTGTGATACGACATCACGGAGTAGACGAGTCCTTCTTTCTCGCGGATGCGCTGAAAGAGTCGTGACGACATCCCGCTGCCGAGCACCGCGTTGAACAGCGCCGCGGCGTAGCGTTCGTGGTTCTGCTGCGGAAATCCGCGGGAACCGAGGCAGAGATGGACCTGGCCCAGCTCTTTTTTCTCGCGCAGGATCACGTGCTGGTTCGGGAGCGGCGGAGACCAGTCGTAGCGCACCGGTTCCCGTCCGTCGGGAGGGAAGGCCTTCTCCAGCAGCGGCACGATCTGCTCCGCGCGGACGTTGCCCGAAGCGCAGAAGATCATGTTCGCCGGGTGAAACGTCTCGCTGTAGTGCGCGAGAATCTCGTCGCGCCCGAGACGATTGACCGTTTCCTCGGTGCCGAGGATCGGGCGGCCTAACGGATGATCGGCCCAGAAGGCGGTGACGAAGATCTCGTGGACCAGATCGTCGGGCGTGTCCTCCACCATCTTGATCTCTTCCAGGATCACCGATCGCTCGGACTCGAGATCCTTCGCGGTGAATCGCGGCGAGACGACGATGTCCGTCAGCAGATCGATCGCCGTCTCGACCTGTTCGTCGAGGACGTGCGCATAGAACGACGTGTACTCCTTGCCGGTGAAGGCGTCGACGTCGCCGCCGAGGATGTCGATGACGTTGGCGATCTCGCTGGTGGTGCGCTTCGCGGTGCCTTTGAAAACGAGATGTTCGAGAAAGTGGGAGGCGCCGCCATGTTCGATCGACTCCACCGCCGAGCCGCTGCGGAGGTAGTAGCCGAGTGCGACCGAGCGGACGTACGGAAGAGTCTCGATGAGGATCGTCAGCCCGGAAGGGAGGACATGGCGGGCGACGACGGGGGTTTTCGGCGGCATTCGCCAAGGATATTAGCTGGTCGGAGGTCGCAGGTCCCGGGTCGGATGGCGGCCGGCCACCGACTTGCCATCTCCGACCAGCCTGTCTTTACTGCCAGATCTTCGACGCGGCTGCGTTTCTCGCGTTGATCGCGTTGCGCAGATCGTTGACGGTGTAGCTCCACTGCTCGTAGTTCTGCGCGCCGTTGAATTCGAGAAAGCTCTTGCCGGTCTTTGCCGGACGGACGCCGATGAACGGGCCGCCGGCGTAGTCCTTCATCGGGATCGCAGGAACGGCGGGCATCGCGTTCGGCGGCGCTGCGGTACCGGTCGCACCCGTTGTACCTGTCGTGGCGGTGGTTCCTGTCGTTGAGGTAGTTCCCGTCGTGCCGGTGGTCGATGTGCCGCCCGGACCGCTGCCCGCCGTTCCAGGAACCGTCTGTCCGGTCGCGCCCTGGGAGGAGGCGGGGATGATCATCCAATCGACAACGCCGGTGAGTGGATCGATGTATTCGCCATCCTTCGCGCGGAGGTAGCGCGGCAATTTCGCCTTCTTCAGTTGATCGATGCTCGTCGGAAGCGCGCTGCCGTTCTTGCGGCTGAATTCGTTGATTGCGCGCGCGTATTGCTTCATGACGAAGATCGTCTCCAGCTCGCGCTCCCGCTGCATCACGGTCGACCATTGCCGCGGGACGGTGTAGGCAACGAACACCATCATGATCGTCATGATGACGATCAGGCCGGCGAGGGTGAAACCTCGCTCGCCTCTCATCCGCGCTTCGTCAACTTCGGACGAGTTCCCCACGGAACGGAAACGCGTCTGTTGCCCCTCGCCCCCCGAAAGCGGGGAGAGCGTGGCCGAAGGCCGGGTGAGGGACCTACCAGCTCTTGTAAGGTGTGCCATCCATGCCGTTCCCCGGGGCGCTGCTGTGGACGTCGTAGATGCCGGGAGCGCCACCGGTGGCGTCGGTCGTCGTCGGATCGGCGGCCGTCGGGTCGCTCGGATCGGTCGACGCGGGCACTTCCTCCCAGTCCTCGTGACCGGTGATCGGATCCTTTGGAAGGTTGCGCAGGTACTTGCCATCTTTCAGCGTGGCGAGGCTCTCCGGCCAGTGCTGCTTGTCGGCGTAAAAATCATCGATCGCCTTGCGCATCTCGAAGAGATCGTGTTTGAGCGCCGCCTCGCGGGCCTTGGTCTGCGCATATCTCACATTGGAGATGGCCACCCCGGCAAGGATGCCGATGATGGTAACGACGACGATCAGCTCGATCAGCGTGACTCCACGTTCCGACCTGCGACCTGCGATTTGCGACCTGCGATTTACCATTCGTTGTAGTGCGTCTTTCCGTCGAGGGCCATGACTGTCGATTTCGAGTGCACCTCGAACACGTTGTTCCCGTTGGTCTGGGACGTGTCAGGCTCGTCGGAATCCGATAGCGTGTTCCACTCACTCTTGCCTGTCATCGGGTCGATGAGATCGCGTTCGCGAAGCAGGCGGATCTTTTTTCCATTCGACAGCTCGACGGGCTTCGTCAGCTCCTCGAGCTCTTTCGGGTACTCCCCCTGCGCGAGATCGGGCGCCTTCTTGATGTTGTTCGGCGCCGGCGCCACGCGCAGCTCGTGATAGCGGTCGATCGCATCGGTGATTCTTCGCAACCGCTCATGCAACTCGACCTCCTTCTGCCGCCGCAGGCCGAAGCTCACGATCGGCATCGCCACGGACGCGAGGACGGCGATGATGGCCACGACGGTGATGAGCTCGGCGACCGTGAATCCGGGGCTGCGCCGCATCATTCGACTCTCGCGCGTCCTCCCGAGACGGACGAAGCAACTCCTTCGCCACGGCCGTTCTTGAGCGACGGATTCTCCAGGACCAGATACGTTTCACCCGGCGAGCCGCCGCGCAGGCGGACCGCCGCGAGGTCGCCGCCGCTGTTGAACGCCAGGGGCGCTCCATTGGAAGAGGTGATGGTGATCGTGCCCGCGGCGCTGTCGATTTTCGCGACCGGCGGAAGTTTCGGGTCGATCCTCATCGCCGGACCGAACGTGACGTCGCCGACGATGAGGGTCTGCGGATCGTAGCGAAGGACGAGTTGCGTTGCCGTCAGGCCGTCGAGATCCATGCCCACCACGGTCCAGATCTTCTCTTCGCCGGGCTTGATCGACAGCTTCACCGGCTGCGGGGAGATACGAGGGGAGAGATTGGCGTTCTCGTCGGCAGTCACCACCGCTGCTGCCGCTGCCGTGACAACCGGTTGCGATACGGTCGACGCATCGCCTTGCGAGACGGGCTTGACCGGCTGAAACACGTTGGTCGGAGCCGAGCCGGTGGGTGAGCGTGGATTGACTGGAACCGCGCCGGGTGCCGGGACCGGCCGCGTTGCCCTGGGCGCGTTCATGCCGGGTTCGCGGAACTGGTCGGTGCCGCGCGGCGCGAACGGATCGATGCTCGACTGCGACTCCAGCCGCGGAGACAAGCCGCGGAAGGAGAGGTTGTTCTGCGTCCCCACCCACATCGGCGCCAGATCATCCTCCGTGATGTCCGGAATGCGGATGATGTGCGGCGTCATCGTGAGAATGAGGTCGGTGCGCGTCGTCCGTTTGTGGTTGTTGGTGAACAGGCGCCCGATCACCGGAATGTCGCCGAGGAACGGGGTCTTGTTGTCGCTGTCGGTGTCGTTCTGCTGAATCAGGCCGGCGAGGAAATTCGTCTCACCATCTTTCAACCGGATGGTGGACTCGATCGTGCGCGTGATGAAGGTCGGCTGAGCGGCCGTCTGCGTTCCCGCGCCCGTGCCGGGCGCGTCGGGGCCCTGATTCGAGACTTCGACGGTGAGCTTCAGCGTCACTTCGCGGTTGTGATGAACGCGCGGCTCGATCGCGACCTTGATGCCGACGTCCTGATACTGATAGGACGAGATGAAGCCGGGGCTGCCGTTGCCGCCCGTCGTGCTGTTCGCGATGTTCGTGAATTGCGAGACGGGCACCGGGATCCGGTTTCCGATGTGCAGCGACGCCTTTTCTCCCTCGGAAATGCGCAACTCGGGATTGGCGAGGAGCTGGCTGTTGCCGATGCTCTTCAGCGCGCTGTAGGAAGCGTTGGGAATGGAGAAGCTGATCAAGCTGCTGTTGAGTCGGCGCAAGTCATTGAGAGTGCCGCTGGTGAGGCTCGCCTTTCCCTTGTCGGTAGACGTTTGCGGCTGGATGACGCCGGGGGCGCCGTTGCTGAAGCCGTTGATGACGAGGCCGAGGTCGCGTGCCTTGTCCAGATCGAGCTGCATGAGCTCGACGTCGACCACCACTTCGGCTTTCGCCTTGTCGTTGGCCTCGATGATCTTTTCGGCGATGCGGACCTTGTCCGCGGTGTCGCGGATGGTGATCGCGTTGAGCGCCTTCAGCGGGAACACGTTGCGGGCTTCCAGCATCGTGCGGACGACGTTGGTCACGAGCTCGGCGTCGCCGTTCGAAAGATAGAACGTACGGATGACGAGGTCTTCGTAATCGCGCCGCGCCTGCGGATTATCGGGAGCGATGATGATCGTGTGCTCGTCGAGCACCTTGTAGAAGTTGTTCGCGGCGAAGACCACGCGCTCGAGCGCTTCCTGCGCGGTGACGTCCTTGAGCTCGATGGTGATGCGCTCGTCCTTCAGCGCCTGGTCGAACATGATGTTCATGCCGTAGGCGTTGCCGAGGGCCTTGTAGATGTCCTTGACTGGCGTCTCGTGGGGAAAGGAGAGCGTGATCGGCTGGTCGGAGCTCGGTGCCAGTTGCGGTGGCTGCTGCTTGGAGATGTTGTTTTTCGCGCGGCGCTTGATGTCGTCGATGGTCACCGGCTCAGCCGCGTGCGTAAGGTCATTGAGCATCGTCGCCGCTTTCACCAGATCCACGGCGGCGTACTGATTGGTCCCATCGAGGCGGACGGTGATCTCCAGCTCCGTCGCCGCGAGCTGCAGGAGGCGGAGTTGCTCGGAGCTGCCGGAAGCCGATGATGTGCGCGCGCTGTCGAGAAGAGTCTTGCCCTTTTCGAAGTGCACGCGGGAGGCCTCGAGGCGCGCGCGCTGCAGGTCGATCTTGTAGCGCATGTTGTCCGGGCTGATCTCCAGCGCCTTCTCGTACTGGATGACGGCCTCGTCCCAGTTCTTCATCTGCTGCGCGCTTTTCGCCTTCTCGTACGCGTTGTAGCTCGCGCAGCTGAAGGAGATCAGGCTGATCAACGTCAAGGTGGTTCGTCGTAGTCGATTCATGGTTTCAGTCGGTGATTAGGACGGTTCAAAAGGGATAAACGTCACTAGCTTACTGGAGCTTACTGGCCACCCGCTCCCTGGCCTAACGCAATGCGCGTCTTCGTGTCCGGCGGGAAACCGACGTAGCCGATGTCGACGGACTCCACGCCGATCGCGCGCAGGATGAACTTGTCGGCGATCGTGTCACCGGCGTGCGCGTTGATGATCTCCCCATTTCCCGAGAATGTGGCGATTGGATTGGCCCGATTGCCGAACGTTCCGATGAACTTGTATGGGAATGCCGGCGGCGTGGGTGGTGGCGGCGGTGGCGGCGGCGGCACGACGACGGGAGTCGTCTGACACGCGTCGCCGATGCCGTTCTTATCGAGATCGACCTGGTCAGGGTTGTACTTATCCGGACAGTTGTCCTTGAAATCGGGGATGCCGTCCTTGTCGCGATCGGGTGGTGCGGGCGGCGGGGGTGGCGGCGGAGGCGGCGGCGGTTCCTTGAACGTGAAGAGGTTGCGCGCGCTCCTGTAGCTGCCGGTTTGTCCGTCCAGCCATTCGGTGTGAATCGAAGGAACTCCGGGCATGTTCGGCTGCACACGCGGCGCGCGGCCGCCTCCGGGCGTGGCGGCGATCGGATCCGCATCGCTCGACGCCGCGTTCTGCGTCGACGCGAACGTGTAGATCGCAAATGCCGCGAAAAGGATCAGCGCGACGACGCTCCAGGTCTTCCAGCTCGTCCAGTCCATCACAGTGGCCGGTTCACCACGGGCGGGCGCGAGAGATCGCGGAAGATCGTCTTCAGCCGCAAGTTGAGGTTGAGATTCTGGTCGGTTCCCGAGCTGCCGCCGAGGCTCACGGCGTCGATGATGACGAACTGGTCGGACAGCTCGAGGAGATTGATGAGGCGGCGCGCCTGCTGGTAGCTGCCCTGAACGCTGAACGTAATTCCCACGATCGACGTCCCCGTCCCGCCGGTCTTCGAGCTCTCGGTCGATTCCGAGAAGCCCAGTGAGTGTGGAATGAGCTGGCTCGCCGCGGTCACCTTCTTGATCTCGGTGACGAGAGCGGTGAAGCGCTCAGGCTCGGTGGCCCAGCGCTGGTTGTAGATCGTCTGGATGTCCGCCTGCACCTTGCGGTATCCGTCGATCTGCTGCTGCGCGGCGCGGCGCGTGTTGCGTGCCTTGAGCAGTTTCGCGTCCGACTCCTTCAACGTCGCATCGAGGGCCTTCAGGCGCCGTTCGTAGTTCACGCGGTAGGTGAAGAAGAAGACGGCGTTGGCGAGCAACAGCACGCCAAGGACCACCAGCAGGACCCGTTTCTCGCGCCAGATCATTGGATGATCCTCGCGAAGGTCGGCCGGTATTCGACATTGACGCCGAAGTGATAGGTGCCATCCGAGTTCTTGTCTTCGGAGGTCGGGAAGGCGTGTGCGAACTGCGATTCGCGGTTCAGGTGATCGAGGGTCGTGATCATCCCGGTGCCCGTTTTCGCCGAAGCCAGCAACGAGAGACGAACGAGACCCGTCTTGTCGAAGGAAGGCGAGATCGACTCGATGCGGACGTCGTTCGGAAGCACGTGCTCCAGCCGATCGAGCAACTCGCTCCAGGAGAACGCGCGCTCGGCGAGTTGTGCGTTGACGAACTGCGTCTGCTCGGCGAGCTGGCGGACGTTGATGCCGCGCAGCCGCTGCGTCAACGCGTCGGTGGTGCGCTGCTCCTGCTCGGTCTGGCTGTCGATGGCCGCGATCCGCGCGCGCGTGGTCTTCGTCTCGCGGATATAGCGATAGTAGGTGTCGACGTTGTTGAGCATCATGAAAGCGATCAGTAGCGACGACACCACGACAACCGCGTAGACGGGCTTGTAGTCGCGATACGGACGCGATGCGAGATTGAGGTGGAGCGGCCGCATCAGCGAACGCCTCCGACCCACGCGACATCCAGTGGATGATCGCGGAGCGCGGTGTGGGGCCAGTCCTCTGACTGGCTGGCCAGCCAGAGGGCTGGCCCCACACTACCGGCTGAAGCCGGTCCACACACAGAAACTCTCAAGTGAACACCCCGATTGCCGCGGCAAGCTCTGTCTCGTAGCCGACGTTGTCGGGCGCCTGTTCGGTGAAGTCGCGCAGCGAGATCGTCTTCACCGGCGCGCGGAACTCCTCGCCGATGGTGGCGGCAACTGCGGCGTCGATGCGGTTCCCCGCCAGGTAACAGTGTTCGATGGCGTCCGTGCGCAGCGTCTCGCGAAGATAGCTCGCGGAGAGCCGGATCTCCTGGTCGATCGTCCGGTCCGCGTTCAGGTTCCGGGAGCGGATGAAGAGCGGCTGCGGGCCGCGGAACGCTGCGGTAGTGAAGTCGGTGTCGCGGACATAGAAGAGGATGCGGTCGCGCGTCGTGGCGGCTTCACGGACCGTGATCGCGTTCCAGAGATTGAGTCCGATCGGCTCGATCAGTACGACGTCGATTCCGGAGGAACGAAACACGCGTTCGATGTCCGCCAGTGTCTTCTCCACGGCGCTGACGGCGAGCACCTTCGTCTGTCCCGTCGTTTTCGACAGCGGCTCGAATGCGACGCGCAGCGTGGAGGGATCGATCGGCAACGTCCGCTTCAGACTCCACCGCACCATCTCCTCGGCCT
This sequence comes from Thermoanaerobaculia bacterium, assembly GCA_038230775.1. Lineage (GTDB taxonomy): Bacteria > Acidobacteriota > Thermoanaerobaculia > Gp7-AA8 > Gp7-AA8 > JBBRMQ01. The sequence goes on from JBBRMQ010000177.1 coordinate 8,107, forward strand.
CGCTGAATACGTCAGGCAGCGTCTGCAGCTCGAGGATGTTGATCCGGAACCAGGAGTCGGGAAGAAGCACGGAGACTTTTTCCCAGCGGCCGGTCTCCGCGCGGAGCCGGCGCACGACCTCGGTGAGCGATCCCTCGTTCGTCAATTCGGGCGTCACCACCGAAGCCGTGAAGGTGTTCGCGGCGAGCCGGTAGCTCTTCGACAGCATGATCTGCGCGTCTTTGCGTCCCCGTCCGAGCCGCACGTGCAGCAGCGAGTCGGAGTCGAGGACGATGACGTCGGGGGGGAAGGATTTAGACATGATTCATTGAATGCAGAATGCAGAATGCAGAATGCTGAATGCGGAGGGAAACCGTTTCCCGTTCTTCCGTTCGACATTCTGCATTCTGCATTCTGCATTCATGCTTAGTCGACGAACGTGACCTTGTTGATCTCCCTCAACGTGGTCTTCCCTTCCATGACTTTCTTGAGTGCGGACTCCCGGAGGAAAGCCATCCCTTCTTCTTTCGCTGCTTTCTTGATTTCGGAGGCGGGGCGTCGGTCGAGAATCATGCCGCGGATACGATCGGAGAGGTCGAGGAGTTCCGAGATCGCCGAGCGGCCGTGGAATCCCGTTCCGTTGCATTCGAGGCAGCCCGCGCCTTCGAAGAAGATCTTTCCGCGGAAATCGGCCGGGTCAAGGCCGGACTCGCGGATCGCGCTGTCTTCGTACTTCACCTCGCGCTTGCACGCGTCGCAGATCTTGCGGACGAGCCGCTGCGCGAGCACGCAGTTGAGCGCTGAAACGAAGTTGTAGAGGTCGACCTTCATGTTGAGAAAGCGGCCGAGAACGTCGACCACGTTGTTGGCGTGCACGGTGGTGAAGACGAGATGGCCGGTGAGTGCCGACTGCACCGCGATCTGTGCAGTCTCTTCGTCGCGGATCTCGCCCACCATGATCTTGTCGGGGTCGTGGCGCAGGATCGATCGCAGCCCGCGGGCGAACGTCAGCCCCTTCTTCTCGTTGACCGGAATCTGCGTGATGCCGCGCAACTGGTACTCCACCGGATCCTCGATGGTGATGATCTTGTCCTCGGGACTCTGAATCTCGTTGATCGCCGCGTACAAGGTGGTCGTCTTACCGCTGCCGGTTGGCCCGGTGA
>JBBRMQ010000178.1:0-9226 GCA_038230775.1 Thermoanaerobaculia bacterium
CCAGCCGCGATGAACGACCGGATCGCGAAATCGACTTCATCCGTCGGACGCCGCTCGACGCCGAGCCACGTCGCCAGCGCGGCGATCGAAAGCGACAGCACTGCCCGCGAGCCGAACGCATACGCCGCGATCCCGTGAACGACGGCAAGCAGCAGGAAGTGACGATGCCATTGCGCGCCGAGGATGTGCCATTGGTGCTCGATGAATCCAACGTCCGTGCTGATGAGCAGTGCGCCTAACAACACCACGTATTCGTCGAGATTCGCTTTTCGCTTCAGCGCCACCCACGCGTAGCAGCCGATCGCGGCGGCGCCGAGGATGATGGCGATGGTGAGAGGCCCGAGGTCGTGGAGGTGGTTCTTGACGATGATGCCGGCGCCGGCGGCGATCAGCATCACGCCCGCCCAGGCGAGAACGCGCACTTCGTTGTCGATGGAGAGAGTCTCGCGCCGGACTGCGAGCATGAGCGATTAAAACACGAGCGCCGCCCGGGAGAACGGGCGGCGCCTCAACTGATGTGTGATTCGCGTCGCCTAGCGACGCGGGTGGTTTCGCGTGCTGTTGACCGGAATGGGCGTCCGGGTCGCGAAACGTGCTGCAACGAGCGAAGCCGAAAGGACGATGCTGAGAATCCAAATCATATGCGCCACCTCTGGCGAACAACAACGTCGGTCCTATTTTGAGGAATGATGGTGACGGCGCTCACGCGGCGTCAAAGGCCAGCCGGAGGGTTGGCCCCACACCTCTGGCTGTTGAGCGCGCGCAGCGCAAGTGTGGCGCCAGCCCTCTGGCTGGCGATCCTTCTGGCGTAGCTCTCACACCAGGTACGCGATTGCGAATCCCACCTGCGCGGCCATCATCATCAGATACATGTGCCGCCACGACGGGTGGTTTTCGGTGGCGGTCAGCTCGTCGGGATTCCGCACGATCAGCCACACGGTGTACGCACCCCACGCTGCGAGCACGAAGCCAAGGACGACGAGAGCGGTGTGGTTGCCGGTGAGAACGCCCGTCATCGCGCCGACCGGAATCAGCAGCCAGGGCAGCACGAAGAACGGCGCGATCATGTACGCCGCCTTCCGGACGCCGAACGCGATCGGCAGCGTGCGGCATCCGCCGGCGCGGTCCCCTTCGATGTCGGAGAAGTCTTTCGTCGACGCCGCGCCTAACAGGAAGAACATGAACACGGAGCCGATGAACCACGGCTCGAGCGTCGAGGCGCTGGCCACCATCGTCCAGCCCGCGACTTTCAGCAGGCAGCCGCGCGGAATGGCGATCGTAAGATTCGCGCCAACCGGATGGGCCTTCGTGCGGCCGAACGCCGGCACCGAATAGACGAACGTCGAGATGAACGCCACCAGATAGATGAAGAAGCATTCGTGCGCCGGGAGCGGCGCGAAGAACTTCGACGCCCACGACGTGAACGGATAGACGACCACCAGCCATGTGGGCAGCAGGCCGAGGACGTACATCACCCACGTGAATCCCCACGCTTCGGAGATCGACATCTCGCCGGCGGGCAACGGCCGCTTCGGCTTGTTGATGCGATCGATCTCCAGGTCGTAAATCTGATTGAGCGAGTTGTTCGCGGCGTTGAGAAACGCAGCGCAGATCGAGCCGAGGGCAACCGTCAGGAGGACCGAGGCGGTGACGGCGCGCGAGGGATCAGGGTTGTGCGCGGAGCCCCACGCACAGACCGCCGCGGAGATGATGCCGAGGAGCGGAGGGAGCAGGGTGAACGGCCTTGCCAGTGCGATGTAGCGTTTCACGCGGCGGGGATTATGCGGGAAATCGCAGGTCGCAGGTCGCGGGTCGGAGGTCGGAAAAGCCACGATCCCTTGCCGGTTGAGCGATACCTTGTCGCGAAAACGGCACCGCAGAGCGGCAACCGGCAGTGTCTTTCCGACCCGCGACCTGCGACCCGCGACCGGCTAACTAACGATCTCCCCGAACACCGCATTCGCGATCTGTTCGGTGGTCACCGGCTTTACGAGATATTGATCCACTCCGTACTTCAGGCGGGCCTCGCTCCGGTAGCGCGAGTGTTTGTAGACCGCGGTGACGAGGACGATGCGCGGGCGGTAGTCGCGGTCGATGCCGCGCACGAATCGGGCGATCTCGAAGCCGTGCATCTCCGGCAGCAGGCCGTCGAGAAGAAGGATCTGCGGCCGCCGCTCCTGCGTCACCTTCACGGCCTCGAACCCGGCGGCGGCGACCATCGTTTCGCAGCCGGCGCGCTCGAGCAGCCCCACCAGAAACTCCCGCGTCTTCCGCTCATCCTCGGCCACCAGCACGCGGAGTCGCTCGTAGGCGGGCGAAGCGCTCGCCGCCACCGAAGCACCCTCCTCGCGAAGGCGGTGTGTGTCGAGATAGGGGGCCGGATCGTCGAGGAGAAAGAGGTTGCGCGGTCCCTCCATCCGGCTGCTGAGGAATGCACGGCCCGGCGCGGCGATTAACAGGACGTCGCCCTCGAACTCGGGCGGCAGACTGGTGATCAGGTTCAGAAACGCCGTTCCGTCGATCGCCTCCTCGATCACGATGCGCGCGATCGACGCGGCCGCAGCGCCGACCGACGACATGGCGCGCACGATCTGATCGAGGCTTTCCACTTGACGAATCGACGGATTGCGCTGCCAGCGCACGCCCCTCCATGCGGGCTTCGACTTTACGAGAGTGATCGCCGATTCATTCATTGATGAGAAATCAGGATGCTACACTTCCCGACAACCTGCCGATGACGCGGAAACCGAACTTCGATAGCGATTCCAGCGAAGAGGATCTGTCGTCCGCAATCCCGAGAAATATGAATAACGTAGAACGAAAAATCGCGCTTTTCGTCGATTTCGAGAATATCGCCATCGGCGTCATCGACGCCAAATACAAGAAATTCGAAGTCCACCTCCTTCTCGAACGCCTTCTGGAAAAAGGCAAGATCGTCGTCAAGCGTGCCTACTGCGACTGGGACAAATTTCCCGACTACAAACGCGAGCTCCACGAGTCCGCGATCGAGCTGATCGAGATCCCCGGCCGCTCCTACTCAGGCAAGAACTCGGCCGACATCCGCATGGCGGTCGACGCCATGGACATGTGCTGGTCAAAAGAGCACATCGACCTCTTCGTCGTGGCGTCAGGAGATTCTGACTTCTCCCCTCTCGTCTCCAAGCTGAAAGAGAACGACAAGTACGTGATCGGCGTCGGCGTGAAGAACTCGTCGAGCGACCTGCTGATCGACAACTGCGACGAGTTCATCTTTTACGAAGACCTCGTGCGCGTCACGCAGAAGGCACCTCAGGTCGCCACCGGCGGCGATACGAAGAAGGCCGAGGCGTTCAAGCTGCTCATCGATTCGATCAAGGCGCTGATGCGCGAGAACAAAGAGATTCTGTGGGGCTCGATGGTCAAGCAGACGATGCAGCGCAAGAAGCCGACGTTCAATGAGGAATACTACGGCTACAACACGTTCAGCGATCTGCTGGAAGACGCGCAGACAGCGAACATCATCAAGATCAAGAAGGACCTCAAGTCAGGGTCGTACGTGATCACGGGGTTCGCGCAACCTGCCGCCTGAGGGCATGCGTCGCATCGTTCTCATCATCGCCGGGTTGTTGTACATCGCGTTTCTCGTGAAGTGGTCCTGCTACGCGGCGGGCGGATCAGATTCCTCCGGATACCTCAACGCGGCAAGACTCATTTCGCAGGGGCGTCTGAAGGTTCGCGTGACGGAGCTCGACGTGATGCGCCTCGATGACTCGTGGCGCGACGTGTTCATGCCGTTAGGCTTCGCGCGCGCGCCGGAGCCCAAGACCTTCTCGCCGTCCTACCCGCTCGGTTTTCCCTTGCATCTGGTTCCGTTCGGCATGCTCGGAGGATGGAATCACGCTCCGTTCTACGTGATTCAGCTGGCGACCCTGCTGACGATTCTGGTGCTGTACAAGCTCGCGCGCGAGTTCGATCTCTCCGCCGAACTGTCCGCTGGTGCGGCCGTTTGCCTGGCGATCTCACCGGCGTGGATCAACCAGGCGCTGCAGCCGATGAGCGACGTCATGGCCACGCTATGGTGCTCGATCGCGATGTTAGGCGCGATGAGAGTGTGGAGGCGGGCCACCACAGAGCACCTGCCATGGGCACTCTTGTCCGGCGCGGCCTTCGCGATCGCGGTGTGGGTCCGGCCGAGCAACATCCTGCTCGCGCCGGCCATCGCCTTCGCCATGCGATGGCGAGTGCGGCCGCTGGCGACCGCGGTGGTTGCTTCGCTCCCGTTCGCGATCCCGCTGATGGCCGTCAACCGGTACATGTACGGCAGCGCGTTGGTCACCGGATATGGCGGAGTGGGCGGCATGGTCTCGTGGAAGAGCATGTCTCAATGCGGCCCGCATCACGTGCTGGCGTTGATCCTCACGATGACGCCGATCATCTTCCCGACCGGATTGCTGGTCGTGTTCAACCGAAGAGTCGACGGCTGGCACCGCGCCACGATCGCGGCGTGGTTCCTCCCCTTCTTCGCGTTCTACAGCGCCTACCCGATCTGCGATGCGTGGTGGTATCTGCGTTTCCTCCTGCCGGTGTTCCCGCCGATCATCATCGGCGCGGCGCTTCTCTGCCGCGACTACGTGCGCCGGCCGGCGATTCGCCTCGCGCTCATCATCATCGTGGTGATCGTCGGCATCGGGACTTGCCGCTACTACCACGTCGGAAACATGCACGACCAGGAGATCACGTACGCTCACGCGGTGCATTGGGCACAGAAGCAATTGCCGCCAAACGCCCTCGTTGCCACCATGCAGATCAGCGGCGCATACCACTACTACTCGGACAAGTTCAGCGCACGGTACGACTTCCTCGATCCCGCGCGTTTCCTGGAGTTGCGGGCGTACGCGGGCAGTGCCGGGCTGAAGTGGTACGCGCTGGTCTTCGATTGGGAAGAGGATGAATTGAACGCGAAGATGCCGGGGCGATGGACGAAGATCGACGGGATGAAGAACGTCGTCCTTCTGCGGCTCGACTCGTAAACGTTTCGTCCCGTCCCTCGTATGATCTTCGGGTGCTCCCACTCCAGATCAGCAATGTCGTGAAGTCCTTCGGGACTCTACAGGCACTCAACGGCGTCTCCCTCGACCTTCACGAAGGCGAGCTCCTCGGCCTCCTCGGCCCCAACGGCGCTGGCAAGAGCACGCTGGTGCGGACGATCATGGGCCGCGTCGTTCCCGATTCCGGGACGGTGACGATCTTCGGACGCCCGGCCACGGCGCGCGACGTCGAAGCGCGGGAGCGCGTCGGCATCGTCCCGCAGGAGATCGCGCTCTATCCGTTGCTGCGCGTCCGCGAGAATCTCCAGATCTTCGGCCGCTACCTCGGTCTGACCGGCGCGGCGCTGGACAAGGCGATCGATGCCGCGCTCGATTGGTCCGCGCTCGGCGATCGACAGAACGACGTCACGAAGACGCTCTCCGGCGGCATGAAGCGCCGTCTCAACATGGCGGCCGGCGTGCTGCACGATCCACGCGTGCTGCTGCTCGACGAGCCGACGGTCGGCGTCGATCCGCAGTCGCGCGAGCGCATCTACGAGATGATCGGCCGCCTTCGCACCAGCGGCGTATCGCTCATCTACACCACGCACTACATGGAAGAAGCGGAGCGGCTGTGCGATCGCATCGCGGTGATCGATCACGGACGCATCATCGCCGCAGGAACGCAGGATGAGCTGGTTCGCACGACAATCGGACCGGGCCGCGAAGTCTCGATCGACTGCGTGAGCGGAGAGAAGATCGTTCGCACCGTCGCCAACGCCGACGAGATGCTGGCGATCGTCAAGGACATCGGCAGCCGCGGCGACGCGGTGCGCGACCTCTCGATGCGCGCGCCAACGCTGGAGAAGGTGTTTCTGCATCTCACCGGAAGGGAATTGCGCGAATGATCAGCGCGGTGTTTCGTGCGGGATGGATGAACCTGCGGCGCGATCGCGCGGCGCTCATGCTCAGCTTCGTCGTGCCCGTGGTCTTCTTCTCGATCTTCGCCGGCATCTTCGGCGCACAGCGCTCGCACACGCCAAAGACCAAGGTGGTGATCGCCGACCAGGATCGTACCCAGCAGTCGCGCGACCTCATCGCGGCGCTGCGCGCGGAGTCGGCGCTCAACCTCATCACCGAGCCCGTGTTCAGCGCGCAATCCGCGGAAGCGTACGTGCGCGAGGGGAACGCTCCGGTCGCACTCATCATCCCGAAGGGATTCGGCGCCCGCGGCTTCCAGTTCGGACAGGCAAGCCAGGGACCGGCCTTCCAACTCCTCGCCGACTCGTCCGATCCGATCGCGCCGGAGGTCGTCTCCGGCCTGCTGCAGAAGACGATCTTCACTTCGATGCCGGCGAGCATGATGACCGCTGGCGTCGACGCGCTCGACCGTTTCGGTGGGAACTTCTCAGCGGAACAGAAAGCGTCGCTGCAAAAAAACATCGAGTCCTTTCGTACTCAGCCGCGCCGCGCGGGAAGCGGTGGCGGCGACATCATCCGCATCGAGACTCACGACCTCCTCGGCGAAAAGAAAAAGAACCCGGTGGTGGCGCTCTACGCCGCTGGCATCGGGGTCATGTTCCTGCTCTTCACCGCATCGAACGGCGGCGGCTCCCTGCTGGAGGAGAACGAGAGCGGAACGCTGGACCGCATCCTCACGACGCGCGTGTCGCTCACGACGCTGCTCGTCGGAAAGCTGCTGTACCTGTGGGCGCTGGGGATGATGCAGCTCATCGTGATGTTCATCTGGGGCGCGCTCGTGTTCCATCTCGAACTGATCCAGCACCTCCCCGGCTTCCTCATCATGGCCTCGGCCACGGCCCTCGCGACGTCCGCCTTCGGACTTCTCCTCGCGTCGTTTGCGAAGACGCGACAACAGCTGGGCGCGATCTCGACGCTGGCCGTGCTCTCGATCTCGGCGTTAGGCGGGAGCATGTTTCCGCGCTTCCTGATGCCGGAGTCGATCCAGAAGATGGGGCTGATCCTCTTCAACTCCTGGGCCCTGGACGGCCTCACGGATGTCTTCTGGCGCGAGGCGCCGCTGACGACGCTCGCGCTGCCAGTGCTCGTGCTCCTCGCGTGGGCGATCGCGTTCTTCGCGATCGCCCGACAGATGACGAAACGCTGGGTCACGGCCTAACCAACTCGCGTTGGTTCTGTGTGAGGACCGGCTTCAGCCGGTCACGGGCCGGCTGAAGCCGGCCCACACACGGAAGCGTCTCTCTTACAATAGCGGCGGCCGTGCCAGTCCTTCAGAACCGCGCGCACTACCCGGTCGTCGTGATCGGCACCGGGATCGCCGGGCTGACGACCGCGTTCTGCCTGGCGAGCGCGGGCGTCAAAGTGCTTCTGGTGACCAAGGCAGCGGACCCGAAGGACTGCAATACGTTCTGGGCGCAGGGCGGAATCATCTACGAGGGTGAAGGCGACACGCCTGCAAAGCTCATCGAGGATGTGTTGCGCGCAGGTGCCGGACTGTCCAGCGAGGAGGCCGTTCGCTTTCTCGCCGTCGAAGGGCCGCGCGTCGTCAAGGAGCTGTTGCTCGACGAGGTGCAGGTGCCGTTCTCGATGAGCGTGGAAGGCGAGCTCGATCTGACGCAGGAGGGCGCGCATTCGATTCCTCGCATCATTCACGCCGGCGACGCAACGGGCCGCGCGATCGAGACCTCGCTGCTCAATCGCGTGAAGTCGGAGCCGAACATCACGCTGGCCACGGAGCTCACGGCCATCGATCTGCTGACCACGCAGCATCACCCGACCGACATCCAGGTGCGCTATCGCCTCGACAACGAATGCGTCGGTGTCTATCTCCTCGACAACCGTACCAACGACGTGTACACGATCTTCGCGGACTTCACGGTCCTGGCGACGGGCGGCGTCGGTCAGATCTATCTGCACACGACGAACACGCGCAACGCGATCGGCGACGGTGTGGTGATGGCCAAGCGCGCCGGCGCCCGCGTGATGAACGCGGAGTACGTGCAGTTCCACCCGACTGCGCTGGCCGACAAGAAGGCCAATCACTACCTCATCTCCGAAGCGCTGCGCGGCGAAGGCGCGCGGCTGAAGAACCAGCGCGGCGAGTACTTCATGGAAAAGTACGCTCCGGTGCTCAAGGATCTCGCGCCGCGCGACGTCGTGGCGCGCGCCATCGTCGAAGAGATGACGATGAGCAAAGAAGACTTCGTCTATCTCGACCTGGCGAACTTCTACAACGGACATCAGCCGATCGCCGAGCGCTTCCCGAACATCCGCAAGGCGTGCGCGGAGATCGGCATCGACATCGAGAAGGATCCGATCCCCGTCGTTCCGGCCGCGCACTACTTCTGCGGCGGCGTGCTGGCCAACACCGCCGGCGAGTCGACGCTCACGCGCCTCTACGCGATCGGCGAGACGTCATGCACAGGCGTGCACGGCGGCAATCGTCTGGCGTCGACTTCGCTTCTCGAAGGATTGACCTGGGGTTACTTCGCCGCCGGCTCGATCCGCGAGAAGCTCGAGTCGGCGACCACGCCGGTCGAAGCGGTGCCACGCCGCGCGCGTCAGTCCGACGCGCCGTCGATCCGCCGCTCGTACGCCACGCGCCCGCCGGGCATCGGCCGCGTCGACGACTCGCTGCTGCATTCGATTCCGGACTGGCGTCCGCCCGGCAGCGAGAACATGGAAGATCCCGCGCTCATCCTGCAGGACTGGACCACCATCCAGCACACGATGTGGAACTACGTCGGCATCGTGCGAACCGCGGACCGGCTGAAGCGCGCCGTCGCCGACATGCGCTCGCTCGGCAACCGCCTGACCAAGTTCTACCACGAGGCCACGATCAGCAAGTCGATCGTCGAGCTGTTCCACGGACAGCAGATGTCGATGATCGTGGCCGACGCCGCGCTGCGGAATCCCGTGTCGCGAGGAGCGCACTTCCGGCGTGACTAAACTGCACATCGGCTGCGGCCCGCAGATCCTCAAGGGATGGGTCAACATCGACAACGCGAAGTATCCCGGCGTCGACAAGATCCTCGACGTCACGCAGGGACTGCCCTTCCAGGACGCATCCTTCGTCTTTGCCGAGCACTTCATCGAGCATCTGTCCTATCAGCAGGCGTCGAACCTGTTCCGCGAATGCCGCCGCGTGCTCCGCGATGACGGCGTTCTGCGCTTGTCGACGCCGAACCTCGACTGGGTCTGGATCACGCACTATCGCGCGGCGATGACGGAACCAGAAC
>JBBRMQ010000179.1:0-9217 GCA_038230775.1 Thermoanaerobaculia bacterium
GAAGAGCGACATCGTGCGATAGGAGTCGATGATCGCGGCGAGCTCCGTGCCGGCTTCGAAGGACTGCATCGCGATGCCGGGGTGCGCCGCGACGATGGCGTTGCGAATGTCGTGGAAGGCGTGCTCGGAGAGGTACTCGCTGGTCCCGCCGACCAGAATCACGTTCGGTGGGTTCTTTTTTGCGATTTCCGCGAGGATCGTGTTGAGCGGCTTCGGCATCAGAGAACGGGAATGTTGAATGTTAAATGTTGAATGTTAAATGTATTCACAAACTCACATTCAACATTCAACATTGAACATTCAACATTCCTCGTTCCCGGGTGGGCGGGTGAAAAATCTAGGTGAGCATCCCCTTTTCCTGCAGGTCCTGGCAGTCGATGCAGAACGGCGTCCAGGGAACGGCAGCGAGGCGCTTATCGCCGATGACGTTGCTGCAGTTGGTGCAGGTTCCGAAGGTGCCGTCGGTGGTGCGGGCCAGCGCTTCCTCGATCTGCATGAGGAGATTCCGCTCGCCGTCGGAGAGCGAGAAGTTCAGTTCCTTCGAATAGGCGCTCGCGGCCTTGTCGGCCAGATCCTGAATGCCGTCGTCGGGTTGGGAGTTGCCCGCTGCCTTGTCGCGCTGGTAGGCGTCGAGAAGTTCCTTCTCCTTGCGGCGCAGGGCGTCGATGAAGGGCTGGTAGGGGGTTGTCTTTGCTTTCGTACGTGCTGCCATTTGAGGGCTGGTGCTCCTTATTTGTGGTACGGAATGTTCCGCATCAACGTGCAGGCGCGGTAGATCTGTTCCAGCAGGACCACGCGGGCCAACTGATGCGGGAGCGTCATTGCAGACAAGCTCAGCAGCAGATCGGCACGTTCGCGGACGCTGTCGTCGAATCCAACGTCGCCACCAAGCACGAACGTGACGCCGTGGGGCTGCTCCATCGTCATTCGTTCGAGCCACTTCGCAAACTTCAAAGAATCCATTGAGCGGCCGCGCTCATCGAGGACGACCGTGTAACCGCGCGGGATTGCGGAGATCAGACCCGCAGATTGGGCGCGGATGATAGACCCATCGTCTCCGCTTTGTCTACCGCGATTCGGTGAGACCTGTGTAACTTCGATCGGAAAGAAGTGCTTGATTCTAATGAGGTAACGGTCAAGCACCGCGCTGAGCTCGGCATCGGCGGAGGAGCGGATCCAGAGGAGACGGAGCTTCATGGGGCCAGGCCCCTACTCAATCCCATACTTCTTCCTCTTCTCGAGCAGCGTCTTCCGGTTGATGCCCAGAATCTCGGCGGCCCGCGAGTAGTTGGCGCCGGTCTCGGTCAGGACGCGTCGAATGTAGCGCTCTTCGAGCTGCTCGAGAGTGAGCCGCTGGGCGGTCGCGGAGGCGATGAGATCGGATTCCAGCGGCGGCAGCGATGCTGGCGTGATCACGTCGCCTTCTTCCACCACGACCGCGCGCTCGATCACGTTGCGCAGCTCGCGCACGTTGCCGGGCCAGTCGTGCTGCGTCAGCGCGCTCATAGCGGCGGCATCGATGCCGCGCTTCCGTCTGGCCAGGAAGCGCTTCGCAAGTTGGGGGATGTCCTCGCGGCGCTCGCGCAGCGGCGGAAGGGAGAGCGTGACAACATTGATGCGATAGAGCAGATCGCGTCGCAGCGACTCGATGCCTGTGCTGGACGACGACAGAATCCGCGCGTCGAACGGCACGGGCTCGTTCCCGCCTAACCGGGTGAAGCGCTTTTCCTGGATCGCGCGCAACAGCTTGGCCTGAAGGTTTGCGGCCAGGCCGGCGATCGCGTCGAAGTACACCGTCGTCCCGTTCGCGACTTCGAGCTTGCCGAGCTTGCGAGTCTGTGCATCGGTGAACGTTCCCTTCTCGTAGCCGAAGAGCTCCGCCTCGAACAGGTCTGGAGGGATCGCCGCGCAGTCGATGCGAATCATCGGCTGGTCCCGACGCGGTCCGCACGCGTGAATCGCCTCCGCCAGGTGATCCTTCCCGGTGCCCGATTCGCCGAGGAGCAGGAGGTTGACGTCGTGGTCGAGGACTTTCTCCACTGTCTGCAGAAGCGGCCGCATCGACGCACTGCGCGTGCGGATGAAATCGCTCAGCCGAGCGGGACGCTTTCGCTGTGTCATCCGGAGCGTAGCGAGGGACCGGTGTGGGTCGGGTGGCTCGATCTGCGCCCCGCCCACCCACACCGTTGCCTCGCTACGCTCGGGATGACATAGCGCTACGGTCTTTTCTTGCGGTGCACCGGCGCGGCTGCCTCTTCCGTGAACTCCGGCGTGACATTCGGCGCGTCGCCCCACAGCCTCTCCAGCCCGTAAAAACGCCTGCAATCCTCGGTGAAGACGTGAGCGATGAAGTCGCCGAAGTCGACGAGAATCCAACGGCCCGGCGTCGTGCCTTCGACCATCAGAGGCTTCACGCCTTCTTCCTGACGCAGCGTGTCGACGATGGAGTCGGCGATGGCTTGCGTCTGCCGCTCGCTGTTCGCCGAGCAGATGATGAAGTAATCGGCGATGGACGTCAGCTCGCCGACGCGGAGGACGTCGAGGTCGAACGCTTTCTTGTCGAGAGCAGCGCCAACCGCCGTTCGAACGCGTTGCTGGATCGGATCGTTCACGAATGGCCCTCTCTGTATAGACGGTGATGGTGAATGTAACGCGAGACGAGCGGATCGACCAGTGACTCGATCGGCTCCCCGGCGCGTACCCTGCGGCGGATCTCGGTTGCGGAGATCGGTACGGTTGCGTTTTCTGCAAAGACGAAACGGCCGGCCAGCGATTCGGGAACCGTGGCGCCCCCGCGGCTCAGGACGACGAAGCGCGCCAGCTCGAGCAGGCGCGCGGGATCTTTCCACTCCAGGAACTGTGCGACGTTGTCGTCGCCGATGACCCAGTCGAACGACGCGCCCGGATAACGCTGACGCATCGCCTCCAGCGTGTCGATCGAGTACGACGTGCCGCCACGTTCCAGCTCGATCGGCGAGACGAAAAGCACGTCGTTGTCGCGGATGGCGAGCGCAATCATCGCGAATCGGTGGTAACCCGACGCGGCCTGCCGGTCGGTCTTGAACGGCTGACGCCAGGCGGGAACGTAGATGATCTGGTCCCACCCCATCTGATCGCGTACGGCAAGCAAAGGCTCGACGTGACCTCGGTGAAACGGATCGAAAGTCCCGCCGCAGATTGCGATTCTCATTCGTCCACCGTCAGGGCAGCCTCCTGTTCCTGCTGCCGCGCGCGAACAAAGGTCGCGAGCTTGCGCACGAGATCCTGCACGCCGTCGCCGGCGACCGCGGAGATCTCGTGGTAGTCGTAGCCGTGTTCTTTGGCGTAGCGCCGCAGCTTCTCCGAGTTGCCCGGAATCGCGGAATCGAGCTTCGATCCACACACCAGCCGCGGCTTCTTCGCCAGCATTTCCGAATGCAGCTCCAGCTCGTGCGCCACGACCTCCGCATCCACCTCCGGCTCTTCATTCGAAGACAGATCGACGAGATGCAAGAGAGCCGAGCAGCGCTCGACGTGACGCAGGAACTCGTGGCCAAGTCCGTGGCCTTCGTGCGCGCCTTCGATGAGACCGGGGATGTCCGCAACCACGAATGTCTCCTCGTCATCGCCTTTGACGACGCCGAGGTTGGGGACGAGAGTGGTGAAGGGGTAGTCGGCGATCTTTGGCTTGGCCGCGCTGATCACGGAGATCAGCGTCGACTTGCCGGCGTTCGGCAGACCGACGATCCCGATGTCGGCGATGAGCTTCAGCTCGATCGTGAGCTCATGCTCGTCGCCGGGATTGCCCGGCTGCGCAAATCGCGGCGCCTGACGCGTCGCGGTCGCGAAGTGCTGGTTGCCCCACCCGCCCCGCCCACCCTGCGCCAGGAGGACGCGCTCGCCGTCGCGCGCGAGATCGGCGATGAGCTCGCCCGTCGCTTTGTCGCGGACGACGGACCCGATCGGGAGCTCGATGATCACGTCATCGCCCTGATGACCCGACATCTGCGAGCCCATGCCGTGCTCACCGCGGCCCGCTTTCCAGTCGCGTCTGAATTGAAGGTGATAGAGCGTGTTGAGGCGTTTGGAGGCGACGATGTAGATCGAGCCGCCGTTGCCGCCATCGCCGCCCGAGGGACCACCCTTGGGAACGAACTTCTCGCGGCGGAACGCGACGCAGCCGCGGCCGCCGTCGCCGGCTTTCACGCGGATCGTCGCCTGATCGATGAACATCTAGATGAAAAGCTGAGAGCGCCGTTCCAGTGTAGGGCCGGCTTCAGCCGCCCTCAGAGTGACCGGCGGAAGCCGGTCCTCACACTTACTGGGCAGCAGCAACCGGCGTCACGCTGATGTAACGGCCGCGCTCGCCTTTGTCGTGAAAATCCACGATTCCGTCGATCTTCGCGAACAGCGTGTGATCGCGACCGATGCCGACGTTCTTGCCGGGATAGAAGCGGGTTCCACGCTGACGCACGAGGATCGAGCCGCCGGTCACGAACTGGCCGGCAAAGCGCTTGACGCCGAGCATCTTCGGCTGCGAATCGCGGCCGTTGCGTGAGGATCCCTGTCCTTTTTTATGAGCCATGACTTACCCCTTGATCGAGTCAATGCGGAGCTCGACGAGATCCTGACGATGCCCGTGCTTCCGCTTCGTGTGATTCTTGCGGCGCTTCTTCTTGAAAACGATGATCTTCTCACCACGCGTCTCACGGACGATCGTCGCGAGGACAGAGGCACCGCTGACCGTCGGCGAACCGACCTTCGGCTGATCTCCACCCATCATCAGGACTTCATTGAACGTGACTTTGTCCTTGTCGGCATTGCCGAGGACGTCGCGCTCGACGAAAAGGGTTTTCCCCTCTTCGACCCTGTACTGCTTTCCACCCGAACGAATGACGGCGAACACAGAAACCTCCAGAAAAGATGATGGTGGCTCGGCGAACAACGCGACCGCCGCCGAGTGTATTTCCGGTGCGGAACTGCCGAGAATCTAGAAGTTTACACGAATTCCGAGCTGGCCGGTGCGGCGGCCGTTGTACGCGCCGGCCCGCTGGGCGAAGACATTGAAACCGTCGGCCAGAACATCCAGCCCCCATCGATCGAACGAAAACGTCTTCGCGGCCCGGATGTCGGTGCCGGCCAGCCGGTTCGACGCGGTAATCGCCGAACGATACCGCCCGATCCCGCTGAGCCAGAACCCGCCGGGCAGATGCACGGTCCCGGCGACCGCCGCGGAGTGCCGGGCGATGTCCCGGCTCGCGTCGCGATTCGAGTACGTGTACGAGCCGGTGAACGATAGGTACGTGCTGAATTGGACGAGGCCGCTCACCGCCACCGCATCATTCGCGCCCAGGACATGGAGAAGATCGGCATTCACCGCGACCCACGGATTGACCTGCCACGAGTAGCCGAGCGACGCATTCGTCTGATTTGGATTGAGGTATCTGCCATAGCTCGCACGGATGAGATTCCGTCCGCTGCCGTTGACGTCGTAGGTGAAACCGAATCGCGGCGAGATCGCATGTTCGTCCGTGAACCGGTCGTAGCGGAGGCCGGCGTTCACGGCCAGCTTTCCGGCGATGATCTGATCCTGCGCGAACCAGCTCGTGCCGCCATGCTCGAGCGCCATTCCGCCCGCGGTCCAGTCGTGCCGCACGATCGGCCCGGCGATGGAGCCGGCGATCGAGTCGCGCACCTCGTTCGAGCCGGATGCGCCGCGGACCACGAGCTCATTCCACAACGTCTCGTGCGCAAGCCAGAGGTCGCGCGCGAGGAGACTGCCGGAGTTGCTCTTTGCCGCGGCGTAGTCGCCGGTGAGAAAGTGACGCGAGGAGAGGTCTCCGTTCGCGTTGGCGAACAGTCGCTGCACGTCGGAAGGCGAGCTGTCCGCCGCGGCGAAGAAATGCGCGACGTCCTTGACGATCGGTCCTCCCGCGGTCGCTCCCCACTGCCAGTCGTGCGTTCGATCGCGGAAAAGGCCGAACGCGTTGCCGTTCACCTCGTTTCCTCCACTACGCGTCGCGATGAGAAGGACCCCGCCGCTCGTTCGCCCGTACTCCGCCGGGTACTGACGCGTCGTCGCGTTGATCTGGTCGACCGCGTCGAGCGGAATGTCCGTCGTCGAGGTGGCGCCATCGAGGACGATCTCCGCCAGCGGGTTCACGAGACGCGGATCCGCGAGCGGCGCGAGTGCCGCAAACTCTTCGACGTTGCGCACACGAAGCGGAACGTTTTCGATGATCTCGCGCCGCACGACGATGCCGATCGGCGGCGCGCTTTCCACGACGCGCACCGGAGCGGTGACGGTGACCTGTTCGTCTTCGGCCACCTTGCGCATGCGCACGTCGACGCGCCGCGGAACGCCGAGCAGCACATCGACCTTGCGCACGGAGACCGTTGCATAGCCATGCTGTTCAGCCACGAGCTCATACGAGCCGGTTGGCAGATCGGGAAAGCGGTAGCGGCCGTCGGAGCCGGTCTTCAGCGTGCGGGTGAGTCCCGTTGCCGTGTGGGTGGCGGTGATCTCGACGCGATGCATGGGCTGATCGCGCTCATCGCTCGCGCGTCCGATGATCGAGCCACCCGTGGTCTGCGCGGCCGCGACGACCGTCACGACCAGGGTCAGGAACGGAAAGAGCGCGCGCGCGGCGATCCGCATGAGCGCAGAAGAGTATCAGGATGCGCGCTCACTGCACGCGAGCGACGAACGGCGACTTGAACACCGCGCCGCCCTGTGCATCGAAACGCGCGACACCGCGCAGAGTGACCGGAGCATTCACGTCGCCGCTGTCCGTCTGCTGCAGCGTCTGCACCCACGCCCGAATCGGCACCACCTCGGTCGCGTGCGGCTTCACGGTGAGCGAGAACCCATGGCGCACGCGCTTCATCGTATAAGCGCCGGAGAATCCCACCGTTTCGATTTCAACCGACGTCAGCGTGACCGGATCATCGAGCTGATTGGTGATCTCGAGCTGATAGTCGACCGGCAATCCGCCCGGGATGCCGATCTGGTAAGGAGCGACTCTCGATTGCTGGGAGATCGTCACCACCAGCGCAGCCGGAGTGATCACCTGCGATGAGGCGCAGCCGATCACGATCAACACCGATCCGAGGAACGACCTCATGGACGGATTGATTATCACCTGAAAGCAGAACGGCGGCCGAAGCCGCCGTTCACCAATCGGAGCGTAGTACGAGTTAGAACGTGAAGCGTGCGAACACGCGCACCTCGCGCGGGTCCTGATACGCGTTCGGCTGGCCGTAGCGCGGGTCGGGCGTGTACGAGCCGAGGGCCCGCTGGCGTTCCAGCTGGCGGCGAATGTCGACACCGGCGAAGTAGCCGGCCGACTGCGCTGCATTGACCGAGGATCCGCCGATGAGCGGTGTATTCGACGAAGGACCGCATCCGGCGACCGAGAGGTCCGCGCCGCACTTCGACAGGTCGCGCAGGCGGATGCTGTTCGTGCTGTAGATCGGGTAACGGTTCGTCACCTTCTTCGCGTCCAACAGATTGAGAACGATGGCCCCGAGGGTCAGGTTGAACCGATTGATGGGGATGTCGTGCTGCAGGTTGAGATCCGTCTGCATGATATTCGGGCTTCTTCCGAGATCGTTACGGCCGAACGGGAAAATCGGGGCCCCCTGGAAGCGCATCTCGGTGGTCGTGGGCGTGCCGCTGTAGAAGTATTCGTTCACGCCAACGGTGGTACCGAACGGAAACGCGTACGCAACCTGCGCCTTCACCTGATGCGGACGGTCACCGCCGAGCCGGCCGCTGGTTTCCCTTCCAGCCTGATCGAAGAGCATGAAGAGGCTGTCGAATGCGCGGTTCACGTTCGGCGACGTGCGCGCGAAGCCCGCAACGACGCCGGCGCGCGTGACTTCGTCAGAGTTCGCAAGGCCTGAGTAGTTGCCATACAGCTTGCTGTAGAGATAGCTCGCGTGCAGGGTGAAACGCTGCACGAAACGGCGCGTGTACTCGAGCTCGTAGCCGCGATAGTCGCGGCGTGCCTTCGGCATCGCCGGGCAGGAGGGGCAGCCGGAGGCCGCGAGGATCTTCTGGGCGACGCCTTCGCCGGGATTGGCGATGAAGAAGTCTTCGGATTCGGATCCATCAGCGTGGACGTTGTGGACGCCGACGTCTTCGATGGCGCGGACGAGGTGTTTGTTTACGTAGCGGAATCCCAAGGCGCTGGCGCTCGTAATCTCCTGCTGCACGCCGAGGCTGATCTCGCGGGACTGCATGGGCTTGAGTTTCGGATCGATGAGCGGAAGATCAATCGCGTTCGACGGATGGCGCAGGTCGGTACCGCTCTGCACTGTCATGCCCGGGCATGTGGGCTTGACGGCCGGATCATTCGTGACGTTGGTGCATTTGTCCCACTGGGTGTAATCGAGCGAGTCGAGGCTCATGCCCCAGTAGATCCACTTGTCGCCGCCGAACGAGCCGCGCGGCAACTCCATCTTCATGATGTCGTAAAACGTGCCGTAGCTGCCGTACAGCTTGGTCCGGGTATTGCCGAACAGGTCGTACGAAAAACCGAGGCGCGGAGCGAGCTTGTCCCCGTATTTGAAATTGATCGCGTACTTGCCGGTCGTTCCGATCGACGAGTAGGACGGAAGCTTTTCGGAGTCGGTGCGGACGCCGAGGTTCAGCGTCAGGCGATCGTTGAGCGTGGTCCAGCTATCCTGAACGAACAGACTGCGGTTCAGGCTCTGCACGCTGCCGGTGGTCTGGAACGTGTAGACGCCCGCCGAACCGTACTTGCCTTTCGTCTGGCAGAAGTCGCAGACCTGATTGAAGAATGCCGTCACCAGGTAATTCTGCTGGCCGCTGAGCACTTCGTTCTTGATGTTGTTGAACTGCGCGCCTGCCTTGAAACGATGCGTGCCGGCGAACGATGGGTACCACGACACGTCGAAGTTGCCGTTGTTGACCGTGTAGGCGTCCTTCTGAGCGGCGCTGTTCGTCGGAATGCTGTTGTAGCCCTGCGACGGAGCGCCGGCCGGACCGTCCGGGAACAATCCCGGCGAGCCCTGGGTGAAAATGATCCGCGGCGCATTCGAGATGCCGCTCTGACTGTAGTTGCGATAGAAGCGGCCGCCGCGGCCGGAAAAGAACCACTCCGGACTGGCGACGTAATCTGCATAGCCCGACGCGGTCCAGTTTTCAAAGCGGTCGTCAGGTGCGTAGAGAGAGACCGTCGGGGTGGCGCGGCCGGTCCCCCCGGGCAGGAGA
>JBBRMQ010000180.1:0-9076 GCA_038230775.1 Thermoanaerobaculia bacterium
GCGTCGCCGGTGAGAATGCCGATCGCCTCGCCGAAGACGACGTGCGTCGTTTTCCGGCCGCGGCGAAGCTCGTCGTTGTCGAGCGCCGGCAGATCGTCGTGCACGAGCGAGTAGGTGTGAATGAGCTCCAGCGCCGCGAAGTGTGTCAACAGCGGCTGCACGTCCGCGCCGCACGCCTCGGCGGCGGCGATGGCGAGAATGGGCCGGATGCGTTTTCCGCCGCCTAACACGGCATAGCGCATCGCTTCGTGGATCACGCCCGGCGGCGTGTCGGCAGGCGGAAGCTGTTCGTCGAGCGTGCGATCGATCAGCGCGCGCCGCGAGGCGAGGTACTCACCGATCGATTGCGTCCTCGTCCTCCGGCTCTTCCGCTTCTTCAGCCTCGAACGGCTCAATCCGCGGCTGACCCTTGGCGTCGGCGAGAATCAGCTCGATCTTCTTCTCCACCTCTTCCAGCTTCTGGTTGCAGAAGCGCGAGAGACGGATGCCTTCCTCGAAAAGCTGCAGCGAATCGTCGAGCGGCAGCTCTTCACTCTCCAGACGCTGGACGATCTTCTCCAGTTGCTGGAACGCCTTCTCGAACTCGTTTGCCTTCAGCCGCGCCGCCATTCGGCCAAACAGTTTCTAACCCCATCGTCTTCGCGTCAACCGTGCATTCGAGGCGGCCCTTCTTCAACTGCACCTCGATCGGCTCGCCGACCTTCACCGTCGACGAGTCGAGAATCGGCTTCCGGCGATTCCGGGTACGGGTGAATGCGATTGCGTAGCCACGCGACAACACCGATAGCGGCGACACGGCGTTGAGCGTGGCAGCGATCGATTCGAGGTTCTGTCTCGCCGCCAGCGCGCGGGCGGGGAAGAGCGCCAGCGGATCGCGCGCGGCCTGCAATCGCACTCGCATCGCGCGCGCTCGGGCCTCGACGATGCGATGCAGCGTGACGCGACGGCGATTCAGGCGTTCGCGCTGCGCGGCAATCCGGCGCGGGAGAAGCCCGAGGCGGTCGGAGGAGGCCAGGTGCCGGAGCTCGTGACGATAGTTGCGCATGCGAACGTCGATCACGTGGCGGATGCGGCGCACGTCGTGCTCGACCTGGCGGCGCACTTCGCTCTTCGCGCGAATGACGATCTCCGCGGCGGCGGACGGCGTAGGCGCGCGGAGATCGGCAACCAGATCGCAGATCGTGAAGTCCGTCTCGTGGCCGACGCCGGAGATTGTCGGGACCGCGCACTCGGCCACCGCGCGGGCCACGATTTCCTCGTTGAACGGCCAGAGATCCTCGAGCGATCCCCCTCCGCGACAGATCAAGATCACGTCGTGAATCTCCCACCTGGAGAGGTGGCGAATTGCGTTCGCAATCTCGCGCGCCGCGCTCTGCCCCTGAACGCGGACAGGATAAATCTGCACCGAAAGACCGTCGTAGCGCCGGCCTAACACGTTGAGAATGTCGCGCAGCGCGGCACCGGTCGGACTGGTGACCACGGCGATGCGCTGCGGCAGCATCGGGATCGATTTCTTGCGCGACAGGTCGAAGAGACCTTCTTCGGCCAGGCGTTTCTTCAACTGCTCGAAGGCCAGCTGCAGCGCGCCTAATCCCGCGGGCTCGGCGCCCGTGGCGTTGAGCTGAAACTCACCTTTCTGCTCGTAGAGCATCAGCCGGCCGCGCACGATGAGCTGCAGCCCGTTCTCGATGCGGAACTTCAGGAAGCGCGCATTGGTGGCGAAAAGGACGATCCGCATCTGCGCGCGAGCGTCGCGGAGCGAAAAATACAGATGCCCCGCCGCTGAACGCGTGAAGTTCGTGACCTCTCCCTCGACCGCGATGTCGTTGTATTTAAAGAGGTCGAGGTTGATCTGCCGGATGAGATCGCCAACCTGCCAGACGTGATCCACCCGGTCAGTTTAGCGAATCAGGCAAGCTCATTGCTCTCTCACTGTTCGCCGATAGAGGCAACAGAAAGAATAGGAGCACGAAGAATGAAAGCACAGATGCTTTTCACAAAGGCAGCGGCAAGCCTCGGAACGGTCGCATTGGCGATCACTCTGGGTGGCTGCGCTCACCACAGTGTCCTCGATACCTCAGCCCAGAACGCGGGCGAGATCCGCACCGAGTCGTCCGCGCAGAACAACGCAACACCCGCCAACACGCTGGGCACCGCTCCGGCGCCGTCGAACGCGCAGGGCACCACGATGACCACGACCACCCCGGCCGTCATCTCCGGTCCGGCAGCGGTCGACAGCACTGGCCGCGTCTACACCAGCAGCTCGGTGGGCAGCGCCGGTAACGGTTCGGCAACGGGCCTGAACACGAACGTCAACATCATCCCGAAGACGGAGAAGTCGACCGTGACGGTCACCGAGTCCATGCCGGCACCGATGCCGACGATGACTGAGTCGACCACCACCACGACGCAGACGGCAGAGATGACGCCTCCGCCGGCTCCGGTTTACACGCCCGCGCCGATGACCTCGAGCACCACGGAGACGACGAACACCACGACGACGACTTCGACGACCACACATCATCGCCGGATGCGCAAAGACTAAGTACTTTTGCATAGGCGGCAAGTCAGGGACAGGCTTCGGCCTGTCCCTTTTTTTGTCATTCCGAGCGTAGAGAGGAACCGGTGTGGATGGGCGGCTCGTTCGTCGCCCCTCCCGCCCACACCGCTCCCTCGCTACGCTCGGGATGACATGCTGCGTCAATTCCGTTAGCGTGAAGACAGGCTCCGGCCTGTCCCTTTTTTTGTCTCTGTGTGTGGACCGGCTTCAGCCGGTCACGAACCCCACGCTACTCCGTCAGCGGACCTTCGGCGCGTCCCTCAATGAACTGCTGCACGATGGGATTGGTCGAGCTCTGAAACTCGGCGGGCGTGCCCTGCTCGATGATGTGGCCGTTGTAGAGCATCGCAACGCGATCGGCGATCTTGAACGCGACCTTCATGTCATGCGTGATCGTCACGGTCGTCGTCTCCAGTGATCGATCCATCTCGCGGATCAGCTCCGCGATGACGTCGCTGATCACCGGATCGAGTCCCGTCGTCGGCTCGTCGAAAAGAAGAATGTCCGGCTTGAGCGAGATTGCCCGCGCGAATCCGACGCGCCGCCGCATGCCGCCAGATAGCTCCGCAGGACGCTTGTCCTCGACACCGGAGAGGTGAACCTGATTGAGACATTCTTCGACGCGAGCGTGGATCTCCTTGTCGGTCATCTTCGTGTTGCGTCGAAGCGGGAACGCGATGTTGTCGAAGACCGACATCGAGTCGAAGAGCGCTCCTTCCTGAAACGCCATGCCGAAGTGGCGCCGGAACTGATTCATCGCCACCGGTTTCATGCAGCACAAATCCTGATCGAGCACGACCACGTGTCCCTTGTCGGGATGCATCAATCCGATGATGTGTTTGAGCGTGACGCTTTTCCCCTGACCCGATCCGCCGACGATCACGAGCGATTCGCCTTGCGTGACCTCGATCGACATGTCGCGCAGCACCTGGCGTCCGCCGAGGCTCTTGTCGACGTGCTGGAGTGAGATTACGGACATTTAGAAGAGCAGCTTCGTGAGAAAAAAGTCGGTGAGAAGAATGATGAGCGACGCGCTCACCACCGCCTGCGTTGTCGCGCGGCCCACTCCCTCGGCGCCGCCGCTCGTGTAGTAGCCACGCACGCAGCCGGTGAGTGTCAGGATCAATCCAAATGCCGAGGCTTTGAACAAGCCGCTCCAGATGTCGGCGAGCTTGAGAAATGCAAACGTGTTCTCTTCATAGACGATCGGATTCAAGCCCATCAGCTTCACGCCGACGAGATATCCGCCGCCGATGCCGAGCGCGTCGCCGAGGATGACGAGGAGCGGGAGCATGACGATGCCGGCGATGACGCGCGGGACGAAGAGGTACTGCACCGGATCGGTGGCCAGCGCTTGCAACGCGTCGATCTGTTCGGTGACGCGCATGGTGCCGATCTCCGCGGCCATCGACGATCCAACCCGCCCCGCGACCATCAAGCCGCAGAGCACCGGCGCGAGCTCGCGCAGCGTCGCCAGCGCGACGGCACTGCCGACGAAGTTCTCGGCGTGCACGCGATGCAGGCCGTTGTACATCTGCAGCGCCATGACCATGCCGGTGAACATGGTCGTCAGGAAAACGACGGGAACGGAGTCCACGCCGACGCGGACCATCTGCCGGAGCCACTCGCCCGGATCGAAGGGCGGGCGAAAGGTCCAGAGGATCGTGCGCCACAGCATGCGGAACCAGAGTCCGGTCTGCTCGAACAGATGCAGGAAGACGCGGCCGATGCGCTCCAGGAGGATCATCGATAGAAGCGCGGCACTCGTTTGCTGATGCGGCAGAACACTTCGTACGAGATTGTACCGGTGCGCTCCGCCAGTTCCTCGGCCGTGATCGCATCCGAGCCTTGCGGACCGAGCAATACGACCTCGTCTCCGGGCTGCACGCCGGCGATGTCGGTGACGTCGACGGTAACCAGATCCATCGATACGCGTCCGACGATCTTGGCGCGGCGTCCGCGCACCAGAACGTCTCCGTTGTTCGACAGGTGGCGACTGTAGCCGTCCGCGTATCCGACCGGCAGCGTCGCGATGCGGCTGACGCGCGGCGTCCGGAACGTCACTCCGTAGCCGATCGCGTGATCAAGAGGCAGTTCCTTGAGACGCGCGACCTCCGTCCGCCAGCGCATGACCGGCTCGAGCTTCGACTTGCCGGCGTCGAGCGCTTCTGCGCCTAACAGCGAGATCCCGACGCGAACGTAATCGGCGATGGCCACGCCGCGCATCGTCGCCGCGCTGTTCGCCAGATGCTTTTTCGGAGCGTGTACCCCGACGTCCGCGAGCGATTCCACCATTCGATTGAAGTTGTCGATCTGCAGCTGCGTCGTGGGATCGTTCGGATCGCCGGCGTTTGCGAAGTGCGTGTAAATCGCATCCAGTCGCACACCAGGCGTCGATCGAAGCATCTCAGCGACCTGTTGCAGCTCGCTCTCGACGACACCCATCCGCCCCATTCCGGAGTCCAGCTTGAGATGGATCGGAACGGACCGATCGCGCGCTACTCGCACCACCTTCTCCAGCTCCTCGGGTCCGACGACGCCGACGACGATGTCCTGCTCGACCGCCGATGCGATCTGCGTCTCGCTCAGCGGACCGAGGACGAGAAGAGGCAGCGTGATGCCGGCGCGGCGAAGCTCGAGGGACTCTTCCAGCAGCGCAGTGGCGATCATGGCCACCCGATCGGAAGTGCATCGTTTCGCCAGTTCCACGGCGCCGTGTCCGTACCCGTCCGCCTTGAGAACGGCGATGAGCCGGCTGGAAGGCGGCAGACGGCGCCCGATCGCGTCGATGTTGCGCGAGTAGGCCGCGGTGTCGATGTCCGCCCAGGTCGGGCGGATGTCAGGCGCTGAAGACATGCACGTTCTGTCCGTTCATCGGACGCGATCGCGGCGAGGCGAGAAACAGAATGACGTCTGCCACTTCCTGCGGCGTCATACTCGCCGGCGCGCCACCGCTCACTCCCGCCCACATCGCGGTGTCGACCGATCCGGGGCTGACGGAGTTCACGCGCACGCCGAACTCCTTCACCTCGACCGCCAGCGCCTCAGTGAACGAGATCAGCGCCGCCTTGCTCGAGTTATAGCTCGTGAAGCCGGGAAACTTATCGGCGCCGAGCACGCCGCTGATCGAGGAGACGTTGACGATGGCCCCGTCGCGCTTGGCGATCATCGCCGGCATCGCGCGCTTCGAGGTCAGAAACGCGCTGCGGACATTCACCGCGTACATGCGATCCCACTCTTCCACCGTCACTTTCGCAATGCGATTCGGCGCCACCATTCCCGCGTTGTTGATGAGGATGTCGCAGTCTCCAAATCGCGATTCGGTTTCTGCGAAGAGACGATCGATCGACGCGGGATCCGCAACATCGCCCACGACAACGTGAACCTTTTCGCTGCGCAGCTCGTTCAACTTGCTCGCGTTGCGTGCAAATGCCGTGACGAGAGCGCCCGCGCGGGCGAAGGACTCCGCCGTGGCCCGACCGATGCCGCTCGATGCGCCGGTAACGATCGCAACGTGGCCGGCGAATTCTTCGCTCGACATATAATCGCGGGCGAGGCTACCCCAAAACACGGACGATTGAGGAGAGCTTATGGACCCGAACGTCGATCTCTGGATTCAACTCTTCATACGCTGGGCGCACGTCGTGGCCGGCATTCTCTGGATCGGACTGCTGTACTTCTTCAACTGGGTGAATGGCCCGTTCCAGGCGAAGCTCGACGGCCCGACGAAGAAACTCGTGAATCCGGAGTTGATGCCGCGCGCACTCTTCTGGTTTCGCTGGGGCGCCGCGTGGACGTGGATTACCGGCATTCTCCTCGCCGGCCTCATCTACTACCAGGGACATCAGGCTTTTGAAGGCGACTACCAGCAGACGCAGAATCCGTGGCTCTGGCTGGCCATCGTCCTGATTCTTCTGGCCGTCGGATTCGTCATCTACAACACGATCATGAAGTCGATCGCGAACAAGGTCGCTGCTGCCGCGATCTGCCTCGTGATCTTCGCCGGCGTCTACCTGTTTCTCGAATACGTCGGCCACTTCGGGGGTCGCGGTCTCTACATCCACGCAGGTGCGATCTTCGGCACGACGATGGCCCTGAACGTCTGGATGATCATCTGGCCGTATCAGCAGCGCATCATCCGCGCGACGAAAGAAGGCACCGCGCCCGATCCGGCGGAAGTCGCCAGCGCCGGTCTCCGTTCGCGTCACAACACGTTCCTGTCCGTGCCGCTCATCTTTACGATGATCAGCAACCACTATCCGAACGCCTACGGCCAAACACCGATGGTCCGCGACGGCATCCTCGCGGTGTTCATCGCGCTCGGCTTCGTCGCCGTGAAGATGATCTACGGCAAGGCGCCGAAGGTGGCGGGATTCTGATTCTTGCGCTGCGCGCGTTGTCGGTTGTCAGTTGTCGGTTGTCAACAGCCGCGAGTGGGTTTGACAACCGATCACCGACAACCGACAACGCGTCGCGGAGCGACGCAGCGAAGCAGAGCGGCGCATGAGGCTCCTGCAGGTCGACGCCTTCACCGACGTTCCGTTCAAGGGCAATCCCGCGGCGGTCTGTTTTCTCGATCGCGAGCGCGACGCCGCGTGGATGCAGAACGTCGCGGCGGAGATGAACCTTGCCGAGACTGCGTTTCTAATCCCCAAAGATGGCGACTACTCGCTGCGCTGGTTCACGCCGGCGGTCGAAGTCGATCTCTGCGGCCACGCGACGCTGGCAAGCGCGCATGCGTTGTGGGACGAGAAGATTCTCGACGGCGAAGTGCGGTTCCACACCCGCAGCGGGCTGCTGAAGGCACGGCGAGACGGCGAGTGGATCGAGCTCGATTTCCCCGCCACGCGCGAAGAGGCGGCGACGGCGCCTCCTGAGATGATCGAGGCGTTAGGCGCGAAGCCGGTCTACGTCGGCCGCAACAACTTCGATTACCTCGTGCAGCTGGCGACCGAGGATGAGGTGCGGAATCTGAAGCCGGATCATGCGGCGCTGCGGCACCTGCCTGTGCGCGGCGTGATCGTCACCAGCCGCGGCGCGAACGGCAAGTTCGACTTCGTCTCGCGATTCTTTGCGCCCGGCTCGGGCATTGACGAGGATCCTGTGACCGGCTCCGCTCACTGTTGCCTCGCGCCGTTCTGGTCCGAGCGCTTGAAGAAGAACGATTTCGTCGCGTATCAGGCGTCGCCGCGCGGCGGCACGGTCAAAGTCCGGCTCGAAGGCGATCGCGTCAAACTTCTCGGCCGCGCAGTCACAGTGCTGCGCGGCGAACTCGTGGTGTGATCGAGCGCGCCGACCCCGCGATCGCCCGCGAGCTCATCCTCGAGTACGCGGCGTCAACGGGAGTCGACCTCTCGTTTCAAAATCTCAGCGACGAGATCGCGGCGCTCGACACATTCTATGAAGCGATCTTTGTTGCTGATGAAACAGCAGGCTGCGTGGCGCTGAGAAAAATCGACAACGAGACCTGCGAGATGAAGCGACTGTATGTCCGTCCGCAGTTTCGAGGCCGGAACATCGGACGCGACCTCGTCGCGCGAGTCATCGAAGAAGCGAGAACACGCGGCTACAAGCGCATGCGCCTCGATACGCTTCCGACGATGACCGCGGCGATGGAGTTGTATCGCTCATTCGGATTCGTCGAGATCGCTCCGTATCGCCACAACCCGGTCGAAGCCAGCAAGTACATGGAGCTTACAATCGCGCCATGAACATTCGCGAGATGCTGGAGGGGATCGAGAGCGACACGCTCGTTCCTCGCGCGGCGAAGAGCGCCGACACCCGCGGGCGCGACCGCGAGGAGCAGGAAGACGATCTTCGCCCGTCGTATCAGCGCGATCGAGACCGCATCATCCACAGCAAGTCGTTCCGGCGGCTCAAGCACAAGACGCAGGTTTTTCTCGCGCCGGAAGGCGATCACTACCGCACGCGGCTGACGCACGTCCTCGAGGTGACGCAGATCGCGCGCACGATCGCCAAATCACTGCGCCTCAACGAAGTCCTCACCGAAGCCATCGGCCTCGGCCACGACCTCGGCCACTCCGCCTTCGGTCACGCCGGCGAAGCCGCGCTGAACAAGCTGGTGAAGGGCGGGTTCGATCACTACCGGCAATCCGTCCGCGTGGTCGAGGTGCTGGAGAACGACGGCGAGGGGTTGAATCTGACGATCGAGGTCCGCGACGGCATCCTCAAACACTCGAAGGGCGAGAAGGGGGAGCTGCTGCGCAAGCGGCCGAAGTCGCGGGCGCTCACGCTGGAAGGCGACATCGTCCGGATCTCCGACATCATCGCGTACGTCAATCACGATATCGACGACGGCATCCGCGCCGGCGTGCTGACCGAGAGCGACATTCCGAAAGACATCCGCACCACGTTAGGCCACAACGGCGGCGCGCGCATCGATCGCATGGTGCGCGACGTCATCGACGCCACGCTCGCCGCCGACTACGACGCCATCCGCATGACGCCCGAGGTGCTCGAGGCACTGGAGGAGCTGCGGACGTACATGTTCCAGCA
>JBBRMQ010000181.1:0-8985 GCA_038230775.1 Thermoanaerobaculia bacterium
AGATCCTCGCGGAACCGGTTCTCGGCCATGAGCCGGGAGAGATCGGCGTTCGTCGCGGCGATGATGCGGACGTCGACCTTGATCACGTCGACCGAGCCGAGGCGCATGAACTCTTTTTCCTGGATCACGCGTAGCAGCTTGGCCTGCGTGTCGAGATTGATGTTGCCGATCTCGTCCAGGAAGATCGATCCGCCGTCGGCCACTTCGAACAGCCCGCGTTTCGTAGCGATCGCGCCGGTGAACGCACCCTTGAGATGACCGAAGAGTGAGGACTCGAGCAGTTCCGGCGGCAGCGACCCGGAGTTGACGGTGACGAACGCATTGCGCGCGCGCGGTGAGGCGTGATGAATCGCCTTCGCCACCAGCTCCTTGCCCGTGCCCGATTCGCCGATGATGAGAATGTTCGACCGTGAGGGCGCGGCGAGGCGGATGAGATCGAAGATCTTCCGCATCGCTTCCGACTTGCCGATGATGTTCGAGTACGCGTACTTCTCCGCCAGCTCTTCCTTGAGCCGCTGGTTCTCGTTCGACAGGCGCCGCTGCTCCAGCGCCTTGTTGACCGTGAGAATGACTTCCTCGTTCTTGAACGGCTTCGGGATGTAGTGGAAGGCGCCGTGCTTCATGGCCTCGATGGCGCCGTCGATCGAGCTGAAGGCGGTGATCACGATGACCGGCAGCGCGGGATTGGAGATGCGGATCGCGCGCAGCGTGTCGATGCCGCTGATGCCGGGCAGCATGATGTCGACGATGACCAGATCGATCGCGTCGTCCGTATCGAGCACCGAGAGCGCTTGTTCGCCGCTCACCGCCATGACGACGTCGAACCCCTCGCGCCGCAGAACGGCGTCGAGGACTTCCCGAAGGACTTCTTCGTCGTCAACGATCAGAACGCGCATGTGTCATCACTGCGATTCGAGGCAATGCGATCAGAAACTCAGCACCCTCGCCCGGCGAGCTTCGGACCGTGATCTCGCCATCGCTTGCGTGCAGTATGCGCCGGGTGATGGCCAAACCGAGGCCGGTACCACCCTGTCCGCGCTTGGTTGTCACCAAAGGTTCAAATATTCGCCCCACCACTTCGGGCGCCACGCCTTTTCCGTCGTCTTTGACGCGAATCTCGACTCCATCGCCGGTCTCGGCGACTGAAATCCAGATGTTGCCGCTCTCGCTGACGGCGTCGCGTGCGTTCAACAAGACGTTCGTTAGAACCTGCTGCAGGTCCTGAAAGTTTCCGCGAACGACGGTGTCGGGGACGTCGCCAACGTGCACCGCGACCTGCTTGGCGCGAAACAGGTCCTCGTGCAGCGCGATCGTCGCCGAGATGAGCGACGCGATGCGGACCGGCTCCCGCGTGCGCGGACGGTTGGCGATGAGGTCGAGCAGGTTGTTGACGAGGTTCGACGCGCGGAAGGACTGTGCCTCCATTTTCTTCAGGAGGCGGTACTTCGGGTCGTCGGGCGACGTGTCCTTCAGCAGTAGTTGTGCGTAGGAGGAAATTCCGGTGAGCGGTGTGTTGACCTCGTGTGCCACGCCGGCCGCCAGCAGACCGAGCGACGCGAGGCGCTCTTTTTCCTGCAGCTCGCGCTCCAGCCGCACGCGATCGGTGATGTCGGCGATCACCAGCACGCGCGTTCCGTCGCTCACATCGCCGGAGTGCAGAAGACTCGACGAGACCGTCACTTCCTTTTCCACGCCGTTGCGATTTACGAATCCCGTCTCGAGCATCCCCGACTGCAGCAGCTCGTCGAATGGCGGGAACAGCGCGCGGATCGATTCATCCATGCCTTCGACGGCGCCGACGAGTTCCCAGAACGCACGGTTCGCCGTGAGGATCGTGCCGTCGCGCGCGACGACCGCGATGGCCGACGACGACGACTCGATGATGTTCTCGTTGTACTCCTTGAGTGAGCGGATCTCGTCCAGTTGCCGGCGCAGGCGGCCATAAAGCCGCGAGTTTTCGATCGCCAGCGCAACGGGCGCCGTCAACGAGCTGAGCAGATGAAGATCGTCGCGCGACAGCGGCTCTTCGCCACGCTTGGTGCCCAGGATGAGAAGACCTTGCAGCTCGCCGCGGTTGCGCAGCGGAAGCACGTAGCGATATCCGGCCTTCAACATCTTCCACGGGATATCGGTCGCATCGGGCAGCCGCGGCTCGGTGAGCATCAGCGGCCCGTCGGTCGGCATCGTGCCGAAGTCCGCGATCGAGAGACGCTCCGGCAGCGCGACGTCGGGCTCGTACACCAGGAACGTCGTCCCCTCGCGCGTGAAGAGATTCATCTTCTGGATGTCGAGCGCCGCGCGCAGACGCTCGCGCACCATCGAGATCAGATCGTGCACGTCGTGGAACGTCGCCAGCTCCTGCGCGAAGTCGGACATCGCGCGGCGATGCCGATAGCTGTCGCGGTAGACGAGCATCTCGATCACCGACTCGATGCGCCCCTTCACCGGAATGAGCACGCCGGCGATCAGAAGGCCTGAGGTAAACGCGAGGAAGTTGCGCTCGAGCGCGGCCCCTTCTTCGATCACGTACGACAGCACGAGGTTGACCGTCGAGAAGGCGATCATGCCGAAGATGAACGTCACCGAGTACGCCAGAATCTCCTTGATGATGACTTCGACATCCCACAGCTTGTACTTGAGGATCGACACCGCGAACGCCAGAGGAATCAGCGCGAGAGGCAGGATCGAGATCGTCGAATAGATCGGCTTCACTGATCCGACGACGAGGTAAGGAACGATGTAGATGAGCAGGAACGGCAGGAACCCGAGGGCCATGCCGAGGTAGATCCACTTGACCTGTTTGCGTCCAACGGCCGCCGCGGTTCGATAGGTGTACGCCAGGGCCACCACGGCGAGGGTGAAGTAGATCGCGAAGTGAACGTACTCCCATCGCTTGATCAACTCGAACGACCGATACGGCGCCGCGATCACCAATCGATTGCTGAAAAGGAGCAGATCGACGTTCCACGCCGCGAGCAATGCCGGCGGCAGATACAGCGCTGCAATCAGACCCTTGTGATGAACGATCGGCCGCGGGAAGACGAGGAAGAAGTTCAGCGTCAGCGGCGGGAGAAGAATCATCGCGAACTCTTCCACCGTCTCGATCACTTTGTAGATCGCATCGATGTCGCCCGACTGCGTGTAGACGTAGACGACGAACGACAACAGCGTGACGAAGAAGAAGAGCGTGCTCTCGCGCCGCCCGCCGCGGAAAAGCGTGAAGAGTCCGATGGCCAGGTAAAGGAACCCGATGAAGCTGAGGATCAGATACGGGTAGTCGATCTTCAACTGCGGGACGCGGTAGGTCAGCTTGATCGTCTGATTGCCGCGCGCCACGACGATCGGGATGTCCTGGCCGATCCGGCGCAGCGTCTTCTGGAGACCCTCCACTTCGGCGCTGGGTGTTTCGCCGATCAGCAGGATCTCGTCACCGGCACGCAGCCCGATTCGCTCAGCACCGCTTCCGGGATCGACCGCTTTGACGACCACGAGTCCGTTGTGGCGGGAGAACGTGAAATCGATCCGCTCGAACGACGATCGCTTCCGCTGAAACGACGCGAAGGCCCCGACCACCACCGCGATGGTCAACGCGCCGATCAGGAGATTCGTGAAAATTGATTTCCGCATGGCCAGAGCGGACAGGAAGCATTCAACGGGGGTGCCGCGCCCAATTTCAGTCTAATCGATTGATTCCAAACGGTTACGATGAATCACGCGGCTCGCTTGCTCGGCAGCGGATACAACGGCTTGAATTTGGAGGCCGGTTTATTGGAGGACTGGAAAGCGACACGCGTCTCTAAGCAGACACACGTCGCAGTTCGCCTTGCGCCTCTTCCGGCTGCACAAATCCAGAATTCCGAGCCGGCAAATCGCAAAGTCGTATCGCACCGGGTCCGCGCGGTCGAAGCGGGCCAGGCGATCGGTGATGCTCCGCGCGGCCTTCCAGTCGGCCGACTTTCTCCTGTTGAGGCCGAGGAATGTGGCGATGCGGTGGACGTGGGTGTCGAGGGGCATCACGAGCTTGGCCGGGTCGGTGAACGTCCACAAGCCGAGGTCGGGCGAGGTGCGGCGGACCATCCAGCGGAGATAAAGGTTCATGCGCTTGCAGGCGCTGCCATCTTCCGGAGAGCTGAGCAGATAGCGCAATGCCGCGGACGGATTCTCGCCGCGCAACACGGTCACGAAGCGGGTCAGAGTCGGGCCGATGTCGGCGTCCTTCTCGCAATAGCACGAGCGAAACAGCTCGCCTAACGAACCGTGCGCGCGAATGGCCGACCTGATGCGCTCCAGAAGCTCGACGAGTTCCTTCGACTTATGAAAACGGTGTGAAAAGCCGCGGAATGCGGCGGGTTCTAATAGCGTCCCGACATACGCATAGGGAGAAGGTCCCATCCGATCGAGCACCCAGCCGACGTTCGCCACGACGATGTCCGCACGGCCGTACGCAAACGCCGCGGCAAGAAGGCCGGCCACTTCCTGGTCGCGCGGATCGTCGTATCGCAGCACGAGCTCCAGCGGGTCCGGCGTGATCGTCGAGATGTCGAACGTCGCCACCAGCGCGTCGAGCTTCTCCTGCAGAACCTGTTGTCGGACGGGACGTCGCATTCAACACCGGGGTCGGACTGTCGTAACGAGGGAAACTCGGGGGACCATTCTCCGTCTAAAGAGCAAATCCATCATTTTCAGGAGGCCGCATGCGGCTGGGTAACGTCATCTCGTCGATTCTCACCATCGCGATCAGCACCTCTGCCTCCGCCGCCATTACGGGCACGGTGATCACCACCGACGGACTCCCGGTCAGCGGCGCGAAGATCTCGCTCTTCCAACCCGAGACCTTCGACGCACGGCGAGCGCGTGCGCTCTCGAAGACGCCGGTGAAGCCGCCGATCGCCACGGTGAACAGCGACTCGAAAGGCAACTTCTCGATCGACTCGCCGAAGGAGCCCGTCATCGATCTGCGCATCGAGGCCGCCGGCTTTGCGCCGCAGGGTGAGCGCGTTCTTCCCGACGAGGAGCTCGGCGCGCTGGCTCTGACCGCGGCGCCTGCCATCAAGGGAACGATCACCGCGGCGGGCAAACCCATCGCCGGCGCCATCGTCCTCATCGGCGGCTCCGGCGAATTCTCGGCCACCACCGACGCCGACGGCCATTACAGCGCTCCCGATCCCGCGAAATGGGCGAATCGACTGCTCGTGATCCATCCCGACTTCGCGATCGTCGACGAGTCGTTCGGCCCCTTCGCATCGAGCAAGAAAGGGCTCGATCGCACACTCGTTCCGGGCATCGCGATCAACGGTCGCGTGCTCGCGCAGGACGGAACGACGCCGGTGGCGAACGCGCAGGTCTTCGTCGACAACTGGCAGCTCGCGATGTCCGGCGATGACGGCACCTTCCACGTCTTGCACGCCACAAAGGACTGGTCGCTGGTCGAGGCTCGCATCGACACCCGCGTCGGAGCACGCGCACACACGAACGGAGACATCGCCATCAAGCTGGCGAAAGCGGCGTCGGTGACCGGCGTCGTCAGCGACGCGAAGACGAACGTGCCGCTCGCCGGCGTGGAAGTCCGCCTTCTGCAGAACCCCGGCATCGGCAGCCCAACGATCGGCTCCCGCTCTGCGTTCACGAACGCGAAGGGCGCTTACACATTGATCCCTGTCGTTCCGGGCGCGTATCAGATCAATCCAACCCGTCCCGGATACCTGACGCCGAATGTGAGTGTCTCTGTTACTGCCGGCCAGAGCGCGCAGAAGTCGATCGTCGCGAACGCGCGCGGACGCGTCGTCGGCAGCGTCGCGGACGACAACAAGAAGCCTCTCGCCGGCGCGCACCTCGGCGCCCGGGCTGCGGCGCGCGATCCGATGATGATGATGATGGGACCCGGCATGCGGAACCTCGGTCAGGAAGGCGTGGCGTACAGCGGACCCGATGGCCGCTTTGTCCTTCGCAGCGTTCCGACCGATACCGATATTCAGATCGACGCCACAAAGAAAGGCTACCCGCCGGGCCACAGCGCATCGATGCGACTGGCGCCGTCCGAGCGGAAAGGCGGTGTGCTCATCACGCTTCCGCACGGCGTCTCGCTCACGGGCAAAGTCACGGACAAGGATGGCAAGGCGCTGTCCGGAGTCGCCGTCGACGCGGTGGAAGCGACCAACGACGGCGGTTTCGGCGGCATGCGGCGCATGGTCGTCAACTTCATGCAGGGCGATCGCAATGACGATCTCGTGCACACCGGCAGCGACGGCACGTTCACGGTTCGCGTGAAGGAGGGGACGTACGACGTCGTCTTCAAGCGCGAAGGATTCGCAGCGAAGTCCGTACGCGGTGAGGTCGTCAGCGCGTCGAGCAAGCCGCTCGCGGTCACACTCGATCCGGGCGTGGAGATCACCGGCCGCGTCACGCGCGGCGGCGTGGGGCTGGAAGGCGTGAACGTCAATGCATTCAGTCAGGACGGAACCGCGAACGCGATCACCGGACCGGACGGATCCTTCCGCCTCGAGGACCTGACGCCGGGGTCGATGATGGTCAGCGCCAACAGGCGCGAGGACTTCATCCAGCAGATGCGTCCGATCATCGCACCGGCGAAGGACGTGGTGTTCGAGCTTCCGGCCGGCGGCCGCATCACCGGTCACGTCGTCGACAAGAGCTCGCACAATCCCATCACCTCGTTCCAGGCGGGCATCTCGACGTCCCGGAGCGGCGGCGGCATGGTCTTTCAGACGCCGCCGATGTTGAAGTCCTTCACCAACGACGACGGCTCGTTCACGCTCGAAAACGTCCCACCGGGCCAGACGCAGGTGGTCGTCACTGCACCCGGATACACCGCATCACGGACTCCGGGCGTCAACGTCGAAGACGGCAAGACGGTGCCGGAGCTCGAAGTCTCGCTCGACACCGGCGTAAAGCTCACGGGCCGCGTGACCGGACCGGATGGCGCGCCGCTCGCCGGAGTGAGTGTTCGACCGGACACCGCGGCGGGCGGGAACCGCGTCATGCGTTTCGATGCGACCGATACCAGCACCATCACCGACGGCAACGGCGACTACACGATGGACGCGCTGGAGCCAGGCGATAAGACGTTCACGTTCAATCGTCAGGGATACCTCGCCGAATCGCGCCCCGTCACGCTCAGCGGATCGAGCGCCCGGCTCGATGTTCAGCTCTCGACGGGCGTGCGTCTCACCGGCACCGTCTCCCTGGAAGCTGGTGGTCCCGTCGCCGACGCGATCGTCAGCGCATCCTCCGCCAGTGATTCCGGCGGTTTCGGCGGCAAGCAGGCGCGGACCGACGCCAGCGGGAACTTTCAGATCGAGGGCCTCGCACCGGGCCACTACACGCTGAATGCGACGAAGAGCGGACTGGCAAGCGGCATCCTGCGCGATTTTGACGTCGCTTCCGGGATGCCGGCCGCGATCAAGATGAAGAGCGGCGCCACGATCACCGGACACGTTACCGGTCTGACCGCACAGGAGCTGCAGAACGCGACGGTGTTGGTCAGCAGCAGCAACGGCAACAGCTCCGCGCCCGTCGATAGCGGCGGCAATTACAAAGTCGACGGCGCTCCGAGTGGAACGGTTCGCGTCTCGGCACGCACGGGCCAGATGTTCGGCGCGTCCGGAAAGTCGTCGCCCCAGAAGTCCGTCCAGGTCGACCCCGGCGCCTCGGTTCAGGTCGACATCGAATTCAAGAGCGCCACGGTCGTTCGCGGCCGCGTGACGCGCGACGGCCAGCCGGCGGCCAACACGTCGATCATCTTCATTCCGAAGGGCGCGCAGTCGTCGACGAATGCGAGCGCGCAGACCGACAGCAGCGGCAACTACGAAGTGAGTGGCCTCGATGACGCGACGTACAACGTGCAGATCGTCGACTTCCAGCGCGCCGCTCCATTCACGACGAGCTATGACGTGAAGGGCTCGGGAACGTTCGATATCGACATCAAATCCGCGTCGGTTCGCGGACGCGTGCTCGACGCCACCACGGGCAGCCCGCTCGCGGACGCGCGCATCGAGATCCATGCAACAGGAGGCGAAGCAATCCTCTCCTCGCGCGCGGTGGTCACGGACTCCGCCGGCGGTTTCGTCATCGATAACGTTGCGCGTGGCAACTACGAGGCGAAGGCCGATCGCGAAGGCTACGGCCACGACATCAAGTCGATCGTCGTCGGCGATTCACCGGAAGATCTCGAGTTCCGACTCTCGCCGAGCGGCGGAGTGACGATCACAGTGGTCGACGCACGCGACAATCGCACGCTCGCCGCGAATGTGGTGAAGGTCGTCGACGGCAACGGCCGCGATGTGGACACCACGCCGACGTTCCGGTTCAGCGGCAGTCCGGAGCCGGTGAAGCTGACGCTTTCTCCGGGCAGCTACAACGTCACGTTATCGGCGATGGGTTATGCGACGCAGACCGTGAGTATCGTCTCTCCTTCCAGTCCGACCGTGCGCATGTCGCCGGGCGGAACGGTGATGATCTATTCCAAGAGCACCGCGATCACGCGCGGCCGCCTCATCGATTCGAAGGGCGTGGCGTATTCGCGCGGCGGATTCGGAGGCGGGATCTTCACCATCGACGCGAGCCCAGGCGTCACGACGTTGCAGAACGTGGCCTCCGGTTCCTATCGCCTCGAAATCCTCGGATCGGGCGACCAGGTGGTGAAGACCGTTCCGTTCACGGTCATCGACGGCCAGCAGGCGACGGTGCCGGTGGAGTAGATGGTGATGGGGTGACTTGCGAGCCGCCCCACCCACACCGGTTCCTCGCTACGCTCGGAATGACATGCGGTTGTCATTGCGACCGTAGCGACCGCGCGCAGGCGACGGTGCCGGTGGAGTCGTTTGGTGGGGTGGCTTGCGAGCCGCCCACCCACACCGGTTCCTCGCTACGCTCGGAATGACATCGCGTTGTCGTCGCGAGGGCTGACATGCTGTTGTCATCCCGAGCGTAGCGAGGGACCGGTGTGGGTGGGCGGTTCGTAGAGCTACC
>JBBRMQ010000182.1:0-8984 GCA_038230775.1 Thermoanaerobaculia bacterium
GAACAACGCATACTGGATCGGGAACTTCATGTCGGTTGTCGAAAGCTGGGCCATGATCGAACCGTCGACGTACTCGACCATCGAGTGCACGATCGACTGCGGGTGAATGAGGATGTCGATCCGCTCCGCGGGCATCTCGAACAGGTGATGGGCCTCGATGACTTCGAGACCTTTGTTCATCATCGTGGCGGAGTCGATCGAGATCTTGTTGCCCATGCGCCACGTCGGATGCGCGAGCGCCGCCTCGATCGTAACGGCGTCGAAGGTGGAAAGGTCGCGATTGAGGAACGGTCCGCCCGATGCGGTCAGGACGATCCGTTGCACTTCTTCGTGCGTCCCGCAGCGCAGCGCCTGATGCACCGCGTTGTGCTCGGAGTCGACGGGGAGGATCTCGCCGCCATGCTCGCGCGCCACACGGGTCATCACGTCACCCGCGGCCACCAGGACTTCCTTGTTGGCGATGCCGACGCGTTTTCCGGCGCGCAGCGCGGCGTACACCGGCGGGATGCCGGCCGCTCCCACGATGGCTGCGATCACCACGTCGGCCTCGCCATGGGAGGCGACCGCGGAAGCTCCTGCGGCGCCGTGCGCGATCTCGATCTCAGGCGAGATCCGTTTGCGCAACCCATCGACGTCGGCAGCCTCGCGCACGGACACGATCTGCGGCCGGTATCGCGTCACCTGATCGACGAGCAGATCGATGTTGCCGCCCGCGGCCAGCCCCACGACCTGCAACTCGCCGGGGAACGCGTCGACGACCGCCAGCGTGTTGGTGCCAACCGAGCCGGTGCTGCCGAGGATCGAGAGGCGTTTCATGCGGACATGATCCTCATGGTGCTGAACCCGTTCTGGATCAGCACCCAGTAGACGTAGAGGATCGGCGTCGTAAAGAAGATGGAATCGAAGCGGTCGAGAAACCCGCCGTGTCCCGGAATGAGCGACCCGGAGTCTTTCACTGCCGCCGAGCGCTTCCACATCGATTCGGCGAGATCGCCGATCACGCCGGCGATCGAGAGCACCACTCCGGCGATCACGGCGTGCACGATCGGGAACTCATGGAAAAAGGTCGACCGGATGACGATCGCCGTGATGATCGACATCGCAATCCCGCCCATCAGACCTTCCACCGTCTTCTTGGGGCTGATGCGCGGCGAGAGCTTGCGACGTCCGAATTGCCTGCCGACGTAGTACGCGCCCGCGTCACCCAGCCACACGACGAGCAGGAGGAAGAACACCAGCTTCGGCCCGATGGCCGGCGAGAAGTCGTTTCGCAGCCGGATCAGCGAGCCGCCTAACATGCCGACATACAGGGTGCCCATGACCGCGATCGCACTCGAAGGCAGCGCCTGATCGAGGTCGGCATTGCTGAAGACGTACGACGTCGGAATCAGCAGCAGCGCGACGAAGACGCCCATCTCGACGGAGATCGGCTCCAGGATGAACGCCGCGATGATGAACAGCATGACGATGATGCAGAGGGGAACCGGAATCGAGTATCCCTTGCGGCGGCCGAGGGTCAGGAACTCGTAGAGGGCCAGTGCGCCGATCAGCGCGACGGTTCCGGCGAACACGTACGAGTTCGACCATCCGACGATGTAGATCGCGACCGGCGCGAGCAGGAGGGCGGTCAGCTCGCGGGCGTATTTCATCTACGACGAGCTGGAGCCGTCCGCTTCGATGAATATCTGCGCGTCGGATTCCTCGACCGCGCCGTACCGTCGCTCGCGCGACTGAAAATCGATGATCGCTTCGTAGAGATCCTTCCGCCGGAAGTCCGGCCAGAGCACTTTCGTTACGTGAATCTCCGCGTACGCGATCTGCCAGAGCAGGAAGTTCGACACGCGAAGCTCTCCGCTCGTGCGGATGAGGAGGTCCGGATCATCGACATTCGCGGTGTAGAGATGGTCCGAGAAAAACTGTTCGTCGATCACGGCGTCGCTCATCTCGCGCTCGCGCAGGAGCGCCATGATGCGGTTGCAGGTATCGACGATCTCCGCGCGGCCGCCATAGTTGAGCGCGATCTGAAAGAGGAGGCCGGTGTTGTTCGCCGTCTCGTTTTCCGCGTATTTCAGCTCGCGCTGCACGCTCGGATCGAGCCCGTCGACCCGGCCGATAGCGGAGAAGCGGATGTTGTTCTCCATCAGCGTCTCGAGCTCTTTGCGCAGGTACTCCTTGAGCAGCATCATCAGCGTGGCGACTTCGTAGCGCGGCCGCTTCCAGTTCTCGACGGAAAAAGCGTATAGCGTCATGACGCCGAGCTCCAGACGCGCTCCGGTCTCGACGATCTCGCGGACCGAGGCGATGCCGGCGCGGTGCCCCTCGACGCGGGGCAGATTGCGCGCGCGCGCCCAGCGGCCATTCCCGTCCATGATCACCGCGACGTGTCGCGGGAGACGCTTCAAATCGATCCGGTCGCGAAGCGTCTCTTCGAGTGAGCCGGGCTCGGCCAGTTTGGAGAGATCGATCATTTCGAAGCGCCGATGTTAGCGCGCTTCGCGCGCGTTGTCAGTTGTCGGTGGTCGGTTGTCCACACGCCCTCACAACCGACAACCGACAACCGACAACGCGCCCCGTCAGCGGCGCTCATAGTTGATCTGCCATAGGACGAGCCCCTTCGCCGGTGCGGTCCAGCGCGCTTCATCGAAGATCGCGCCGGATTCGAGCTTGCCGCGCCCGATCTCGATCAGCGATCCCGCCAGCCGCCGGACCATGAACCGGAGGAAGCCGTCGGCGGTGATCCGGATACGGACCGCGTCGCCGTCCCGTTGAACCTCGACGGACTCGACTGTTCGGACGGTGGAGGAGACTTCGGGTTCCGCGACCGTGAATGCGCGGAAGTCGTGCTTTCCGGCAATTGCCGCGGCAGCCCGATGCATGACGGCCGCGTCGAGCGGCTGAAACATGTGCGCATGCGTCTCGTTCGCGAAGACGTCGGCGTACGGTGCGTTCCAGATCTGATAGACGTACGTCTTCTGTTTCGCGTCAAAGCGGCAGTGGAAATCATCGCTGACATCGTCGATCGCGGTCACGCGGATGTCCTGCGGAAGGACCTCGTTGAGGCCGAGAAGAAATCCGCGGCGGGGGATGTCGAAGGGGATGTCGGCGTGCGCTTTCTGCGCGCGCGCGTGAACGCCGGAGTCGGTGCGGCCCGCACCCTCGATGCGAATCGCGCTGCCGAACATCTTCCCAAGCGCCTCTTCCACGACCTGCTGGATGCCGATCGCATTCGCCTGCATCTGCCAGCCCGCGTATCGCGTGCCGAGATACTGGATGGTGAAGAGGACGCGCATGGTGGAGAAACAGTAAGACGAGTAAGGGCGTAGAGACCGTAGATCGAAACTACCGGTTCTACGGCCTTACGTCCTTACTCTTTATCGCAAGTCCTGCGCAATCACCTGCTGCCGATCGAAGCCGCTCACGTTCGAGACGTCGTCGACCACGCCGACCGAGATCTTGTTCAGACCCGGCTCCATCATCAGGTCGAGCGAATACGTGTAGTACTTCCCCTTGAGCTTCGCGTAATCCGCGGCCGGCACGCT
The DNA here is from genome assembly GCA_038230775.1 of Thermoanaerobaculia bacterium. Taxonomy (GTDB): domain Bacteria; phylum Acidobacteriota; class Thermoanaerobaculia; order Gp7-AA8; family Gp7-AA8; genus JBBRMQ01. The sequence continues at coordinate 3,540 of JBBRMQ010000182.1, forward strand.
GATCTGATGCGTCTTGTGGGCGACGTCCGACATGTCGCTGTCCTTGTTGCCGACCACCACGAAGAGCGAGAACCCGCCCATGTACACGTCGCCCTGAGGCAGGAGCGTGAGGCTCTCCATCGGGATCTGCACTTCGACGGGCACCTTGAAGAGGTCGTCCGCCGCAACGGGACGGCCGGCCTTGACCACGATTTTGAGATCGTTCGCCTTCGTCTTGTAGAGCAGGTTCGCGATGACACGATCGCTCATCTCGGCGAACGTCGATTTCTCGACGAATGACTGCCGGCTGCGGACCACGTAGTTCCTGTTCTTCACGCGAACGCTGATGGAACGCTGCCGGTCGACACGTTCGGTGCCCGACCGGTAGCCGAGCGAGTAGTACGAATCGAGATCGCGTTCGATGTTCTGGAACGCTCGTGCGAAGTTGTTCGTGTTGATTGCCGCCAGGCCGCCGGTCATCTCCGCGATCGTCTGCAGCGACTCGGTCGAGTTCGAGATCGCCGTCTGAGTCACGGAGTACGACGTGGCGCGGTTGTTCTCCGCGGACGACCCTTCCATCGCGGCGCCGAGACCGCCGGCGTGAATGGCGTACATGGTGATGCCGTTCGCGTTGGCCGTCTTCGCGATCGACTGGATCTGACCGTTCGCGTCGTAGCCCATGCCTTCGAGAAGCGTCGACTGCCCCTGCCACCCCTTCTCGCGCGAGACTTCCTCGACCTGATAGAACATCTCGCGACCCGGCTGCGTCGGGAAGCCTTCCGTCGTCAGCACCAGGATCTTCTTGCCCTCGACGCCGGCGAGCGTCGACATGAGCGCGTTGAGCGAGTCCACGCTGTTGCGCAGGTCGTGATTCACTTCCTCCGCATACTGCCGCGCGGCGGACAGCGCCTCGTCGTAGTTCTGGGCGTCCTTGATGCGAGTCATGACGTCGCGCGCCGAGCTGCGGGCGGCGACGCCCAGGCCGGATTCGCCGGCGATGATGTCGAGGGTCTGCGCGATGAGGCCGGGATCACGCGTGAACGGCGTGCGCACTTTCATGCTGCGATTGAAGGTGGCGATCATCGCCTCATCGATCCCCGGGCGCATCGATTCCTTGGCGAACTGCTTCATGTCCTTGAACACACGGTTGCGGTTGAACGGAGCGAGCGAGAGATTGTCGATGTAGAAGATCATGCGTCGCCGCATGGTCTCAGGAATCTCCTCTCGCGCCGCCGTTGGCGGAGCCGGCTTCCCCGCTTCGGCCACGGCCGGCGTGGCGCGCTTCTGCGCCTCGACTTCGTAGAAGTTCGAGATCGCCTTGGGAGCGCCGTTCTCGTAGAGCTGAAAATCGTCTTTGGTCAGGCCGGTGATCGGCACGCCCTTCCTGTCCGTCACAACCACATCGATGTTGATGACGCGGACTTCGACCCGCTCGACGTATGTCGTCGACGGGTTGGTGGGCTGCTGGCCGAGGGCGGTGGTGGCGCAGAGCAGCGCGGCCGCCAGGTTGCGAGAGAACGATTTCAAGAGAGTTCCTCCGTGAGTATTGACGGCCGTGCGGCCAGTCCGGTTCCGCGCATGCGGCTTGCGTGCGACAATTGCAGGAGTGCGGACCGCCCGTTTCAAAGGGCGCGGCCGCGATGAAAATTCCGATGCTGTTTCCTGGTCAAGTTCAAGAGCCGCTGGCGTTTGCGAAGATGGCAGGCGGCGGAAACGACTTCGTCGTGATCGACAATCGCGGCGGGCGTGTGACGAACGTGGAAGAGTTCGCGCGTCGAATCTGCACGCCGCATCTCTCCGTCGGCGCCGACGGCCTCATCCTGGTCGACACGTCGGACAAGGCCAGCGTGCGGATGATCTACTACAACGCGGACGGAACCCGGGCCGACTTCTGCGCGAACGGCACCCGATGCGCGGCGCGATTCGCGCTCTACGCCGGAATGGCTACGCACCGGATGACGATCGAGACCGATGCCGGCGTCATGAACGTTGCGGTCGACGAGAAGGGGCTCGTGATCCTGTCGGTCACTTCGCCATCTTCCGTGACCCTGGATCGTCCCCTGCGTTTCTTCGACCGCACGATCCAGGGAACCTCGCTGATGCTCGGGGTTCCGCATTACGTGATTTTTCTGCGCGACGATCTCTGGTCGCACGACATCGTCCCCCTCGGCCGCGCGATCCGCAATCACGCCGATCTTCAGCCCCAGGGCGCCAACGTCAACTTCGTCGTCATCCGCGACAAGCAATCGATCGAGGTCCGCACCTACGAGCGCGGCGTCGAAGCCGAGACTCTCTCGTGCGGATCGGGCGTGGTGTCATCCGTCACTGCCAGCGCGCTCTTCGACAAAGTCGTGTCGCCGGTGAAGGTGAAGACCCGGAGCGGGATCGAGTTCGAGGTATCGTTCACGCGCGTGGGCAACGAGATCCGCGACCTGAAGCTCAAAGGCGACGCCCGCGTGGTCTACCGCGGAACGATGACCGCGGAGACGCTCGAGGGATTCGATCCGGCGTTTTTCCGCAATCCGACCGAATGCGCCGTTGCCTCGAATTGATCGCCCCGCTGCTCGTCTGCGCGTTCATGTTTTTTCCCGATGAACGGACGCGATGGCTGGCGGTGGGCCTGATCACGTCCTGTGCGGCAGCGGCGTTCCTCGCACCTCCTGTGGTGTTCTGTGTGGGGCCAGCCCTCCGGCTGCCCGGCCAGCCAGAGGGCTGGCCCCACAAGACGCTCATCCTCGGCATCGCGCTGGTGCGTTGGCTTCCGCTGCGCGATGTGATGATCTGGCGGGAACTGATCGTCCTAACCGGCGTGCTGATCGCTTACGTCGCGATGCGCGATGAGTCGCCGCTGGCGGTGGCGGCAGCGATCGCGATCGCAGTCGTCACGCCAGTAATTCCGGGTCGCGGACTTCTGTTTCCGTTCATCGTCGCGGCGCTCACACTCCTGCCCGTTCCCTTCCGGCTCGCAGCCGCGGCGTCGATGCTTGCCGGCCTCTCGCTCGGGCGTGCGTCGTTCGCCTCCATGTTCGTCGTGGGCGCCTGCGCGCTCGCTCTGCCGCTCGTTCGCCGGATTCCAGTCATCCCTCAGACCGCCGTGGTCGCGCTCTTTGCGCTCTGGCCGTGGAGCGGACTGTTGGCGCGCTCGTTCCCTGCGTTTCTTCATGCAGCGCACGTCTCGGAACGAAACCAGACTGTCGGAGCGGCGCTCGAGCCGTCGCGCTCCGTATCAGTCCCCGTGCCGGAGGGAATCCGTACCGTGACGATCACCGCCAGTGGCGCGCAGGCCTCGCGCCTGTGGCCGGGGACGTTGTTAGGCCGGATCGACGTGATCGAACGCAATGGCGAGGTTACCTCGCGGGACATCCGCATCGGCGACGTCGCCGACTTCGGCTTCATGCGGCGGGAGCACTACCTGTCGTCCCACAACCGTCCAGCGCTGACGCCGTGCGACGATTTTCGCGGCTTCGGCGCCACGTCGTGGTTGTACGGCGCCGGCAGGATGGCGATGACGGCGGCTCACGACATCGCCACCGTTCGCGTCACCGCGGATGCCGGACTGCGACCGGGCACGAGACTCCAGGTGGAATCGATCGATCTCGAATGAAGGTCGCGCTCTTCGCGGCTGCCGCGGTCGTCGCACCGTTCGTTCTCCTGCGCGGACGTGCGCTCCTGCGCTATTTCAGCATCGCCGCCGGCATGTGGGGCCTCCTCGCGTTCCTCGGCATCGTCGTGCGCGCGTTCAACGTCGACGTCGATGCGTACCTCGCGATTGTGACCACGGGCGTTCTGCAGACGGCACTGTTGTGGGCGATCGTCGCATTCGAGAAGGAGGACGCGCGCTGGTCCGCGTCGCGCGCCGCGTTCGTCGTGTTTCTGTTTTACGCCGCGGCCATTCCGCTCATGACGCGCACCCCTCCGGACGGCGACGAGCCGTTCTACATTCTGATCACCGAGTCGATGGTGCACGACCACGATCTCGATCTCACGAATCAGTTTCACGACCTCGCGCATTCGGCGACGCGGCGTCCCGATCTCAAACCGCAGCTCGGCGACAACATGAGTCGCTCCCATCTCGAGCCGTTCCTGCCGTTGTTGCTTTCGCCGGGGTATCTCGCGGGGGGGCTCGAAGGCGTTCTCCTCACGATGGCGATCTTCGGTGCGCTGCTTGCGCGATCGACCGTGCGCCTGCTGGAAGAAGAAGGATGCCGTGACTCCACCATTCGGGCGATCTTTCCGTTCGTGGCGCTCGGACCGCCGATCGTTTTCTACGCGATTCGTGTGTGGCCGGAAGTGCCTGGGGCGTGGTTTTTTGTGGAGGCTGTGCGTGGCATCCGGGCGCGAAGAACCCGGCGGTGGCTTCCGGCGCTCCTGGCCCTCGTCCTCTTGAAGTTGCGGTTCGTGCTGATCGCGATCGTGCTGCTCGCGCGCGCGATGCGGCGTCCGCGTCAGTTCGTGATCGCCGCCATCGTGCTCGCGTTGCCTCTGGGGGCCGCGTGGCTGTTGTCGGGGAGTGCGACCAGCGCCCACGATCCGCACGAGCTGATCCCCGGAGCCGGCGCTGCGATGGTCCGCGCATTGTTCGGGCTGATCCTCGATGGACAGCAGGGCATCATGTTTCAGGCGCCGGTCTACATGTTCGGCGTCATCGCGCTGACGCGGTGGCGATCGATGTCCGCCGGATTCCGCATCGGCATGAGCGCGGCGACGCTCTACATCTTCTATCTGATTCCGCGCGCGGAATGGCATGGCGGATGGTCTCCGGCGCTGCGGTACATCGTGATCTTCATGCCGGTCCTGGCGTTAGGGGCGGCGACGCTGTGGGAGCGGATCGACGCCGGTCCGATCGCGGTGGCGGCCGCATGGACGATTGCACTCGTCGCGCACGGGATGGCCTTTCCGTGGCGGCTGTTTCACATCGCGAACGGCGAGAGCATCACCGGTGAAGTGCTGTCGTCGATCTGGCATTCGGACTTCTCGCGCCTCTTTCCGAGCTACATCCGCATGAACTTCGCCGCGTATGTCGCAGCGGTGCTACTGGTGGCGATGCTCATCGTTTTCCGTACGGGCCGCCTCGCATCGCCTCTCGTCCTCGCCGCGCTCCTCGGCGGCGCGTTCGTGCTCGGCCGCCGGCCGGGGCAGCGCATCGAGTTCGAGGACGCACACGTTTTGCACGAAGGCGGCGAGCTCTATCCGTACGTTTTTCAGGTGCAGCGGTTCCTCTATCGCGGCGGCTGGATCCTTCGCGCCGGCGATTCGCTTTCGTTTCTCGCGCAGCGCGGGAACTCGCTGCTGCAGTATCAGGCGGCGCAAGGCGCGACCGTGCAGCTGGGAACGCGTGCTTACGTTCTGCCGCCTACGGGCGCCGCATACGGAAGCACGACGGTGGAGGCGAGCGAGGACGGGCGCGTCGAGATGCGTTGCCTCGCCGGTGCCGTCAACCTCGATCGGATGGATCATGAGTGAAAA
>JBBRMQ010000183.1:0-8876 GCA_038230775.1 Thermoanaerobaculia bacterium
CTGGCATGACTGGCTTTACCTCGACAAAAAATGAGCGGGCATTCTACCGTGCCGCTGGGCCTAGAACCACGCGTTCCTACGTTTCATTCTCGATCCGGCGGAGAATTTCCCTCGATTCCGGGTCGAGATCGGCGCTCTCGAGAAGGTCGGGCCGCTTCTGGAACGTTGCGCGTAAGGCCTGTTCTTTCCGCCACTTGCGGATTCTCTCGTGGTGACCCGAGAGCAAAATCTCGGGGATGCGGCGCCCGCGGACCTCTTCAGGCCGCGTGTAGTGTGGATAGTCGAGCAATCCGTCGTAAAACGAATCGCCGCTGACGGACTCGGCATTACCGACCACCCCTTCAATCAGCCGGCCGATCGCGTCCGCCATCAACATCGCTGGCAACTCGCCACCCGAGACCACGAAATCGCCGACCGAGACCTCCTCCGGTTGCAGGATGTCTTTGATCCGCTCGTCGAAGCCCTCGTAGCGGCCGCACAGAAAGATCAGCCAGGACTTCTTCGACATCTCCGCGGCGACGGACTGATCGAAGACGCGCCCTTGCGGAGACGTCATCAGAATTTCGAATTTCGAATCTCGAATTTCTCCAGCAATTGCCTCCACACACCGCAATACGGGCTCCGCCAACATGACCATGCCCGGCCCACCGCCATACGCTTCGTCGTCGGTCGAGCGGTGCTTATCGGTCGCGTAATCGCGAAGATCCCACACACGAGTATCGAGCGCTCCGCTCTTGATCCCGCGCGCAATCACGCCCTCGGCCAGAAACGCGTCGAACATCCGCGGAAAGATCGTGACGAAATCAATCCTCATCGATTCCGCCAGGTAGATTCACGACGATTCGCTTTGCCTTGATGTCGATGTCGGTGCAGATCGCCGATGCAAATGGGACGTCGTACTTCTTTCCGTCAGGGCGTTGCACGTTCAGCAACACGCCGCCGCCGCCCTCAAAGACCTCGACGACTTCGCCGCGATCGTTGCCGTCGTTGTCGATCAGATGCAATCCGACGAGATCGTGCAGGAAGTATTCATTCGCGTCGAGCTTGCGCACCTGCGATTCCGGAATCTCGATCGTCCAGCCCCGCAGGAGTTGCATGTCTTCGGGCGTGGCGATGCCGGCGAACTTGATGAGCGCGCTGCCGCTGTGCGCGCGAACACTCTCGATGCGCGCCGGTCTCGTTGCGGTTTCGTCCGGCGACACCAGCGTCACGGCCGTGACTTCCTGAAATCGCTCGAATTCCGTCCACGGCTCGACACTCGCTTCGCCGCGAACGCCGTGCGACTTGCGGATGCGCCCAAGCGCGATGCGTGAAGCAGGCGGGTTGGGGATCGGAGGTCGGGGGTCGGAGCCTCTGGGCTTCGGCATTGCGCCGGCCTCAGTCCAGGATGTCGAGGATGTAGCGCCGCCGCGTTTTCTGACCGGCCGCCGTGAGCAGCGTGCGCAGCGCGCGCGCCGTGCGTCCCTGACGACCGATCACCTTGCCGAGATCGGGAGGGGCGACTTCCAGCTCGATCACCGTGGCCTGATCGCGTTCGTGCGTGCGGACCTTCACCGCGTCGGGCTCGTCCACTAATGACTTGGCCACAAACTCAACCAGTTCTTTCATCTCGTGTCATTCCGAGCCGCGAAGACGGCGAGGAATCCCCTCCGTACTTGGCTCGCAGGAGATCCTTCGCCGTCGTCGCGGCTCAGGATGACGCCTGCGGCGTCACTTGAGTTTCTTGAGCAGCGACTTCACGGTCGGCGAGAGCTGTGCGCCCTTCGACACCCAGTAATCGACGCGCTCGCGGTCGATCTTCACATCCGGCGGATTCTTCTTCGGATCGTAGTGGCCGATCTGCTCCACCGTGGCCGCGCGCGGCGTCCGCAGGGAGTCCGAAACCACTACGCGATAAAACGGCGAGTGGGATGCTCCACCGCGGCGTAAACGAATCTTCAACATTCGAGACTGCTCCTTGACGTAAATGTATCCTGAACGGGCCGCTGAACGTATGACGCGCGGCTCGAATTCCGATCTACCCCTCACCCGGCCTTCGGCTACGGTTAGTAGCCGTTCTCCCCGGGTGCGGGGAGAATGTGCGCGAAGCGCGGATGAGGGGCTACTGCAAAAACTCCGGCGGCAGCCCCTTCACCATCTTGCCGAACCGCCGCGCGCCGAAGCCCTTCGAGAAGGTCTTCATCATCTTCTTCATCTGCAGATATTGCTTGAGCAGCCGGTTGATCTCCTGAACCGACGTCCCCGATCCCTTGGCGATCCGCTTCTTGCGGTGACCGTTGAGGATCTGGGGGAACTCGCGCTCCTTGATCGTCATCGAGTCGAGGATGGCCTGCATCCGGGTGATCGCTTTCGGGTCGATGTCCGCGTCGGTGATCTTATTGCCGACGCCCGGAAGCATGCCGACCAGATCCGTTAGCGAGCCCATCTTCTTGACCTGCTGCAGCTGCCCGCGCAGGTCCTCGAGCGTGAACTTGTCCTTCGCAACGCGCTGCGCCAGCCGCGCCGCTTCCTTCTGATCGACCTCGGCCTCGACCTTCTCGATGAGCGACAGCACGTCGCCCATGCCGAGGATTCGGGAGGCCATGCGGTCGGGGTGGAAGACGTCGAGATCGGTGTACTTCTCGCCGATGCCAACGAGCTTGATCGGACGGTTGACGACCGACTTGATCGACAGCGCAGCGCCGCCGCGCGCATCGCCGTCGAGTTTCGTGAGCACGATGCCGGTGACGCCGAGCCGGTCGTCGAATTCCTTCGCCGACTTGACCGCGTCCTGACCGGTCATCGCATCGGCGACGAAGAGGATCTCGCTCGGCCGCGTCTCGCGCTTGATCGCATCGAGCTCCTGCATCAGCTCCGCGTCGATGTGCAGGCGGCCGGCGGTGTCGAGGATGATGGTGTCGTAGAGAAGCGTCTTTCCTTCGCTGACGGCCCTCGTCGCGATCTCGACCGGATTGCGGTTCTCGCCGATCTCGAAGAATGGCACGCCGACGTTCTTCGCCACGATGCGGAGCTGATCGATCGCGGCGGGGCGATAGACGTCGCACGGCACGAGCAGCGGTCGCCGTCCGCGATTCCTGAGGTGCAGCGCGAGCTTGCCTGACGTCGTGGTCTTCCCCGAGCCCTGAAGTCCCGTCATCATCACCACTGCCGGGCTGCCGACCAGCGCGAGTCCGACTTCGTTGTCGCCCAGGAGGTGCTGGAGCTCGTCGCGGACGACTTTGGTGACCTGTTGCGCGGGGGAGAACGCCGTCAGGACGTCCTGGCCGACCGACTTCTCGCGAACGCGGTTGGTGAACTCTTTGACCGTCTTGAAATGGACGTCGGCCTCCAGCAACGCGAGACGGATCTCTTTGAGGGCATTGTCGATGTGCCACTCGTTGAGACTGCCTTCGCCGCGGAGCGTCTTGAAGACGCGGTCCATCTTGTCCTGCAGGTTGTCGAACATGCGCGTTGGGTAACGAAAGATATCGCGCTTGTCATCCCGTGGCTTACGTGGGTGTGGGCCCCTCACCCGGCCTTCGGCCACCCTCTCCCCGCTGCGCGGGGCGAGGGGCTACGAACTCGTCTCGCCGCAGCAAGGTATTGCGTCCTCGTAGCCCTTCTCCCCGCGTGCGGGGAGAAGGTGCCCGAAGGGCGGATGAGGGGAGCCACACCTCGGGATGACATCGGCGTTGCAATCCGTTATCTCCCGCGTGGCACGACACGCTCTCAAGCTCGCCGACAACATCGACGGCGACTTCTTCGTCGACTCCACCTGCATCGACTGCGACGCATGCCGCGTGATCGCTCCCGCTGTCTTTCGCGATGCCGGCGATCAATCCGCGGTCTACCACCAGCCGCAAGACAATCAGGAGCTGCTTGCGGCCCAGCGCGCGCTGATCTCGTGTCCGACGGCATCGATCGGCGATCTGGCGAAACGAAATATGGTCGAGGCGGTGGCCAGTCTGCCGGAGCCGATCGACGACGACGTCTTCCGCTGCGGCTACACGTCGGAATCGTCCTTCGGTGCGATCAGCTATTACCTGCGTGATGTCCGCGTGATGGTCGACTCTCCGCGCTTCACCGCGCCGCTCGTGAAGAACATCGAAGCGCTCGGCGGCGTGCGTCGTCTGCTGCTGACCCATCAGGACGATGTCGCCGACCACGAGAAGTTTCACGAGCGGTTCGGCTGCGAGCGTGTGCTGCATCGCGATGACGTGCGGACTCGAACCGCCTCCGTCGAGATCCAACCGACGGGTCGCGACCCGATCACCCTCAACGACGGCATCGTGATGATCCCGACGCCGGGCCATACCAAGGGTCACGCCGTCTTCTTGTATCGCGAGAAGTTTCTCTTCACCGGCGATCACCTCGCATGGAGTAACGACCGTGGGCACCTCTACGCCTTCCGCAGCGCCTGCTGGTATTCGTGGAGCGAGCAGATCGAGTCGATGGAACGCCTGCTCGACTACCGTTTTGAGTGGGTGTTACCCGGCCATGGACGGCCGATTCATCTTCCGGCGGCGGACATGCGGGACGAGCTCGAGCGCTGTGTGGCATGGATGAGGAAATAGCGCTTCTGCATGAAGCGCTATCTGGACGTTTTCAAGCAGACCTGGACTGAATTCGGCGGCGATAAGGCGCAGCGGCTCGCCGCGGCGCTCGCGTACTACACGATTTTCTCGATCGCGCCATTGCTCATCATCGCTGTGGCAATCGCCGGCCTGGTGTTCGGCCGCTCAGCGGCCCAGGCCCAGATTCTGGCGCAGCTTCGCGGACTGTTCGGCGAGGCCGGCGGCAAAGCGATCCAGGAGATGCTCACCAGCGCCTCGAAACCGAAGAGCGGCACGATCGCGATCATCATCGGCGCCGTGACGCTGCTGTTCGGCGCGTCCGGCGTGTTCGGCCAGTTGAAAGACGCGATGAACACCATCTGGAACGTCGAGGAAAAGAAATCGGGCGGCATCGCCGCGATGATCCACGAGCGATTTCTCTCCTTCGCGATGGTGTTGGGCGTCGGGTTTCTTCTTCTCGTCTCGCTCGTCCTCGATGCAGCGATCGCGGCGGTGGGGAAGTTCGCCGGGCAGCGGCTTCCCGGTGGCGAGGGTGTCTGGCAGACCATGCAGCTCGTCGTGTCGTTCGCGGTCATCGCGGTCTTGTTCGCGATGATCTTCAAGTTTCTGCCGGACGTGAAGATCGAATGGCACGACGTCTGGCTCGGCGCCGGATTCACCTCGCTTTTCTTCGTTCTCGGCAAGCTCGGACTCGGGCTGTGGCTGGGCAAGGCATCCGTCGGCTCGGCGTACGGAGCAGCCGGGTCGCTCGTCGTGCTGCTGCTTTGGATCTTCTGGTCGGCGAACATTCTTTTCTTCGGCGCCGAGTTCACGCAGGTGTACACACGAATGCACGGCAGCAAGAAGGGGGAGTCTGAGCAGACTTCCGGGCCGGCGGCCTCTCAGGCCGCCGATCGGCACGATAAGAGCCAGCCGCCTCAGTCTGAGAGCCCGCCGCCGAAGATCGGCTCCCGTCTCCCGATCGCAGCTGCGGGCGGCGCGATCGGTCTCGTCCTCGGCATCTTGATCGCCGCGGTCGGCTCAATCCTGATGATCGTCAAGTCGGTCAAGAAGCTCTTTGCGTAGAATCGCATCCCTGAAGAAGGTCCTCATCGCCGCCGCCGTGGTGGTCGCGCTCATCGTCGCGATCCGCCTGCTTCCGATTCGTGAGTGGCTGCACGTGTTTCATCTATACGTGCAGGGCCTCGGGCCGGCGGGCTACGTTCTGTACGCTGCGGTGTACGCGGTCTCGGTCGTTTTTCTGGTTCCCGCATCGCTGCTCACGCTCGGTGCCGGCGCGATTTTCGGCGTGGTGGCGGGCAGCATCGTCGTCACGATCGGCGCAACCCTCGGCGCGACGATCGCCTTCGTCCTCGCGAAGACCATCCTGCGCGATCGCGTCGAGGCATGGACGGCGAGCAAGCCGAAGCTCCGCGCCATCGACACCGCAATCCGGCACGAGGGCACGAAGCTCATGCTTCTCATGCGCGTTTCTGGATTTCCTCCGTTCACCTGGATCAACTATGTGCTCGGCCTAACAGGTGTGCGACTGCTGCCGTACGTGCTGACCACCATGTTCGGGATCCTTCCGGGCGTGATCGCGTTCACCTACGCCGGTGCCGCCGGCGCGGCGGCCGTCCGAGGGGAGGGCAACCGCGTGACGCTGATCGTGACCGCAGCGGGAGCCGTTCTCGTCAGCCTGTATGTGGCGCGCATCGCCACGCAGGCGATCCGGCGCGCCGGCGTCTGATAAGATTCCAACGGGTTTCCGGTGAAAAATCAGGGCTTCACGATTCTCGAGACGCTGATCGTCTGCGCGATTCTCGGCTTTCTGGCCGCGATCGCCATTCCCATGTACATGAACGCGCAGAATCGGGCAAAACAGGCGAAGACGATCTCCAACATGCGGACGATCGCCATGGCGTGGGAAGCGCGCGCGGCGGAGGTCAAGGCCTACAACGCCGGCGGGGCGTCCTTCGCAATGCCTGCGAACGTCGTCGACGAGACTGAGCTGACCACGATCCTGACGCCGACCTACATCAAGAGCATCCCGGGCACGGATGGCTGGGGATCCGCGCTCGACTTCGCCCTCGATTCGGTGATTGGCAGCGCGACACCAGCGTCTCTCTATTCGATCCGTTCCCCCGGCCGCGACGGTGTGTTCGAAGCGAAGAAAAAGAAGAACTACAGGATTCAGGTGACGACGAACTTCGATTGCGACATCGTCTACTCGAACGGCGCATTCATCGCCTATCCCCAGGGCAAACAGGACGGCGCGAAGTAACGCGCTACTCGATGATCGCCAGGAAAACGCCCGCCAGCATGGCGATGTAGATCAGGCCCAGCACGAGGATGGCGATGATCTTTCCCCGCGTCTTGAGCCGCCCCGCCGTACGGCTGTAAAACTTATTGAGCGGGTGCTGGCGCGGCAGGAAGCTGAACGACGGCGCCTGCCGGTACTTGATCTCCTCCCGCACCTGAACGAGCGCCGCGTCATTGCGGGTCTTCTTCAGCCCTTTTTCGAGGACTTCGACGGCCTTGCGGCGGTTCTTTCCCGCGATGTAGACCCGCACGAGGTTCGCCCAGTGCTTCCCCTCGTACGGCTGCAGCTCGAGCGCTTTCTGGCACATGTCCGCGCCGATCTTGTTCTTCTTCTCGGCTTTCGCCACGCTGAGCCCGTAGGCCGACAAACCCTGCGGATATTTGTCCGGCGGCACCAGCCGATAGACGTTCGAAAGCAATTTGAGCGCGCCCTCGTAGTCGCCGCGCTCTGCAGCGGCAACGCCGACGGTCATCATCTGCGTCACTTCATTGTTTGAGGGGACGTCGCTCATCACCGGATGGTTCGTGGATGCCTCCATAGTACCGGAGCGGATTACCGCGCGACATCTGTCGAGCGATATGCTTCGCGTTTCACGGAGGAGTTCCCATGAGCAACCCACTTGTCGAGCTTGCGAAAACCGGTCAGAGCATCTGGTACGACCAGATGGAGCGCCGTCTCATCACGACCGGCAAACTCAAGAAGATGATCGAAGAGGACGACCTGCGAGGCATGACCTCGAATCCGACGATCTTCGAGAAAGCGATCGGCGGCAGCGAAGACTACGACGCGCAGCTCCGGCAACTCGCCGCGCAGAAAAAATCGCGCGAGGAAATCTTCGACGAGCTGGCGATCAAGGACATCGGTGACGCCGCCGACATTTTCCGGCCCGTGTACGACCGTACCAAGGGGACCGACGGCTTCATCAGCATCGAGGTGAACCCGCTCCTTGCCAGCGACACCAAAGGCACCATCGGCGAAGCGAAGAGATTGTTCGCCAGGCTGGCGCGCCCGAACATCATGGTCAAGATCCCCGGCACCGCCGAAGGCATCCCGGCGATCGAAGAGGCGATCTTCAGCGGCATCAACATCAACATCACGCTGCTCTTCTCGAACGATGTGTACGGCAAGGTGATCGAGGCCTACATCCGCGGCCTCGAGCGCCGCGCCGAAAAGGGACTGCCCATCGATCACATCCGCTCGGTGGCCAGCTTCTTCGTCAGCCGCATCGATACGCAGGCCGACAAGCAGGTGGAAGCGAAGATCAAAGAGACCGGCGACAAAGATCTGGAGTCGATCCTCGGCAAGATCGCCATCGCCAACGCCAAGATGGCCTACCAGCAGTTCAAACAGGTTTTCAGCACGCCGCGATTCGAGAAGCTGCGGCAGAAGGGTGCCGCGGTCCAGCGGCCGCTGTGGGCATCGACGGGTACGAAGAACCCGAAGTACAGCGACGTGCTCTACATGGAGACGCTGATCGCGCCCGACACGGTGAACACGGTCCCGCCGGCGACCTACGACGCGTTCAAAGATCACGGCAAGGTTCGCGTCACCATCGAGGAGAATCTCGACGAGGCGAAGAACGTCCTGCGCAAGTTCAAGGAGAAGGGCTTCAGCCTGGACAAGATCACCGAGCAGCTCACCATTGAAGCAGTGAAATCGTTCTCCGCTTCGTTCGAGTCGTTGATGACGACGATCGAAGCGCGTCGCGATGCCGCCATCCGCGGTCTCCTCGAGCGCCAGACCGCGCACCTCGGTCCCAACCAGGCCGCGGTCGATGCGGCGCTGCAGCGCGTTGACAAGGACAAGTTCGTGGAGCGCATCTGGGCGAAGGACGCGACGGTCTGGAAGAACGACGACGCGCACAAGAAGATCATCGCCAACGCCCTCGGCTGGCTCACGGTTCCCGAGCTGGTGCTGAAGAGTGTCGGCGAGCTGCGCGGCTTCGCCGAGTCGGTGAAAGCGCAGTTCGATGACGTCGTCGTTCTCGGCATGGGCGGCTCGAGCCTTTGCTCTGAAGTCAC
>JBBRMQ010000184.1:0-8774 GCA_038230775.1 Thermoanaerobaculia bacterium
CTGGTCGTGGACGGCGGACGTCTCACCGGGTATCGCCAGGAGGTCCTGAGTCGCCTGGCGAACTGAGGTCGCGGTGACGGCCGAATTGCGCTTGCGCTGTGAGCGGGGCTTGCGAAAGTGAAGTTGAGATAGGACCCCACCTTTTCGGGATAGGAAAAAGCATTTCGCGTTCGACTCTACGAAGTGCGAGATTCTGAGGCTTTCGCGTCTTTTCCCACCGCACGCTCGTCCTCCATTGCCGACGCTCGCGCGAATCTAATTCATTGGTGGAGCTGATCGGGATCGAACCGACGACCTCCTGAGTGCGATTTCCGCGTCTGTCTCGGGACCCAGCCACCTCCACCGGGGAGAAGGGCAACCGTGGGGTGGTGGCCCCTCGCCCCGCTTGCGGGGAGAGGGTGGCCGGAGGCCGGGTGAGGCGTTTCTTCCACTTGAGCAGACATTCCTTCGATCTGAATCGTGACCATGTGGTCGACATCGCCGGGAGCTCGCGCAAGCGCCCCTGCCTACGTACTCACGCGTTCGCCGCGGTGGCCCGCCTGCGAGCCTGTGCGAGAAGGTCGTAGCGGTCGAGGTTCATCACCTTGTTCCACGCCGCAACGAAATCACGCACGAACTTCTCCTTCGCGTCGTCACTTGCGTAAACCTCGGCCAGTGCGCGCAACTGCGAGTGCGCGCCGAACACCAGGTCGGCCGCCGTGGCGGTCCACTTCGGTTTGCCCGTACTCCGATCGCGACCCTCGTACACGTTCTTGTCGGAGGACAATGGTCTCCAGGCCGTACTGATGTCGAGAAGGTTCACGAAGAAGTCGTTCGTCAATGTCTCCGGTCGATCGGTGAAGATGCCGTGTTTTGAGCTGCCGTAGTTCGCGTTCAACGCACGCATCCCGCCGACGAGAACCGTCATTTCCGGCGCGGTCAGTCTCAGGAAGTTCGCGCGTTCGAGCAGCCGCGTTTCCGGCGACAGTGGCCCTCCCGGCCGCATGTAATTGCGGAAGCCGTCGGCGACCGGCTCGAGCACTTCGAACGTATTCACGTCCGTCTGCTCCTGCGATGCATCGGTACGGCCGGCCGCGAACGCCACCGTGATCTTGTGACCCGCTTTCCTCGCTGCTTCCTCGACCGCGGCGCAGCCGCCGAGGACGATGAGATCGGCGAGGGAGACCTTCTTGCCGTTCGATTGTGATTTGTTGAAGTCCTTCTGAATCTGCTCGAGAGACTTCAACACCTTCGCCAGCTGCTCCGGTTCGTTGGACTCCCAGTCTCGTTGCGGCGCAAGACGGATCCGCGCTCCATTCGCACCGCCGCGCTTATCCGTTCCCCGGAAACTCGCCGCAGCGTTCCACGCAGTGGAGACCAGTTGTGAGATGGACAGACCTGCAGCCAGGACGTTTTTCTTCAGCGCCGCGATGTCCTGCTCGCCGATGAGCTCATGATCGAGTTGCGGCACCGGGTCCTGCCAAAGTTGCGGCTCGGGAATCCACGGACCGAGGTAACGCGGCCGCGGACCCATGTCGCGGTGAAGCAATTTGAACCACGCTCTGGCGAAAGCGTCGGCGAGTTGATCCGGATGTTCATAGAAGCGTTTGGCGATCGGTGCGTAAATCGGATCGACCTTCAGCGAGAGATCGGTCGTCAACATCATCGGCGCATGACGCTTCGACTTGTCGTGCGCATCGGGCACGGTGCCTTTCGCCTCCGGGTTCTTCGGCGTCCACTGCTTCGCACCGGCGGGACTGGTCGTCAGCTCCCACTCGTACTGAAACAGGTTCTCGAGGAATCCGTTGTCCCACTTCGTTGGGTTGTTCGTCCACGCGCCTTCGAGGCCACTGGTGATGGTGTGTGCGCCCTTGCCGCTTTCGTGTTTGTTCTTCCAGCCAAAGCCCTGCTCTTCGATCCCGGCGGCCTCCGGTTCCGGACCAACGTGATTTGTCGCCGGTGCAGCGCCGTGAGTCTTGCCGAACGAGTGTCCGCCGACGATGAGCGCAACGGTCTCTTCATCGTTCATCGCCATGCGCGCGAACGTCTCGCGGATGTCGCGCGCGGCAGCTTTGGGATCGGGCACGCCGCCCGGACCTTCAGGGTTCACATAGATGAGACCCATCTGCACGGCGCCGAGGGGTTTCGCGAGCTGGCGGTCGCCGCTGTATCGCTCGTCTCCGAGCCACGTGTCCTCGGCGCCCCAGAAGATGTCTTCCGGTTCCCAGACATCCGGACGGCCGAAGCCGAAGCCGAACGTCGTGAAGCCCATCGACTCCATCGCGACGTTGCCGGCCAGGACCAGGAGATCGGCCCACGAGATCTTCTGGCCGTACTTCTTCTTGACTGGCCAGAGCAGCCGTCGGGCTTTGTCAAGATTTGCATTGTCGGGCCAGCTGTTGAGTGGGGCGAAGCGCTGCTGCCCTTCGCCGCCGCCACCGCGGCCGTCGGAGATGCGGTACGTGCCCGAGGCGTGCCATGTCATGCGGATGAAAAGCGGTCCGTAGTGGCCATAGTCCGCGGGCCACCAGTCCTGCGACTTGGTCATGAGTGCGATGAGGTCGCGCTTCAGCTCTTCGACATCGAGCGACTTGAACCGCTCCGCATAGTTGAAGTCGTCTTCCATCGGGTTGGAGAGGTGCGAATGCGTATGAAGCACCGACAAGTCGAGCTGATTCGGCCACCAGTCGGTGTTTGCCCTGGGCCTTCCCCGCTTTGGCTTCGGGGCCGGGATGGCCGGGTTCTCACTCTCGCTGACACTCCTGGTGTGTTCCTTGTCAGGCATGTTGATCGTCTCCTATGGGATTCAAGCGCCGAATATCTGCTCGCGCGCCTGATTCGTCCAAGACATGTTTCTTACCAATGTGATAGCTTTTTCCTATGACTCATCGGTTCTCGTTGCGGCAGCTCGAATACGCTGTCGCATTGGCGGACACGTTGAACTTCCGCAAAGCCGCCGAACAGTGCAATGTATCCCAGCCGTCGCTGTCCGCGCAGCTCGCGCAGATGGAGCAGGCCATCGGCGTGCAACTCTTCGAGCGCGACCGGCGGCACGTCGCGATTACCTCTCGTGGCAGCGATGTGATCGCTCGCGCTCGTATTCTTCTCCGCCAGGCTGACGACGTCGAAATGTCCGCGCGTCGTGCAGCCGACCCATTCGCGGGCACGATGCGGTTCGGGATCATCCCCACTGTCTCGCCGTATCTTCTGCCGCGAGTCGCACCGGTGCTGCGACGCGAGTACCCGCGTCTCCATCTTCTCTGGAGGGAAGAGAAGACCGCCGTTCTCCGCGATCAGCTCGAATCCGGCACGCTCGACGCCATGCTCGTGGCGAAAGAAGCGGACCTCGGCGACGTCGACGCCGACGTCATCGTGCACGATCGCTTCCTGCTCGCCGCCGCGCGCACTCACCCGCTGGCGAGCAATCCGCGGCCGTTGCGCGTCTCTGAGCTCCGCGCTGAAAGCGTGCTGCTGCTCGAAGACGGACACTGCTTCCGCGATCAGGCGCTGGCGATCTGCGCAAAATCGCGCGAGGTCGAGTTTCGCGCCACCAGTCTGACCACTCTGGTGCAGATGGTCGCCGGCGGCAGCGCGGTGACGTTATTGCCGCAGCTCGCCGTGGACGTCGAAGCTCGCGGTCTCAAGCTGCGGAAGTTCGCCGATCCCGCGCCGCACCGCACGATCGTGCTCGCGTGGCGAAAGACCTCGCCGATGAGCGACGCGCTGAGGAAGATCGCTGCCACTCTTCGGAAAGCCGCGCTCGGCGCCAGGACCATTCGCGCAATTTGAACGTCCATTGCTCAGCGCTCCATCAACTCCGCCGCGCACTCGGTCTTCAACTATTGTGGGTTTGTTCGCGTCTCAATTGCGACTACGTGCTTCTCGTTTTCATGTCATGAAAATATCGGCAGAATATCTTCTCTGCATTCAAACAACTTTGACCCGCATGGAGTGTCATGTGGTGAACGCCAGTTTGAATGAGAGTGAAAACACTGGCCATCGTAGGTGCCGGAGTCGCAGGCCTGGGGTGCGGATATCTACTCCATCGCGACTTCGACATTACGATCTTCGACCGGAACGGATACGCCGGCGGCCACACCAACACGGTCCCGGCCGATGAAGGGGACCGGCAGGTTCCGATCGACACCGGCTTCATGGTCTTCAACGAGGTCACCTATCCGAACCTGACCCGACTCTTTACGGACCTCGGCGTGGAGACGTTCGACACGTCCATGTCGTTTGGCGTGCAGCACATCCCCTCCGGAATCGAGTACGCGGGGAGCGGCCTCGGGCAGCTCTTCGCGCAGCGGCGAAACGTCGTCAACCCCCGCTTCCTTCGTACGCTGTACCAGATCAACCGCTTCAACACCGACGCCAGTCGCGCGCTGGCCGGAAACCAGTACGAGCGCATGACGCTCCAGGAATACTCGGACGAGCACGGTTACGGCGAGGACTTTCTCAGCCTGTACCTTCTTCCGATGTCTTCCGCGGTCTGGTCCGCGCCTTTCGAGGACGTTCGCGAGTTCCCGGCCACGACGCTGCTCCGCTTCTTCCGCAATCACGGTCTGCTGGGAGGGCTTTCTGGCCAGCACCAATGGAAGACGGTTCGGGGAGGGGCGAGAAGATATGTCGAAAAGATGACCGCCAGCTTCCGGGAGCGGATCTTCCTCGGGAATGCGGTCGTCGCGGTGGATCGGGATTCTAGCGGCGCCGTGATCCACTTTGCCGACCGTTCATCGCGCCGCTTCGACCGGGTGATCTTCGCGTGCCATGCCGATGAAACGCTGGCGATGCTGCAACAGCCGACCGCGGACGAGCGCCGTCTCCTCGGCGCCTTCCGCTATCAACGGAACGTGGCCAGTCTGCACACCGATCCAGCTCCCATGCCACGCCTTCCCCGGGCATGGGCTTCCTGGAACTACCGGCTCGATGCGGCAGCGAACGGACGAGTTTCGGCCAGCACGATCTATTGGATGAACAGCCTCCAGAACGTCTCGGATCGCCGTGACTACTTCGTCTCGATCGACGATCCCGGTCTGATCCATCCCGCCCGAGTGCTGAAGACGATCGTCTATCACCATCCGGTCTTCACGCTGGCGGCAATCGACGCGCAGCGCGAGTTGCCCGCCCTCAACCGCGTCGGTCCGGACCAGACTACTTATTTCTGCGGCTCGTACTTCGGCTACGGATTCCACGAGGATGCGTTCACGTCTGCCATTGAGGCCAGCCGCGCCATCGCCGGGCATCTCGACGTCGACTTCGAAGCGGCGGAGGACGCGGCGTGAGATCGGCGATGTACGAATCCGTCGTCACCCACGAGCGCTTTGCGCCGAGATCGCATCGCTTCCGCTATCGGCTCTTCTCGTTCTCACTCGATCTGGACGAGATCGACGAAGTGGTCGCGCACACAAGGCTGCTCTCGCGCAACCGTTTCAACCTGTTCTCGTTCTACGACCGCGATCATCTCGACGTGCGAGCAGTGTTGAACGCACACGGAGTTGCACAACGGCCGCACCGCATCCAGCTCGTCACCAGTCTCCGCATCCTCGGTTACGTCTTCAACCCGGTCTCGTTTTACTTCTGCTTCGACGCGGAGGGGCGGCCTTTCGCGGCGGTGGCCGAGGTCGGCAACACGTTCGGCGAGATGAAGCCCTACGTTCTCGATGCAACCCACCTGCGCGATGGCCGCAAGTTCGACTCGCGCCAGCGGAAAGAGTTCTACATCTCGCCCTTCGCCGGCCTCGACGACGATCTCGATCTGCATCTTGCTGTGCCGGATGAGACGCTCGGAATTGTGATCAACACGTTGCAGGGAGAGCACGTGCTGGTCAAGGCGACGATGACCGGCCGTCGTGTTCCTCTCTCCACGGCGCGGCTGATTTGGTTTTCCGTGAAGTATCCCCTGCTGACGTTGAAGGTCATCGCCGCGATTCATTGGGAAGCGCTGCGTCTCTGGGCCAAGGGGATCGCATTTCATCGGAAGAGCGAGAGTCCGGAACTGCAGCGCGGAATCGTTTCGCTGCACCAGGGAGGCTGATGATGGGCCGAGGTACGGAGGAATCGCTGCCCACGGCAGTCGGAAGACGATCCACTCGTGTGGCGCGGTCTTTCGGCCTGCGCAAGGAAACCAACCTGACAGACTTCCCAGCACGAAGCATCGGTGCCGCTTCGACTACGGGCTTCTATCGCGCCGCGGTGGTGCGTGCACTGCGGGGAATGAACAACGGCTCGCTCACGATCACCTTGCCTGAGGGCGAAGTTCTGCATTTCGGCCGCGGGGAGAATCCGCGCAATGGGCGCTTCGGACTCGATGCACGCATCGATGTCGTGCGCGAAGACTTCTTCCGCCGCTGCTTCTTCTTCGCGGACATCGGCCTGGCCGAAGGGTACATGGCGGGCGATTGGACGACGGACGACCTGGCGGAAGTCGTGTCCTTTTTCATTCTGAACGACGCCGAGCGGACGGCGCAGACCGCCGCGCGGCGGGGCGTGCTGAACTGGCTGGGCTGGATCAACAACCTCGGTCATCGACTCCGTACAAACTCCATCGAGCGCAGTCGGGAGAACATCGCGGCGCACTACGATCTCAGCAACGAGTTCTTCTCGCTCTTCCTCGATCCGTCGATGACGTACTCGTCCGCCCTCTTCCAGTACCCGGACGCCACTCTGGCCGAGGCGCAGTACGCCAAGTACGAGCGGTTATGCGATCTGCTCCAGTTGAAGGCCGGCGACCGCGTGCTCGAGATCGGCGGCGGCTGGGGAGCGATGAGCCGTCACATGGCCAGGGTTCACGGCTGCCACGTCACGACGATCACGATCTCGGAGAGGCAGTTCGCCTTCGCCGATCGTCTGCGTAAAGCGGAGGGCCTCGAGGACAGAATCGATCTGCGGCTTCTCGATTACCGAAAGCTCACCGGTCAATTCGACAAGATCGTCTCGATCGAGATGCTGGAAGCGGTCGGGCACGAATACTTCGATGTCTTTTTCGCAAAATGCAGCGAGGTGCTGGCGCCGAACGGCCTGATGGCTCTGCAGGTGATCACCTGTCCGGACGCGCGCTACGACGCGGTGCGGGGCGGCGTGGACTTCATCCAGAAGCACATCTTTCCGGGAGGACTGGTGCCGGCGGCCGGAGCACTTCTCGGGTCCGTATACCGAACGACCGATCTGATGCTTCACGATCTCTACGACTTCGGCGATTCCTACGCTCGCACCCTGCAACTGTGGGACGACGCGTTCCAGGCGCGCCTCGACGAGGTGCGCACACTCGGGTTCGATGGGACGTTCATTCGCAAGTGGCGGTACTACCTGATGTACTGCAAAGCGGCGTTTCAGATGCGGCACGTGTCGGTGGTTCAGATGCTGCTGACGCGCGCGAACAATCATGCGCTTCGCGCGCAGGAGGTGCGATCGTGATCGTGTTTCTTCGCATCCTGTTCTCGTCCATCTTCGTGTTCATGGTCGTCTCCACCACGTGGGCGAGCGGTGCTCTCGGCATTTTCGAGGGCGGCGCGCAGCTCATCCGCAACCCCTGGGGAATCATGACGCTTTTCGACGCCTACTTCGCTTTCCTGACGTTTTTCGTATGGGTTGCCTACAAGGAACGGACAGCGGTGTCCCGGGTGTTCTGGTTCATTCTGATCATGCTCCTGGGCAACATCGCGATGTCGGCGTACATGCTCTTGCAGCTGTTCCGCATTCCTACGGGCGCATCCATGGACAGACTGCTGTTGCGAGGGAGCGCGTCGTGATGGTGCGACCGTGGCTCGCGCGGCGAGTGCTGACGCCCATCGCCGGCCAGCTGCGTCAGGGGATCACTCCGGAAAAGATCGCGCTGACGATCGCGATCGGCGCCGCGATCGGAGTGTTTCCGCTGCTCGGAACGACGACCGCGCTCTGCTTCGCCATCGCCACTGCGCTGCGGCTGAACCACCCCGTGATTCAACTCGTGAACTACCTCGTCTACCCGTTGCAGATCGCGCTCCTGTATGTCTTCGTCCGCTTCGGTGAATGGCTCTTCAACGCGCGGCGTGTCTCATTTCGGGCCGGAGAACTGGTGGGAGCGTTCGCAACCGATCCCACGGCCTTCCTCGAACGGTTTGCGGTGACCGGATTGCATGGCATCGTCGGGTGGATGATGGCGACTGTCCCGGCAGCCGTCGTTGTTTACGTCGTGCTGCTGCCGCTGTTGCGAAAGGTCGCTTCTCCGCCACAGAGAGCCAGGGGTGAAACATGCTGAGGTCGATGGTGACGCTCGGCGCGGCCGCGACGGTCGTGGCATTCGTCACGATGTCGGTCGTGTGGATGGCCAGCGTGAAGCTGCGCAATGCCGGCATCGTCGATATCGCATGGTCGGCTCTCTTTGCCGTTCTCGCCCTCCTTTACGCCCTTCTCGGCAGCGGAGACGCGGTCCGCCGCGTCCTGGCCGGCGCGATGATGATGATCTGGAGCGTGCGGCTGGCGACACACCTCTGGCGACGGGTGGTCGGGCACATCGGCGTCGAGGATGGCCGCTACGCGAAGCTGCGCGCCGCCTGGGGCGCGGGCGCCAATCGGAAGATGTTCCTCTTCTTTCTCTTTCAGGGAGCGACGAACGTCGTTCTCTCGGTTCCGATCCTCATCGTCTGTCTGAACCAGGCGCCGCGCTTGGCGGCGGTCGAAACCGCCGGCGTCGTGCTGTGGCTCGTCGCGGTGATCGGGGAGAGCGCCGCGGACGCGCAGTTGCGGCGGTTCAAAGCGAACTCTCAGAATCGCGGACGCGTCTGCGCAGAAGGCCTCTGGCGTTACTCCCGCCA
>JBBRMQ010000185.1:0-8750 GCA_038230775.1 Thermoanaerobaculia bacterium
AGTCGCGGTCATCAGCGTCCATTTCCTACCGGCGGAAGTCTCTTCGTCCCGTGAGTGGACGCGCCGTCACGCGCAGAGTTGATGACCTTCCGGTGACCCGGTGACCCGGTGACGTTCGTCACCACCCGGTGTGAGGGGCGTTATGGGAGCCCGCCGCGGATCGGCTCAGAGTAGGGCGATGACCACCTCAATGCTGGATGGCAACGAAGCCGCCGCGCGCGTTGCCTACGCGCTCAACGAAATCATCGCCATCTATCCGATCACGCCTGCATCGACGATGGGGGAGTGGGCGGACGAATGGGCGGCGAAGCACAAGCCGAACCTGTGGGGCACGGTGCCGTCCATCATCGAGATGCAGAGCGAAGCCGGCGCCGCCGGCGCGGTGCACGGTGCACTGCAGACCGGGTCGTTGTCGACGACCTTTACCGCTTCGCAGGGTCTGCTTCTCATGATCCCGAACATGTACAAGATCGCGGGGGAGTTGACGCCGGCCGTGTTTCATATCGCGGCGCGCACATTGGCCACGCACGCGCTCTCGATCTTCGGCGATCACAGCGACGTCATGGCGGCGCGCGCGACGGGTTGGGCGATGCTCTGCTCGGCCAACGTTCAGGAAGCGCAGGATTTCGCTTTCATTTCTCATGCGGCGACGCTGGAGTCGAGAATTCCGTTCCTTCACTTCTTCGACGGCTTCCGCACCTCGCACGAAATCGCGAAGATCGAGGTGCTGACCGAGGATCAGATGCGGTCGATGATCGACCTCGAGCTGGTGCTGGACCATCGGGCGCGCGCACTCTCGCCGGACCATCCGATGATCCGCGGCACCGCGCAGAACCCTGACGTCTTCTTCCAGTCGCGCGAGCGGGCCAATCCGTTCTATCGCCAATGCGTCGACGTGATTGTGGAGACGATGGAGCGATTCGCGAGAAAGACCGGCCGTGCCTACCAGCCGTACGAGTACTACGGCGCCGTGGACGCCGAGCGCGTCATCGTCCTCATGGGCTCCGGTTGCGAGACGGTGCAGGAGACCGTCGACGTACTGGCCACAGCCGGCGAGAAGGTGGGCGTGCTCAAGGTGCGCATGTTCCGGCCATTCGACTCGTCGCGTTTCGTGAATGCGCTGCCGGCAAGCGTGAAGCGCGTCATCGTGCTCGATCGCACCAAGGAGCCGGGCAGCGCCGGAGAGCCGCTGTACCTCGACACGATCGCCGCCATCAGCGAGAGCGCGCGCGCCGTGCAGGTGATCGGCGGCCGTTACGGATTATCGTCGAAGGAATTCACACCGGGGATGGTCAAGGGCGTGTTCGAAACGACGAGGAATCACTTCACCGTCGGCATCAACGACGACGTGAGCCATACCAGCATCGATTTCGACGCGGCGTATTCGATCGAGCCCGACGACGTCGTCCGCGCCCTCTTCTACGGCCTCGGAGCCGACGGCACCGTCGGCGCGAACAAGAACACGTGCAAGATCATCGGCGACAGCGGAGCGTACGCGCAGGGCTACTTCGTGTACGACTCCAAGAAGGCGGGCGCGGTGACGGTGTCGCATCTGCGCTTCGGCCCGCGGCCGATCCACTCGACCTATCTCATCAGCCGGGCAAACTTCGTGGCGTGTCATCAGCCCTCGCTGTTCTCGCGCTACGACGTCGTGAAGGAGCTGGTTCCGGGCGGAACGTTCCTCTTCAACGGCACGCCGGAACAGCTGCCGGACAGCGTGCGCGAGAAACTGATCGGGAAGAAGGCGCGCGTATTCGCCATCGACGCCTCGCGCGTCGCGCACGAGACGGGACTCGGCAACCGGATCAACACGATCATGCAGGTGTGTTTCTTCGCGCTGGCGAAAGTGATCCCGCCGTCGCAGGCCCTCGACGCGATTCGCGACTCGATCCGCAAGACATACGCGCGCAAAGGGGCGAATCTCGTCGAGCTGAACCTGCGCGCGGTCGATGCGGCGCTGGAGAACTTGAAGGAGGTCGACCTAAGCGTTTCGTCCACGCCTGTGCGCGGGCGATCCTTCGCTCCGCTCAGGATCAATGACACCCTCGCCGAGATGATCGCCGGACGCGGCGACGATCTGCCCGTCAGCGCGATGCCGTGCGACGGAACCTATCCGTCGGCAACCACGCGCTACGAGAAACGCAATCTTGCCCAGGAAATCCCGGTGTGGGACAGCGCCTCGTGCATCCAATGCGGCAAGTGCGCGATGGTCTGCCCGCACGCCGCGATTCGAATCAAGGCGTACGACGAGGCACTTCTCTCCACGGCGCCTTCGACGTTCAAGTCGCTGAAGCCCATGCACAAGGACTGGCAGGGGCTCGCGTACACGATTCAGGTCGCGCCGGAGGATTGCACCGGATGCGCGATCTGCGTCGACGTGTGTCCGGCGAAGAGCAAGACCGTCGCGGACCGCAAGACGCTCTTCATGGAGCCGCAGGCGCCTCTCGTCGACCCCGAGCGCACGAACTGGGAGTTCTTCCTCGGAATCCCCGAGCTCGACCGCCGGAAGATCAATCCGGGACTCATCCGTCATCAGCAGCTGCAGCAGCCCTTGTTCGAGTTCTCGGGGGCGTGCTCCGGGTGCGGCGAGACACCGTATCTCAAGCTGGCGACGCAACTCTTCGGCGACCGGATGATCGTCGCCAATGCCACCGGCTGCTCATCGATCTACGGAGGCAACCTTCCGACGACGCCATGGTCGAAGAATGCCGATGGGCGCGGACCGGCGTGGTGCAATTCGCTCTTCGAGGACAACGCGGAATTCGGACTCGGGTTCCGTCTCTCGATCGACAAGCAGCGCGAGTTCGCGATCGAGCTGCTGAAGAAAATGGCCGTGCCGCTGGGCGAGAACCTGGTGAACGCCATCATCGAGTGTCCGCAGAACGATGAAGCGCAGATCTTCGAGCAGCGGGAACGCGTCGCAAGTCTCAAGAGCATCCTGCGGCGCACCGAGCTCAAGAGGCGGATGCACAAGCTCGATGCGACGGACGAGCAGCAGCTGCTGTCGATTGCGGACGTTCTGGTGCGAAAGAGCGTCTGGATCGTCGGCGGGGACGGATGGGCGTACGACATCGGCTTCGGCGGCCTCGATCACGTGCTCGCCAGCGGAAAAAACGTGAACGTTCTCGTGCTCGATACGGAGGTTTACTCGAACACCGGAGGCCAGATGTCGAAGGCCACGCCGCGCGCTGCGACGGCCAAGTTCGCCGCCGGCGGCAAGGCGACCGGCAAGAAAGACCTCGGCCTCATCGCCATGTCGTACGGCAACATCTACGTTGCCTGCGTGGCGATGGGCGCGCGCGACGAGCACACGCTGAAGTCCTTCATCGAGGCGGAAGCCTTCGACGGGCCGTCGCTGATCATCGCGTACAGCCACTGCATCGCGCACGGCATCGACATGTCGACCGCGCTGCAGCATCAGAAAGCGATCGTCGACTCGGGACAGTGGCTCCTGTATCGCTACAACCCCGATCGCATCGCGAAAGGTGAGCCGCCGATGCAGCTCGACTCACGCGGGATCAAGATCCCCGTCGAGCAGTTCCTGAAGAGCGAGACGCGCTTCCGCGCAGCGGCACCGGAGCAGATCGCCGCCGCGCAGCACGATGTCGATGCGCGGTGGAAGCTCTACAGCTACATGGCGGGACTCAAATGAGGCGCGGCTTGCGCCGCGCCGTTGACGGTTAACAGTGGGGTGGCTTGCGCGACCGTCAATCGTCAACCGTCAACGCGGCGCGAAGCCCGCAAGCTACGCCTCCGACAGCACGGCCTCGTACATCATGATCGTGTCCGCAACATCCTGAGGGGCAATCCGGCGGATCGCATATCCGGCGTGATCGACGATGTAATCGCCCGCCGCCACCGGTTCCGTGAGGATCTCCAGCTTCACGCTCTTGCGTACGCCCCAGCATTCGACGGTGGCCACGCCTTCATGCACTTCGATGATCTGACCCGGAACTCCGAGACACATGCTGAACCTCCTTCATGACGTGTTCGACGCCCAGCCTGCGGGCGGTCTGTTCGTTCACCGTGAGCACCGGGCACTCGCTCTGCTCGATGATGCGTTCGGCAAACGTGATGCGTTCGGCAAACGTCCCCGCGAACCTGTCGCCGATTCCCCGGCCGCTGGGGACGCCGACCGCGATCAGGTCGATTTGCTCGAGCGTCGCGAATTCGACGAGTTCCTCCGGCGCCGTGCGATTCGGGAGAACCTTCACTTCACAGCGATCGATGAGCCCGTCCGGCATCCATTCGTGGAGGGCGATCAGCGCGTCGATTTTGCGCTGAAGCCCGGATCCATCGAACCCGCGGAAGAGAATCAATGTCGCGTCGCCCGAGAAGCCTGCGGCGTAGTGCAACGCCACGCGGCCGGCCGGCGTGAACGAGACCGGGCAGAGAATTTTGCGGAAGATTGGAGGCGGTGTGGCGAACGAGTTGACGGAGATGACCGGCACCGTTGCCATCCGCACGACCGCCTCCGTCACGGATCCAAGGAAGAGGCGGCCAAGACCGCTGCATCCGTGCGTGCCGATGATGATGAGATCGGAGCCCGTATCGCGTACCTTTTGGATGATTGCTTCGACGGGCCAGTCGATCACCACTTGCGTATCGAATGGAACGATCGGGTTGATGTTCGATCGGACGTGAGCGTCGAGCCTTGCAGCCACTTCGTCGATATCCGCCAGCGGGTCGGCGTGGATGACGAGCAGGTGAGCGCCGAATCGCTCGGCGATCTTCCCTGCATACCGGAGAGCCTGTGTCGCAGCCTCGGTGAAGTCGTCCGGCACCAGGATCAATCTTGGCGTCATCTCACACCTTCCCTGACGCGATGAGCGAGCGCGATATGGCCGCGTGGGCCGGCACGGCTGCAATCCCCCGGACTGAGCTTCGTTGCCTGGATCGCCTCAAGCAGCCAACGTACGCCACGTGGGTGCGCGACGGTATGACCGCCATCCTCTCGATTCGTGACTCACGTCACATCGCGCGCGGCTGCCGCTTCCACGCGACATACGGACGCGCGGCCTGACGCAGCAGACGATTGCGCCAGCGATACATCGTCGTGCTCATCGAGCCGGCCGCGAGCGCCTCGGCCTCTTCCGGCTGAACGACCAGCGAGACCTCGATCGGAAGAACGCCGATCGGAATGCGAGCCCGCTTGCAACTCTCGTAGAGGTGGGCGAACACTTCCTTCATCGCTTCGGGATCGGGCGGAGGCACCGACGCCATCTCGCTGCCGATCGTCGGCCGGAAGATGCAGACGGTGGGGAACGCACCGGAGTCGACGATGCGGTCGATCCCGCGCTTGGTCGACTCGATGGACTCGATGCCGGCGATGATCTCGCCCGAGACGCGTCCCTTGCCGAGCTTGCGCGCCGTGTAGCTCATCGCGTCGAAGAACGCGCGCTGCCCGACGGTCTTCGCCTTCCCAGGGCAGATCTGCGCGAAAACGGCAGGATCCTCGAACTCGTAGCAGAACGAGAAGTGATCCGTTCCCGCCTCGATCAACGCGTCGTACTCGTGAAAGTTCGACCGCGGAACCGGCACAGCCTGCACGCCGATGAATCCGCCGACGCCACGGCGCACGGCGCGCACGAACGGCTCGCACTGCCGTAGACCGTGGATGACCTCACGGTCGGCACGATCCTCGTAGTGATATCCGGTGTTGAAGTGCGTGAAGACGCAGCCCGATTCATCGCGCGCCGCACGCGCGACCTCGACGACGTCGGCGACGCTCTTCCGCGACTCCTCCGCCTCGCCGACGTTCTTCCCGGTCGTGCAGAACTTGCACGCGAGCGATGGGTTCCACGTCCAGTACAGACAGCGATTCGAGACGTAGATGCCGAGGTAGTTGCCCTGCAGGACGCCGATGCGGCTCATGGACACACCAGCGCTCGTCATGCGCGAATACCACGCCGGCTCGGCGGGAATCGTGACGGCGTATTGGATGCCGTTGCGCCCATCGACGATCTCATAGCCCGTATCGCCGCGTTCGAGGACGAAGACCGAGTGTTCCGCAAAGCGCTCGACGACGGGCACGTTGACCCAGATCGCCTTCGGCTTCGCGGGGATCACGATCTCCAGTCCGGAGCCGAGGCCGGCCCGCGTCCGGCTGATGCGCCGGCCGTCGGATCCGGTGTCGCACGACGCTCCGATCTGCATGCCGCGGCAGAACAGCTCGATCTCCAACTCTACGGGTTTCAGCATCGTGCGAGTGAACGCTGCGCCGAACGGCGACCGCATGACAGCCGTCACACGACCTTGTGCGCTTCAGTACAGCCCGAAGTTCGGCCGAAAACACATGATGTGGACATCGGAGGCCACCATGTCCACAACGCAGACAAGACCCGAAGCGATCGACCGGTCCAGAGTCATCGACCTGTTGCGCGGAGCCATGCTCGAGCGCATCGGTGAGGATCAGTCGGCCTGCCGATGGGCTGCGGAGAAGGGGATCTTCTGCCGTGGCTTCGCCCAGTTCGACGACCAGGAGCTGCGAAGCAAATACAGCTGGATCATGCGGCGGCGTCCGAAGCTCACCCGCCCTGAGCTGGAAGAGATCGCCGACCACTGGCAGCTCGCGCGTCAGGAAGTCGGCGGGCAGCCCATCGCCTGCGACGTGCAGCAGCGCGAGCACGACATGTGCCGCGGCTGGGACGACTTCACCAACGAACAGCTCGCGCGTTTTCTGTTCGAGATCACGGGCACGAGTGTGGTGGTGATGTGACCGCGCCCTTCGTAACCGAGCCGTACCCGCAACACCTCGAGTCCGACATCGTGATGCGGACCGGGCGAACGCTCCGCCTTCGTCCCATCCGTCACGAAGATGGCGAACAGCTCGTACGCTTTTACAGCCGGCTGTCTCCCGACGCTCGTCATCTTCGCTTCTTCGATACGCGCACCGCGGAAGCGGCGGCGGACGCTTCGCCGTCGGACGTCGACTATCGCCACCAGTTCGGCATCGTTGGCGAGCTAGCCGGCGACATCGTCGGAGTGGCTCACTATTTCGACTCTGCCACGCATCCGGACGTGGCCGAGGTGGCCTTCGCGATCGCGGATTCGATGCAGGGGCGCGGCATCGGGACGCGCATGCTGGAGAAGCTGGCCGAAGTCGCGCGTTCGAATGGGATCGCGCGATTCGAGGCGGACTGCCTCGCGGAGAACCACGGCATGCTCGACGTATTTCTGAGCTCGGGCTTCGACGTCATCCGCCGGTCGGAAGACGGTGTTGTTCGCGTCGCGTTTCCGATCGCGGCGACGCCTTTCTTTGAGGCCTGTGCCGCGGAGCGGTCTCAGAAAGCGGCGTATGCATCGATGCGCGCGGTATTCGAGCCGCGGTCGATCGCCGTGATCGGCGCGAGCCGGCGTCGCGGCCAGCTGGGAAACGAGATCGTGCGGAACCTCCTGAAGAGTCAGTTCCGCGGCGATCTCTATGCCGTGAATCCAAGAGCGGAGGCCATCGAGTCGGTCCGCGCATTTGCAAGCCTCCTCGACATTCCCGGCCCCGTCGACCTCGGCATCATCGCGGTGCCCGCGCGCGAGGTTGAGCGCGTCGTCGATGACTGCATCCGCATCGGCGTATCCGCGGTGGTCGTGATCAGCGCCGGTTTTGCCGAAACCGGTCCCGAGGGGCGAGAGGCCGAGCATCGGCTGGTCGAGAAAGTACGCGCGGCGGGGATGCGAATGGTCGGCCCCAACTGCATGGGCGTGATCAACACCGATCCCGCGATCGGCATGCAGGCCACGTTTGCGCCGGTGTTTCCTCCCGCGGGCAACGTTGCGATGTCGAGCCAGAGCGGAGCGCTCGGGCTGGCGATCCTCGATTACGCTCGCTCCCTCAACATCGGCTTCTCGACGTTCGTCTCCGTCGGAAACAAGGCCGACGTCTCAGGCAACGACCTGATTCAGTATTGGGCGCAGGACCCGCGCACGCGCGTCATCCTGCTGTACCTCGAGAGCTTCGGCAATGCGCGGAAGTTCGCGCAGATCGCGCGCCGCATCGGTAAGGACAAGCCGATCGTCGTGGTGAAAGCCGGGCGCTCGGCTTCCGGTGCCAAGGCGGCGTCATCGCACACGGGAGCACTGGCGACGGATGACGCCGTCGTCGCAGACATGCTGCGGCAGTCCGGCGTGATCCGCACCGACACTCTGGAAGAGCTCTTCGATGTCGCATCTCTCCTCGCGCATCAGCCGTTGCCGAACGGACGTCGTGTCGCGATCGTGACGAATGCCGGCGGACCGGGAATCCTGGCTGCGGATGCGTGCGAAGCGAACGGCTTGTCGCTCGCGAAGCTGAGCGACGCCACGACGCGGTCGCTGCGATCGTTCCTTCCCGCGGCGGCGAGTGTCGGGAATCCGGTCGACATGATCGCGTCCGCCACTCCCGAACAGTACTCGCGAACACTGCGCGCGGTGCTCGCGGATGACGAGGTGGACTCCGTCCTCGCGATTTACATTCCGGTGCTGCCAACCGATGCGCCTCAGGTCGCCGATACGATTCGCGAGTCTGCCTCCGCTGCCAACGGCAAGACACTCGTCGCGACCTTTATGAGCGTTCAGGGCGTGCCGGCGCCGCTCGCTCCCGTGCCGGCGTTCCCGTTCCCGGAGCGTGCGGTGAACGCGCTCGCACGCGCCGCGAAGTACGCCGAATGGCGCCGCAGACCTGTGGGCCAGATCGCGGAGTTCGCCGACATGGACTCCGACCTGCTTCGCGCAATCGTGAACCGGAAGATCGGCGCGGAAGGCGGCTGGCTCGATCC
>JBBRMQ010000186.1:0-8653 GCA_038230775.1 Thermoanaerobaculia bacterium
CGGATCGACCTGCACGTAGAAGCCGTCGCCGCCGCCGACGTTGGACCAGTCGGAGTTGGCGATGCCGAGCTGACTGAATGTGGCGGAAGGACCGCACCACGACTGGTTGTCCTGCAGGCCGCCGCAGATGTGATACGGCCGCTGCATGTCCAGGCCGATCTCGTAGAACTGGCCTAACGGGACGTTGTTGACGAAGTCCCACGTCTTGCCGCGATCGTGCGAGATGTGAATGCCGCCGTCGGAGCCGGCGAGCATGTGATCGGAATCGCGGGGGTCGATCCACAGCGCGTGATAGTCGCCGTGAATCTTCGTGACGACCGTGCTCTTGAACGTGCGGCCGCCATCGTCGGAGACGTACATCTGCGCGCCGAGAACCCAGATGCGCTGATCGTTGTTCGGGTCGATGTGGACCTGCGAGTAGTACGAGCCTCGCGGATTGGTGTCGGACATCTTCGTCCACGTTTCGCCGCGATCATCGGAGCGGAAGACGCCGCCCTCCGCATGCTCGACAAGCGCGTAGACGACGTTCGGATTGCGCTTGTAGAAGTTGAAGCCGATGCGCCCGATCTCGTTGATCGCCTGCTTGTCCGGTTCGGTCGCCGGTGGCCGGTCACCAGTCGCGGGGCGCGCCGGCGGCTCACCGGCAGGACCGCCGGCGGCTTCGCCGGCCGGCTTCGCCTTCTTCGGATCCGGATCCCACGGCAAACCTTTCTCCAGCTTCTTCCACGTGTTGCCGCCATCGGTGGTCTTGTACAAACCCGACCCCGGACCGCTGCCGCTGAATCCGAACACAGTCCGCCGCCGCTGATACGCGCCCGCGAGCAGCGTGCCCGGCGACTCGGGATCCATGGCGATGTCGTTGACCCCGGTGTCTTCGTTGATGAAGAGCACTTGCTTCCACGTCGCGCCGCCGTCGGTGGTTTTGTACACGCCGCGATCTTTCGAGGCGCCCCACAACGATCCGGCCGCCGCCACGTAGACGACGTTTGGATCGGCAGGGGAGATGACGATGCGCCCGATGTGCTTCGTGTTGTCGAGGCCCATGTGCTGCCACGTCTTGCCGGCATCGGTGGACTTGTACACGCCGTTTCCCCACGACGAGGACTGGCGGTTGTTCGACTCGCCGGTACCGACCCACACGATGGATGGATCCGACGGCGCGACGGTGACGTCGCCGATCGTCGAGTTCTGTTGATCGTCGAAGATCGGATCCCACGTCGTGCCGCCGTTCGTGCTCTTGAGAACCCCGCCGGACGCGGAACCGACATAGAGGATGTCGGGGTTGGACTCGACAACCGCGAAATCGTCGATGCGTCCGCCCATGACAGCGGGACCGATCTCGCGAAACTTCAGACCCTTGAAGAGTGTGTCATAGTCGATTGTGACGGCGGCCGGCTTGGGCGGTGGAGCGGCTCCGATGGCCAGCACTGCCAGGATGAGAATGGTTTTCTGCACGTTGTCCTCCCAGAGGACGAAAGGCTATCGCAAAGTGACCCTATGAGCGCAGACCTCGGTCCTCTGCAATACGTGATCATGGTGGTGATCGGCGCCGTCGTCGGCTTCGTCGCGGGGCAGGGGTTGCGCGCGAAGAGGCACGGTTCGTACCTCGATTCGGTCATCGGCGTCATCGGCGGCTTCGCGGCGTATTTCGGCGGCAATCCGTATGTTCGAAGGTACATCGACGGCTGGCCGATGATCGTCATCCTCGTCGTGGCGGGCGCGTTTCTCGCGCTGTTCATCATGCAGCTTTTCGTGATCCGGAAGCCGCCACCCGCGCAACAGGGCAGATTCCGCCGGTAACGCCGGCGGCTCGCCGGCGGGACCGCCGCCGGCTCGGCGGCTCGAAGAAAGCGCCAGCGAGCCGCTGGCGGCCCCGCCGGCGAGGCCGCCGGCGCTACCAGATCCTGACCCGGCGTTGTTCGCCGGCGAGAACTGCCGTGCATACAGATCGAGCAATGGCTGTGAAGAGATGAATTCCTTCCCTGATTCGGCAACGATGCGACCGGAGCGCCGCTCCCGGTTCCGGGAACCGCTCAGTTCTGGGTGATCTGCAGCGCCAGCTCGCGCTCGATCTCGTCGCGATCGAGCGGCATCAGCATCCGCGCGAGCTCGGGATCCTGAGACAGCGGCAGATTGAGCCGGGAGTAGAGCCCGGTGATGAGCTGAAGGGTCTTCGTCACTTCTTCCTCGACGCGCATGCTCACCTCGAGCGTGACCTCGTCACGCAACTCCGACGTCACCGCGGCGCGGCTCTGCGACATGAGGATGAAGATCGACAGGCAGATTGCTTCCAGCGAGACGATCATCGTCAGCAGCCCGTAGGGATAGGGATCGAACGCCAGGACCCCGCCGATCTCGGTGTTCATCCCGATCCAGACGACGAACCAGATCACATGAATCACGAGGAAGGCGCTGGATCCGCCCATGCGCGTGGCAGCGTCGGCGAGGGCGTCCATGCGCGTGCGGCCGGTGTTGTAGCGGGTCTTCGCGGCTTGCAGCGCGCGTTCGGCATCAGTGCGGCGGCGACGTCGGTTGGCTTCGTCCATGACAGGAGAGTCTAGCGCGCCGCCCACCCACACCGGTTCCTCGCTACGCTCGGAATGACATCGGTTGTGTAGCGAGAAGTGGGAGGGCTTGCAGCACGCGGTCGGCGTCCGTGATGTGCGAGCGTGCCGACATCGGATGTCATCCCGAGCGTAGCGAGGGACCGGTGTGGGCGGGCGGTTTGTTGACTGACCCTAGCGCACCGGCCCCATCGTCTCGTCGAGCCACTTCGTGATGATCGGAACGGCGATCTCCTGCGGAGCGACGTGGCCTCCGTCGTAAAGCTCCAGCCGCTTCAGTCCGCGCAGCAGCCGGTACATCGGTTCCACCTCGCTCTTGAGTGATGCGCGATTCAGTTCCTGACCGGCCCCATCGTCTCGTCGAGCCACCTGGTGAACACCCGCACCGACACGTCCAGTGGGGCGATGTGGCCTCCCTCGAAGATTTCGAGGCGCTTCGGCTCGCGGAACAGACGGAACATCGGCTCCGCCTCGCTCTTGAGCGACGTGTCTTCGTCGTAGCGTCCCTGGAACAAAAGCTTCGGCGCTGTGATGCGCGAGACAAAGTTGACGCGGCTTGCTGCCGGCGCGTAACGCAGCTCCGAGGTGCTGATCCCGGATCCGCCAAAGATGACCGAGCGATAGCGCGATTCCAGCGCGGAGACGAATACGCCCGGCCCGCCACCCGCGCTGATCCCCAGTAGCGCAATCCGCGAGTGATCGATGTCCGGCCGCGTCTCGAGGTAATCGAGCCCTCGACGCATCTCGGTCACCTGCGCGACGATGTACTCGACCTCTTCGTCCTGCTCCCGATCCGGATACGTCCATCCGGGGGGATGCGGGCGGCCGAGAAACCCCTCGAGCTCGACGGAAAAGACCGCGCGACCCGATCGGATCAATGGCGCGAGATTGACCTCGATGCTATGCGGCAGCGTTCTGTATCCGTAGACGACGTCTCCCGCCGGCGCGTAGTGAATCGCCTGCAGTGGCCGGCTGAATCCCTTGGGCAGATACAAGTACGCCGGAACTGTTTTCCCGGCCACGACGTACGTGATGGTCTCGCGAGTCCAGTCGGCAGTCTCGATCCGTCCGATCACGTTCGCGTTCAGCGGCTCTGGTTTGTATTCGTACCGGCGGCGATACTCCCCGAAGGTCTTGTCGTCGACAGGGGTGAACACGGGAACGAACCCGGATGGATTCAGTGCGAAGTCTCCTTCGTCGCCGGAGGCACCGCTGACACAACGGAATCCGAGTGTCGGCTCGGCAAAAAATGAGGGGAGCGCAGCGGTCTGTCCAAACGCGTAGACGGCGTCCTTGTACGAGCCGCCGCGCGCCGCGTAGCCGGGAGGATTCTGATTGCGACACCATTCCGAAACGTTGCCCGCCATGTGAAGCGCGCCCCACGGGCTGGCGCCGAACGGCATCGAGTCGACGGGCATCGGGCCCTGACCCTGGAAGTTGGCGCGTTCGGTGGCGTCGACGCCTTCACCGACCAGACCCCACGGAAAGGCGAGCGAGACCGCCTCGCTGGTGGCGAAATAGCGTGCCGCTCGTTCCCACTGGTACACGGTCGGCAGTTTCTTTCCCTTCCATGCTGCGAACGCGGCCGCCTCGTACCACGTGACATCCGCCACCGGCAAGTTCTCGCGACCTGCCGCTGGGACTCCTCCGTTCCAGCTCCGCGGGCCGGGAAGCCCGGAGCTGTCGCGGAATCGCGCCATCGCCTGCTCGAACGTCAGCGTTTTTCCGTTGTCGACAAACGGCGATTGCCACAGCTCGCGTCGCCGGTATCCGCCTTCGCGCACGAATTGCTCGAACTCGCGATTGGAGACTTCACAGCGATCGATGAAGAAGTCCTGCAGCTTGACTGCGCGATCGCTCGCCCGGAAGGAGGCGCTGAGCCGATACTCGGCACCCTGCACGAACACCATGCCGGGCGGCACTTTCGAAGTCTCGATGAGTCGAAGGCGTACCGGCGGAGTCTCGCGCTGGAACGCCTCACCCCGCAGGTAGGTCGGCAGCAAGGAGATGGGACGGACTGCCGTCGCGTAGCCGCCCTTTTCGAGCGTCAGGAGATAGTCGGCGCGCGCGGCGCGAGAAATCGTGATCGGCGTGATTCCCATGCGCGTGCGTTCCTGCGGTCCTTTGAAGCGCTGGAGATAGACGGTGGCACCCGGGGGATCGCTCTCCACTGTCAGGTGGCCCGACGTCTTCGTTAGAAGGTCCCGCACCCGATCGTTCCCCGGCAACTCCGACTCTGCCGTCGCGACCGCGTCGTACGCCTCGGGCAGTTTGCGTTCCTTCAGCATCCGTTCTGCCGTTGTGAGTTGGGCCAGGGCCGCTCGCAACCGCTGCGCTCGCATCGCCATCGATATTGCTGCGGCGACGATGATGAGGGCGACGACAACTGCGGCGATCCAGATCCACGAACGGTTCTTTTTCGGCACCGGTGCGATGTTCGCGATGCCACGCAGCTCGTCATGCAACTCGCCGGCGTTCGAGTAACGCAAGCTCGGATCTTTTGCCAGACACTTCGAGATGATCGATCTCAGTGGTGGCGGAACACCGTGCAGAGCAAGCGGCGTCTTCGACAGAATCGCGCTCACGACTTCCGTCGCGCTGTTCCCGGTGAAAGGCCGCCGCCCGCTCAGCATCTCGTACATCACGACGCCGAGGCTGAAGACGTCGGCGGCGGCGGTGATGTCGTCGCCGCCGATCTGCTCCGGCGGCATGTAGCCGAGCGTTCCCATCGCGATGCCGGACTTCGTCTTCAGGAGAGTCGCCGCGTCCTCGCCGCGGATCTCGCGCAGTTTGGCGAGGCCGAAGTCGAGGACCTTCACGTAGCCGTCGGGCGTGATGATCACGTTCTCCGGCTTGATGTCGCGATGCACGATGTTTTGCTTGTGCGCGGCTGCGAGCGCGGCGGCGATCTGCGTCGCGATGTGGAGCGTGTCCGCAACCGACAGCGGTCCTCCGCTCAGGCGGTCGCGCAGCGTCTCGCCGGCGACCACTTCCATGGCGATGAAGCGCATGTCGTCCTGCGAGCCGATCTCGTAGACGTGCGCGACGTTTGGATGGTGCAGCCCGGACGCGGCTTTTGCTTCCTGGACGAAGCGGCGCGTGCGGTCGCTGCTCGCCGTGCCGTCGCGCAGCACTTTGACGGCGACTTCGCGCTCGAGATCGCAGTCGTAGGCGAGGTACACCTCGCCCATGCCGCCCGATCCCAGAAGCGATCGGATTTCGTAGCGCCCCAGTCGGGTGCCTGCGTCGAGCGTCATTGGGTAGGACGATTGTAAGTGGCAAAGTCGGCCATAATCGACCCATTCTCCTCGCCGGAAGCCGCCTCGGCCCCTATGAAATCGTCGCGCCTCTCGGCGCGGGCGGCATGGGGGAGGTCTTTCGCGCGCGCGACACCCGGCTCGATCGCAGCGTCGCCATCAAGGTGCTGCCCTCGGCGTATTCGAATGACGCGCAGCTAAAGACGCGATTCGAGCGGGAGGCGAAAGCGATCTCGCAGCTCAGCCATCCAAACATCTGCGCGTTGTACGACGTCGGAAATCAGGACGGCGTCGAGTACCTGGTGATGGAACTGCTCGAGGGACACACGTTGGCCGGACCGCTGCCGCTCGCCGACGTCGTGAAGTACGGCGTGCAGATTGCCGAGGCGCTGGAGAAGGCGCATCGCAACGGGATCGTGCATCGCGATCTCAAGCCGCAGAACATCATGATCACGAAGACGGGCGCGAAGCTGCTCGACTTCGGCCTGGCCAAAACGGCGGCGGTCGACGTCGGTGCGGAAGGACCGACCGCGCAGCAGATCACGCGCGAGGGGACGATCGTCGGCACTTTTCATTACATGTCGCCGGAACAGCTCGAAGGACTTCCCGTCGATGCGCGCAGCGACATCTTCGCGTTAGGCGCGGTCCTGTACGAGATGGTCACGGGAAATCGCGCGTTCTCTGGCAAGACGAAGACGAGCGTGATCGCCGCGATCGTGGCCGCCGATCCGCCGCCGATTCTGGACGCGCCGCCGCCCTTCCAGGATCTGATCCGCGCCTGTCTGGCGAAGGATCCCGACGCGCGGATGCAGTCGGCACACGACGTCGCGCTGCAACTGCGGTCGATCGAGAAGTGGGGAGCGGCTTCTCCCGGTCGCAAGAGGAATTGGTTGCCATGGCTAATCTCTCTCGCACTTGCCGCATCACTGATCGCGGTTCTGCTCACGCGGCAGCGGCCGCAATCGCAGCCGCTTCAATTCACGATCGAATCGCCACCGAATACGAGCATCGACGGTCCTCCAGCGATCTCGCCTGATGGCCGACGCCTTGTCTTCCGCACGATTGCGGCGGACCACTCCAGATTGTTGTGGATGCGATCGCTCGATTCGGTCACCGCACAGCCACTCAAAGGGACCGAAGGCGTCTCGTTCGCGTTCTGGTCGCAGGATGGAAAGAACGTCGGCTTCACCGCTCGCGGCAAGTTGTGGCGGCTTGATCCAGCGGACGGCAGCGTGCGCACGATCTACGAGCCTGTCGAGTTTCCGCCAGGCGGCGCGACATGGAATCGCGACGGCGTGGTGATTGTCGCGCCGCAAACGGAGGGAACGCTGTGGCGAGTGCCGGCGTCGGGCGGAACCGCGACGATGATTCCAGGAACCGCGAAGCAGGTTGCTTATTGGCCGTCGTTTCTGCCTGACGGCGATCACTTCCTCTACAACCGCGAATACGCGGGGAAGGAGAGTGGCATCTACGTCGGGTCGCTGACATCGAACAACACGAAACGGGTTCTTCCTTCCGATGCAAGCTTCAACACCTCACGCTCGACGTACGCGGCTGGTAACCTCTATTACGAGCGGTCTGTGTCGCTGTACCGCATTCCATTTGATGTGAAGAAGCTCGAGACGCGCGGCGAGCCGGTGAAGATCGAGGACAACGTGGAGTTTCCTGCGCCCGGCCGCGCCGCGTTCTCGGTCTCGGACGAGGGGACCATCGTCTATCGAAAGAGCGGCCCGGCGATCGTTGGACAGATGACGATCATCAATCGCGGCGGACACGCCCTCGGCACGGTCGGTGATCTGCTGCCCTACGGCCACTTCGCGCTGTCTCCGGACGAAACGCGCATCGCATACGCGCGCGACGAGGAAATCTCGACGATCTCCATCCTGGATCGTGCACGCGGGACGTCGAGCCGCGCGGTGCTCGAACTGTGGGCCGCGAACTCAGCCTGGTTCTCCGATAACCGGTCGCTTTTCTATTCGGCGGCGGCCGACGGTCCTCCCAACGTCTACGTCCGTCGCGCGGGCGCGCCTTCGGAGCTTCTCCTGAAGAGCGATCGACAGAGCTGGGCCACGTCGGTGACGCCCGACGGCAAGTACGGCATCTACGACTTCGACGATCCGAAGACGACGTTCGACATCTATGCGATTCCGATCGCGCCGCCGCATACACCGATCCCGATCGTGAAGTCGCCGGCGCGCGAACGTGACGGAAAAATCTCTCCGGACGGGAAATGGATTGTGTACGTCTCGGACGAGAGCGGCCAGCAGGAAATCTACGCCGCGACATTTCCAGATGCGAAATCGCGGGTGCAGATTTCGAACAGTGGCGGCGTGACGCCGCATTGGAGCCGCGACGGTCGCGAGTTGTATTACCTCCAGACTGAGTCGAAGCGTCTGATGGCCGTCAAGGTGACGTTCTCCAACGGCGAGCTGCGTCCCGCGGTTCCGGAGCCGCTGTTCCTCATTCCGTCGGGCTTGTTCGACGGGTCGCGCGATGGAAGTTTCATCGTCAGCCAGGAACGGATCAACAGCGAGTCGCCCGGGCTCACCGTGCTGATGAAGTAGCAGGTGACCTTGTGTGTGGAGCGGCTTCAGCCGGTCTTCCGGCCTCCCCGTACGGTTGCCGGGGCACGGCAAGTGCACTGTTGATCAGTGACCAAACGGAGGATCCATGCATAAGGGAAAAGACTTCTTGAAGGCGCAGGTCAACAACGCCGTCGTGCAGCACAAGACTCTCATCGAGAACCTCGAGGACCACATCAAACAGGCGGATGACCGGCGCTATACCGTGTTGTGCGAAAAGTACCTGCCGCGCATGCGCGACCACCAGGAG
>JBBRMQ010000187.1:0-8622 GCA_038230775.1 Thermoanaerobaculia bacterium
GAGGCGCACGCCACGGCGCGCGCACCGACTCGAACGGCCTGCGTCATCGCCACGGTCATCCCGCGATCCTTGAAGGAGCCCGTCGGGTTCTCTCCTTCGTGCTTGAAGAGAACGCCGTCGCGTTCGTAGAGTCGCGTCGATCCTTCGGGGTGCGTCACCGGCGACGGCACGTCGAGAACGGCCTCACGAAAACGCCACACCCCGCTTTGATCGATGATCGCGCGCGACGTTCGTCTCTGATCGAATACTTCGCGCTTGATCGTGAGCGGAGGCCGGCGAACGTTCAACAGGCCGCCGCAATCGCACGTGTAGCGGACTTCTCCTGCGTCGTACTGGCGCAAGCATGTGACACATGCGAGCCACTCGCTCATACGGCGCGCGCTCCTCTCCGCGCGATCGGGGCGACCCGCGCCTCGTGCTCGACGTCTCCCATGGCCGCTCGCATCGCGGCGAGACAGGCGGCGGAGGTCCGGTCGTCGACGATGGCGAAGATCGATGGACCCGATCCGCTGATCGAGCACCCGAACGCGCCCGACTCGAGCGCCGCGTGTTTCACTTTGAAAAAGTTGGGGATCATCGGCGCCCGCCGCGGCTCCGCGTAGAGGTCATCCAGCGCGCGCCGGGCGAGAGGACCATCGCCGCTCGAAAATGCGGCGATGAGCGCGGAAGTGTTCGCCATCTGCTGAATCCAAGATGCGCGATCCCACATCTGGGGCAGGATCGATCGCGCCTGCTTGGTCTCGATGCGCACGGCGGGCGTGATCAGCGCGAGCGACCACGCGACGGGAACCGGCAGCGATACGACTTCGATCGGATCGATGGTACGCGTGAGCACCAGGCCGCCTAACGTGATGGGCGCGATGTTGTCGAGGTGCCGGCCGGAGACGACCGCTTCCCCTTCCAGCGCTGCCAGCATGATCTCTTCCGGCGTTGGCTCGATGCCGCACGCCAGCGCGGCGGCGTACGCGCCCGCGACGCTGCTCGATGCGCTGCCGCCGAGGCCGCCCGCGGCGGGAAGGCCTTTTTCGACGACGACGGCGATTCCTTCCGTCCGCCGATGACGCTTCAGCATCGCGCTGGCGGCGATGGCGGCCACGTTTTTCCTGGGGTCCGTCGGGATGATCGCGGCATCGCGGCCGCGGACTTCGACCGTTCGCGTCTCGGTGGTGAGCTCGACGGTCACCGTGTCGCCGATGCCTTCGATGGCCAGGCCGAGGATGTCGAAGCCGGGGCCGACGTTGCCGACGGATCCCGGCGCGAACACCGTGGCCTTCATCGCCGCTTCTCCTCGCTGGTGATGGCGACGATGTCGTTGAGGACGCCCGCCGCGGTGACATCGGCGCCCGCTCCCGGACCGGTGACGACCAGCGGGTTCGTCTTGTAGCGCTTGGAGTAGATCGCGACCTGATTCGCGGTTCCGCGCAAGCCAGCCATCGGCGAGTTTCCGGGCACGGCCTCGAGCGCGACGTGGATTCCCTTGCGATCGATCCGCGCGACGTAGCGGAGCGTGCGCCCTTCCTTGTGTGCGCGCTCCACGCGTTTCGTGAATTCGCCATCGAGGTCGGCGAACGTTTTCACGTTGCCGGGCACCATCGGCACCAGGTCGATGTCGCTCAGCTCCGCGCGGCGGCCTAACGTGCGCGCGAGAATCAGGGCCTTGCGCGCGACATCCGTTCCCGACAGGTCGTCGCGAGGATCGGGCTCCGTGAAGCCGCGCTTCTGCGCTTCGGCCACCGCGTCGGAGAAACGGCGGCCGTCCTCGAGCGCCGTGGTGATGAAGCCGAGGGTGCCGGAGAAACAGCCGACGATGGTCTCGATGCGATCGCCGGCTTCCTGAAGCTTGGCGATGGTGTCGAGGACGGGGAGGCCGGCGCCCGCGGTGGCTTCGTAGCGGATCGATAGTCCTCGCTCGCGTGCCGTCTGGAAGAGCCGGTCGTATTCGATCTGTGGAACGGCAAGCGGTTTTTTGTTGGCGAGCACGATGTGAAAGCCGCGTTCGAGCGCTTCCTGCAGCAGCGGTGCGGTCTCTTCGGACGTCAGATCGACGAGAATCGGACGGTGCGACGGCAGCAGCCATAGTTCGTCGCGCATCATCGCCTGCAGTTGCGCGAGCGTGAGCGGCGAGTGGCGGTCGAAGAGCTTTCCGCCGCCCGCCTTGTGCTCGGACAAACGCCGCAAGGCCGTCGCGGGAAAACCCTTCTCTTCGATCTTGATCCCCGATCGATCGGCGATCGCGCTCACCTTGATGTCCAGCCCGAGCTCCGATCGGAGATGTTTGTTCTGTTCGATGAGTTGCTTCGCCAGGGCGCGCCCGATCTGGCCGAAGCCCAGGAGGGTTAGCTTCGA
The DNA here is from genome assembly GCA_038230775.1 of Thermoanaerobaculia bacterium. GTDB lineage: Bacteria > Acidobacteriota > Thermoanaerobaculia > Gp7-AA8 > Gp7-AA8 > JBBRMQ01. The sequence goes on from JBBRMQ010000187.1 coordinate 2,347, forward strand.
TTCGCGGCCGGAGGTGTCGGCGAGTGGACGGATCTTTTCCAGTTGAAACTCGTTGTGCAGCGCGACCAGCGCGCGCGTCGCCTCGTCCTCGCTCACCGTGATGGTGATGTTCAGCTCCGATGAGCCCTGCGCGATGGCGATGACGTTCACGCCGGCGCCACTGAGCGCCGAAAACGTGCGCGCTGCGATGCCCGGACGGCCGCGCATGCCCAGTCCGACGACGGCGATGAGGGCCAGTCGTTTTCTGGATTGGATGCGGTCGATCAACTTCAGGCGGCGTTCGGGCTCGAACGCCCGCTCCAGCGCTTTGACGGCGTGATCCGCTTCGCTCTCCGGAAGGACGAAGCAGATGCTCGACTCGCTCGAGGCCTGCGTGATCATCGAGACGGAGTGGCCCGCCTGCGCGAGAGCGGTGAAGGCGCGGCCTGCGACGCCGGGGACGCCGATCATGCCGCCGCCTTCGATCGCGATGAGCGCCTGTCGATGAATCGCGGTAAGCGCTTTGACGGGATACGCGCCGGGCTTGACGTCGCCGGCGATACGCGTCCCTTTCGACTGCGGTTGAAACGTATTGCGGACGAAGAGCGGGATCCCGCGCTCGACGAGCGGAATCATCGTGCGCGGGTGGAGCACTTTCGCCCCGTAAAACGCGAGCTCCGCTGCTTCGCGATAGTGCACTTCCGCGAGCACGCGCGCGTTCGGCACGCTCCTCGGGTCGGCGGTCATCAGACCGTCGACTTCCTTGAACAGCGTCACCGCGCGGGCGTTCAGGCTGCGGGCGAGAATGGCGGCGGAGAAATCCGATCCGCCGCGGCCTAACGTGACGACCTCGCCATCGGGACCGCTGCCGATGTATCCGGGAACGACGACCACTTCGCGCTTGCGGAGGAGCGGACGGATGACTTTCTTCGTCGCGCGCTCCGACGCCGCGAAATCGTCGATGAAGATCACTTCGGTGGCATCGACGTACGTGGCCTGCACGAAGGTGGCGAAGATTCTCGCCAGAAGACGCTCGCCGCGCGCGACGATCGCGTCTTCCGCGCGCCGCGTGAGCTCGTGCAGAACCGCGACGCTCTCGCACATTGCACGCAGCTCGTTCGAAGACTCGCGAATCTGTGTGAGGACCGGCTTCAGCCGGTCACGATCCGACCGGCTGAAGCCGGTCCGCACACTGGAGAGAGACCGGATGAGCTCGAGGTGCCGCGATTCGAACTCGTTGGCGGCGTTCGTAAACGCGTCGCGATCGCGATTCAGGGCCGATCGAGCGGCGCCATGCAGCAGGTCGGTGATTCCCTGCATCGCGGAGACGACGACCACCACCCGGCCGGGCGCGCGGGCCACATGGTTCGCCGCGATGCGCACGGCATCCGCGCTGCCGACCGCCACTCCGCCGAATTTATAGACGTCGACCGATTCAGGCGTCCGCATCGCGCGAGCATACAATCTCGCCCGCCATGTGGAGCACGATTCGAGAATTCACCGACATCAAGTACGAGCGCACTGAGGATGGGATCGCGAAGATCACGATCAACCGGCCGAAGGTGCGCAATGCATTCCGCCCGCAGACCGTCACAGAGCTCAAGGAAGCGTTCGAGCTCGCGCGCGACGACGGCGACATCGGCGTCGTCATTCTGACCGGCGAGGGAAAAGAAGCGTTCTGCTCGGGCGGCGATCAGAAGGTGCGCGGCAAGGCCGGCTACGTCGACTCGAAAGGCATTCCGCGGCTCAACATCCTCGACGTGCAGAAACAGATTCGCAGCTTGCCGAAGCCTGTGGTCGCGATGGTTGCCGGCTACGCAATCGGTGGCGGACATGTTCTCCACGTCGTTTGTGATCTGACGATCGCCGGCGACAACGCGCGCTTCGGGCAGACCGGGCCGAGAGTCGGATCGTTCGACGGCGGTCTGGGGTCGTCGTATCTGGCGCGGATCGTCGGCCAGAAGAAGGCGCGGGAGATCTGGTTCCTCTGCCGTCAATACGACGCGAAGCAGGCGCTGGAGATGGGACTCGTCAACACCGTGGTTCCCGTCGATCAACTGGAGGAAGAGACCATCAAGTGGTGTCGCGAGATGCTGGCGATGTCGCCGATGGCGCTGCGCTGTCTGAAGGCCGCGCTCAACGCCGATTGCGACGGTCAGATCGGCCTGCTGGACTTTGCCGGCAACGCAACGCTCCTCTATTACTTGTCGGAAGAGGCGCAGGAAGGCCGCAACGCGTACGTCGAGAAGCGGAAGCCGGAGTTCAAGAAGTTTCCGCGATTCCCGTGAAGGCCTGGTTCCTCGCCGCGCGTCCCAGGACTCTGTCCGCAGCGGTGTCGCCGGTGCTGGTTGGAACCGCGCTGGCGTACGGCGGACTGACGCCGATTCGATGGCCCATCTTTTTCTGGGCGCTTTCCGGCGCAATCTTCATTCAGATCGGAACGAATCTGGTGAACGATGCGATCGACTTCAAGCGCGGAACCGATACGGCCGAGAGGCTCGGTCCGATGCGGGTCACGCAGGCAGGCTTGTTGTCCGCGAACGCGGTGTTAGGCGGTGCGTACGTCTGTTTCGCGATGGCCGCGCTGTGCGGTGTGCCGCTGATCCTGCGTGGCGGATGGCCGATCGTTGTCATCGGGGTGGCGTCGATCGTGGCTGCCTATGCGTACACCGGCGGGCCGTATCCGTTTGCCTATCACGGCCTGGGCGAGATCTTCGTGATGGTGTTCTTCGGGCTGGTGGCGGTCGAAGGATCGTATTACCTGCAGAAACTCGCCTTCAGTCGCGACGCGTTCCTCGGCGGCGTCGCGTGCGGCGCCCTCGCCGTCGTTCTGCTGGCGATCAACAATCTACGCGATCTGGAGGGTGACCGCGCCAGTCGCAAGCTGACGCTCGCGGCGCGATTCGGCGAGCGTTTCGCGACCGGCGAGATCGAGTGGATGGCGTTGTTGGCGTACCTCGCTCTGATCATTCTGGCGTATCTGCACGACTGGCATCTGCTGATAGCACTCTTGAGCATGCCGCTGGCCATCGTGGTGGTGCAGAAGGTCAAAAACACACGCGGCGCAGAACTGAATCAATGTCTGGCCATGGCCGGAGCGCTGCAGTGGGCGTTCGCGATTCTTTTCGTCATCGGAGCAACAGCGGGATGACGATCGCGCGCACGAACGGCGGATGAAAGACGAGCGGCACGGGAGCCAGGAGCGCTGCGAGCGTGACTGCCCGGCCGCGCACATTCATCGCCACCAGTGCGCCGTGCAACGCGAAGTAGAGCGACGGCAGTCCGTACCCGCCGCCGGCCGGAACGCTGATCGCCAGCTCGTGCAGTACGGCCGAACCGAGAAACGACGCGATGATGCCGGCCCTGCGGCCGTACCGCGCGGCAATCGGCCGGTGGATCACAAGGGCGATCATGTCGCTGAATCCGACATTCCAGCGACGCGACCAGAACTCCGCCAGCGAGCGCGATCGCCAGGGTTGATTGAAGAGATCCTCGACCTTGAAGCCTGCGAATCGCCAGAAGGCCGTGACGATCGAGAACAGCCCAAAGTGCAACGCGAGACTGAAGGCCAGTAGTGCCAGCACCACGCCGGCAATGACCGAGGAAGCCGCGACGAAACGCGCGAGCAGAAAGAACGCCACACCGATTGCCACATTCATCAGACCGCGGCCCAGGGACTGGAGATCGATCCTCCGATTTCCTCGAGCGGCAAATGTCGAGGGACGCATGCCCGGCCACAAGAAGAACGCGACGGTGTATGCGGGGCGGAGTCGCGCCGGCGATGCGGCAAGAATCGCGATCTTCATCATGATGAAGAGGGCGACGATGATGGCGATCATGCGGGCCAGGGGTGTCATGACCAGAGTCTCACCGTCGCCGCCGCACCATAAATGAGGGTCAGTGCCGCGAAGAGCGCGACATAGGCGCCTTCGCCGACGCGGAAGAGCAGGCGTTCCTCGCGCACAGTGCGGTCGTACCAGGCGAATTGCCCGATGAGGCGCACGGCCCAAGACCGTGCGATGAACCCGGTGACGTAACGCGCGAGGAGGCTGCCCTCGGCGAGTGGTTTCGCCGCTGCGATCGAGAGCGTTGCAAACCAGATGTGGATGCCGAACGTGTAGCCGGCGTAGGTCCAGAAGAGGTTGCGGGTGAGCGGTCGCAGAGGGGCGAGCTCTTCGCGCCATCCGAGGAGTTTAGGGAGGGCGAGGCTGGAGAGGGCGATGACCAGGTTCCCGAGTCCACCGAGCACGAGCAGCGTCTCCAGCGAAATTCTGAACATGTTCAAAATCTAGGTTCGATATCGTAATCTGTCAAGGATGGACTGGACCAGCGACGAATCCGCCGTACTGTTGAATCCGAGGATGCCCGACGCGGAGCGGGCGCGGCTCGAGAATGTGGTGCCGCCCTGGAAGCGCACCGTTTTCGTAGCGACCTCGGGGACCACCGGGGCGCTGAAGCTCGTAGCGCTGTCCAAGGAAGCGATCCTCGCCTCGGCTGCTGCCGTCAATCACAGGCTGAATGCCACGCGTGAGGATGTGTGGTGCCGCGTTCTTCCGCTCTTTCATGTCGGTGGCCTCGGAATCATCGCGCGTGCGTTCCTGACCCAGTCGAAGGTGATGGAGATCGAGTGGAGTGTAGACGCGTTCGCGGAGTCCGGCGCGACGCTCGCGTCGCTCGTTCCTGCGCAGGTGCACGACCTCGTGCGCGCCGGACGCAAGGCTCCAGCCGGGATTCGCGGGATTCTGGTCGGTGGCGGGGCCTTCGACACGGAATTGCAGGCGCACGCGCGCAAGCTCGGATGGCCGATGCTTGCTACCTACGGCATGAGCGAGTGTGCTTCGACCATCACGGTTGAGAATGTGCTTCTTCCGCATCTCGAGGCGCGCGAGGAGGAGGATGGGCGTGTGGCGCTTCGCGGGGACTCGCTGCTGACCGCGTATGTGTTCGCGAACGGTGCGGTTGTCGACCCGAAACAACAGGGGTGGTTCGTCAGCGAAGACTACGGCGAGGTTCGCGGCCGTATGGTCCGGATTGCCGGGCGTGCGAGCGACTTCATCAAGATCGGAGGGGAGTCGGTCGATCTCAAGCGGCTGGACGCGATCCTCGATTCGGTCCGAGGGGGTGTTGAAGCGGCGATTGTGGCGGTTGATGATCCGCGGCTGGGTTCGGTGATCCATATGGTGTCGACGAGCGAAGCAGCGGCTGTGGCTGCTGCGTTTAACGATCGAGTTCTGCCATTCGAGCGGGTGCGGAAGACCCACCTCATCCAAACGATCCCCCGGTCGAGCCTGGGCAAGCTCCTACGAGGTCGGATTCAGGCGCAGATCGATGAAAATCTGGAATAGGGATCAGGGTGGTGCCGTTGTCACCGGTCCCAACGCAGGGAGTCGTTCTTTTCAAACCAAGTAACATGAGTCTGCACAACGAGTTGTGCACGAGATCGTGAAATAGAACGCGTGTTTAAGCGGTTACCGCTGATCACACCCGGCAGCACGATCGTTGACGAAGCTTCAGTCCGCACGGCGGAATAGGCATCAGCACAAATAAGTTGTTGGAGATCCCGCGGCGTTGACAGAAAGCGAGGCGGGGCGTAGGATTCACGGTCCCGGCGAGCGGCAAATCAGCGCAGTTCTTTCCAGCCGAAAAAGCCGAAAATCAGCAGTCCGAGTCAGACGGAACCTCTTCACGAGACGGGAGATGTTTCGCTTGACACGGACCGGGGGGTCTGGCACTCTGTGCGCCCTTCGCGGACGTCGGTTCCTTGACAACTGAATAGGATAGGTAAGAAGACAACCAACGTGATTCCTTTGTGGATCTCGTGCAAACGGGGTTCGCAGAATCAGTATTGATGATTGGTTCGTATGCAAATACGAACAATCCGAATAAGCAACATCAGTCGTTCATACGATTGATGCCAAGAGTCAGACTTCAAAGTTAACGCGGTCTAACGAGATCGCAGAGTTCAACTGGAGAGTTTGATCCTGGCTCAGAATGAACGCTGGCGGCGTGCTTTACACATGCAAGTCGAGCGAGGCGTGTAGCAATACACAGTCGAGCGGCGAACGGGTGAGTAACGCGTGGATAACCTACCCAGAGGTGGGGGATAACCCGGGGAAACTCGGGCTAATACCGCATATGACCGTGAGGTCAAAGGCGGCTCGCAAGGGCTGTCGCCATTGGAGGGGTCCGCGTACGATTAGCTAGTTGGTAGGGTAATGGCCTACCAAGGCGACGATCGTTAGCCGGCCTGAGAGGGTGATCGGCCACACTGGAACTGAGACACGGTCCAGACTCCTA
>JBBRMQ010000188.1:0-8603 GCA_038230775.1 Thermoanaerobaculia bacterium
GCACATGTACCTGACGCCATCCGTGCGGAACGAGTTCGAGAAGGCGCAGCGCATTCTCACCGAGCTCTTCCAGCACGTGACGAAGCATCCGGAAGAGTTTCTGGACAGCAAGCGGGAGGAGCCGGTGGAGCGGCTCGCCGTCGACTTCATCGCCGGGATGACCGATCGGTACGCGATCAATCTGTACGAACGCCTGTTCGTCCCGCGCGCGTGGGTTTGATGCTTCTGTGTGTGGGCCGGCTTTAGCCGGTCCGCAGTGACCGGCTGAAGCCGGTCCTCACACAGAAGCACGTAAAAACAAAACGCTCCGGTTACCCGGAGCGTCAATCAAGCTGCGCGTCGAAGCGAGCGTCTAGCGGCGACCGCTCTTCGAACCGCCGCCTTTGCGCGTGATGTTCACCGCGTCGCGGAGATCCTTGCCGGCCTTGAAGCGGACGTTCTTCGAAGCAGGAATGTTGATCTTCTCATTCGTGCGGGGATTGCGTCCTTCACGAGCTTTACGCTGCGAAACGCTGAAGCTGCCGAGCCCGGGAATCGCGCAACGCTCACCGCGCTGGCACGAGTCCGACACGTAGCTGACGAAAGCATCAAACGCCGACGACGCCTCCTTCTTCGAGATGCCGGCTTGCTCTGCGATGGCGTTGATGACGTCACCCTTTCCTGCCATATGAGACTTCCTCCTGTTTGCTCGCGAAGGGACGGTGTGATTTGCGAGGTTCGGCGACAATCTAGGTGAACGATGTAGGTTTGTCAACGGGATTGTCCGGCGCTTTTTTTTCCGCTTCCCGCGCCGAATTTTCGACGGCACTGCGACACAAATTGCGAAGCGAATCGAGGGATCCGCGCACGACCGAAATGATTTGCGCGCAACTCCAACTGAACGGCGCAAACGGAAGGCGGCGCAGCGGTCATCGGATGAACCTGCTCCGGAAGCATGAGCGATGGCTGCGCCTTCGATCGTGCCCACCGAAGCAAGTCGGGCGCGGACTGCAATTCCGCGATCGTTCCCGCTCGCGCAATCGCGTGTCGGCCTGCCGGTCGGGGCAGCGTGCCTTTTTAGTGTATCCGCTGAAGCACGAACGCTGTAAAGCCATCCGTACCCGACTCGGGCGTGAGACGCAGCACGTCGTCCGCGATCCACTTGCGAACCTCGCCGTTGGCGAATAAGCCGGCGTCGACGCGCTCGAAGTCTTTTCGTGCCGCCAGAACCGATTGGATCACTTCGTCGTTCTCTTCCGGTTCCAGCGAGCAGGTCGAATAGACGACCGTCTCCGCCGCGAGATCGAGAGCCGATGCCAGGAGATCCCGCTGCAGCACCGCGAATCTCGCGACGTCCTTCTCGTGCAGCCTCCACTTGATCTCGGGATTCTTGCGGAGGGTCCCCGTCGCGCTGCACGGCGCATCGAGCAGCACGGTCTCGAATTTCCTGCGAAATGGAGGGCGGAGTCCGTCGCTCACGACAATCTGTTTCGTGCGGCCGGTGAGAAGGCGCAAGCGGCCGAGTGAGACGTCGTTGCTCACGACGTGGGCGCCGCGCGCAGCCATGACAATCGATTTTCCTCCGGGCGCAGCGGCGAGATCGAGGATGTCTTTCGATGTCGCTGCGGCAAGATCGGCGATGACGCCACTGCCCTCATCCAGCGCATACCCTTCAACGTCGGCACTCGATCCGGTGAGTTTGTACATGCCGGGGACCAGCGTCGACGGCGTGCCGGCGCTCTCTTCGCCGCTGAAGATGTCCGGGTACGACAACTCCTGATTCGCTTCGGCGATGCGCTCGGTGCGCTCGTCGCCGTACATGCGCTGCCAGCGCCGGATCATCCACTCGGGATGCGAAGTACGGGTGGCGACGGTCTTCGCCAGCGCCCGCAGGTCTGCCTCCGCAGCCCGGCGAAGGACGGCGTTCACGAGACCGCCCGCACGCTTTGCATAGCGGTGTGCGAGATCCACGGACTCGGACACGGCGGCGTACGACGCGACATCGGTGAACATCAGCTGGTAGACACCGAGGCGAAGGATGATGACGACGTTTTCGTCCAGCTTGGAGACACGCCGCTGCGAGAGTTGCTCGATCGCGTCGTCGAGCCGCAGTCGCCAGCGCAGGACGCCTAACACGAGCGTGCGGACGAAGCCCGTCTCGCCGTGCAGCAGCAAGGACGCGTAGGCGCCCTCGCGCTCGATGCGGCGGAGGAGATGAAACGCGCGCTCGCGATCGGTCATAGATTCTTGGGGCGCAGCGCGCTGGCAACAATCACAGCCTGTTCCCCACGCGCCAATTCGCGCCGCGTGCGAACTCAACGGCCGGCACGCGCGCTTTGCCGGCGCGTTGCACCGTCCGCAACTCGATGGCGCCGTTGCTCGTCGCGACAACCACGCCTTCGCCCAACCGAAGCACGCGTCCGGGCTCGCCGCTGCCCTCCGCGAGGCGCATCTCGAGAAACTTCAGATCACCGGCGAAAACGCCGGGCCACGGATCGAACGCACGAAACTTGTTGTAGATCGCCGCGGCCGTTTCGGTCCACGCGATCTCCCCTTCCTGCTTCTCGATCTTCGGCGCGAGCGTCGCGGCGGCGTGATCCTGCTGCGAGTCGGGCGGCATCGCGCGCAACACCTTCAGCATTTCGTCGGCGCCAAGCTCGGACAGCCGCGCAGAAAGCGCAGGCGTGTGCTCGTCGGGACCGATCGGCGCGCGGACGACGGACAGCGTCGGCCCGTGATCGAGCTCTTCGTCGACACGCATGATCGTCACGCCGGTCTCGCGCTCTCCCCGCTCGATCGCGCGCTGAATCGGCGCGGCGCCGCGATACTTTGGCAACAGCGACGCGTGGATGTTCAGAAAGCCGTTCGTCGGAATCCGCAGAAGCGCAGGCGGCAGGATCTTGCCGTAGGCTACGACGACGCCGACGTCGGGCCGCATCTCTTCCAGAAACGCCACCGCATCGCGGATCTTCGCGGGCTGCGCGATCGACAGTCCGAGCTCCTTTGCGCGTGCCGCAACGGCCGGCACCTGCATTTTCAGCCCGCGACCCACGGGCTTATCGGGCTGCGCGACCACCATCACGATCTCGTGCTCGCGGGCGAGCGCGTCGAGCGCGGGAACCGCGAATTGCGGGGTGCCGAGAAAAAGAATGCGCACTAGCGGAGTGTGTCAGAGATTCGTGGCATTTCGTTTGCCAGCGGTACGGCTCCCTGTTGCCGCGTTGTCATTCCGAGCGTCGCGAGGGACCGGTGTGGGTGGGCGGCGCGTTGATCGTCCCGCCCACCCCCACCGGTCCCACGCGACGCGCGGGATGACATGGTTGCCGGCCGCCCGAGTGATCGTTTCCAAATGTCACGAATCTCTGACTCAGAACACTAGCGGCGCATTCTACGGTGGTGTCGCGAGGTGGGTTCCGGTGACGGCGGTCGTTGTCACCGGCGGCTGATCCTTGATCGTGGCCGTCGGCTTCGTCGCATCCGTGGGCTTTCCCCCGACGTTCATGCCCTCCACCCCGGTATTCGGCTGCGGGGCGGCGTTGGGCATGCCGTGTGCGGTCGGCGTCCCGGAGGACGTCGTGACCGGATGGGTCATGGCGGGCGGATTGTTCTGGTAGTCGCGCGGCACTTTTTCTCCGCGGCAGGCCGCTACGACCACGGCCAGGACTGCAACGACTGTTGTGCGCATACCGCGAGGGCGTTCAATGGACGTGCCATGGCATACAATCCGGGGCATGCTGAAACGAATTGTTGTCTTCGCGCTCGCATTGTCCGTGTCCACAGCCGCATTCGCCCAGGTGAGCGAAGGGGATCAGCACTGGGCTGCCCGGGCGGAAGGCCATCAAGGCGGACGAGCGAAGGCGGCGCATGCTGACGCTGCGATCGCCGCGTACCAGCGCGCGGTGGCGCAGAACCTGAACGATCTCGAGGCGCGATGGAAGCTGCTGCGCTCGATCCGCTTCAAAGGCAGCTACGTCGCGGCCTCCAGCGACGAGAAGAAAATGGTCTTCGACAACGGCAAGAAGGCGGGCAACGACGCGCTGGCTGTTCTCGAGCGTCAACTCGGGGCCAAAGGGCTGCACTCCGTGACCAAGGCGACCGAGAAGCAGGTGGCTGATGCTGCGCGCGCGATTCCCGGCGCGGCCGAGATCTTCTTCTGGGATTCCGTGAACTGGGGCGAATGGGCGCTGGTGTACGGCAAGTTCGCCGCCGTCCGCGAAGGAGCGGCCGACCGCATCCGCCGCGAGGCCACGATCGCCATGATGATCGATCCGAAGATCGAAGGCGGCGGCCCGTCACGCGTGTTAGGCCGGCTGCACGATCAGACGCCGCACGTGCCGTTCATCACCGGCTGGGCTTCGAAGAAAGAAGCGGTCCGCCTGCTGAACGACTCGATCCGCATCGATCCGACGAACAAGATCACGAAGGTCTTCCTGGCCGAGGCGATGGTCGACAACGATTCGAACAAGGCGCCGCAAGCCCTGCAGATGCTTCGCGAGGTGATCGCCGCACCGAATGCCAGTGAATACGAAGTCGAGCAGTCGGCCGCAGTCGATGACGCTCGCGTGCTCATCAAGAAGTGGGGCGCGTAAGAGCGACCACCACATCGCCGGTGGCCAGGGTCTCCACGGAATCGAACAGCAACCCGGACGCGCGTTCCTCAGCGAGAGCGAGAGGGACGCGCTTCAAGGTGGCGATCGAGCCGCCCAGTTGCTTCCAGCGGGCTTCTTTGGCGGACCAGAAGTGAAGCAGCGCGTTCTGAATCCGTAACTCCGCCGCCAGCGCCTCTTCCGCGCGCGTCAGAAACAGATGCGCCGCACCTGGCGAAATGGCCCGCATCATCTCGACGTCGATTCCGATCGGAGTCCCGTCGACCGCAGCAGCGCCGTATCCGCCGGAATGCGAGTACGAAACAAGCCTGCCTGTTGCACCGCGGGCTCGGAGCTCCTTCTCCGCGATGCGGCTCAGCATCCACTCCTGGCGCCGTTTCGGAAGCGTGAACGCGTCGACGACCTCGAGGTCGCTCTTCGAGAAATGTTCGCGCAATCGCCCGATGTCGTAGACCACACACGCACGCCCTTGCCAGTCCGCGGGAAGCGCTATCTCTGCGATGACGGCACTCCCGCGAGAAACTCGCTCTCTCCGTTCGCTTCGATCGTCGTGGCGAAGGCGACGGCGCGTCCGGCCATGACGGCGATGTGCGCGGTGGTCGTGGCGTCGAGCTTCACCCCGAGCGTTTTCTCGGCGTCCGTGATCACGAACGCCTGATCCTCGCCCACATCCTGCTGCATCGTCTTCCCGATCGGAGTGCCGGCCGCCGACACGATCGAAATGCGGACGGCAAGCGGCGTCTCACCCACGTTCACGACGCCGAGGTTGATGAGCTCGTGCCGCGAGGAGAAGCCGAGCACGGAGAGCTGATCGCGGCCCGAGCCGGCGGCCGCGCTGTCGGCGAGGCCCAGCGGCTCGGCAATGGAGCCGCCGCGGTCGTGCGCGACGTCGAAGGTCTGCGCGCGCGCCACCGGCGCGCGGTCGCCGCCGTATTCGATCCAAACGACGCCGCCGTTGTCGCCGGCGTGAAACAGCGTCTTCACCACGTCGTCCCAGCGGATGCTGCGTTGCGGAGCGAGTGTGACTTCGCGATCGACTCGCGTATCGCCGGCGACATAGCGCAAGCGCAGACGCATCGGAGTGGTGAGCGGGTTATGCAGCGTGAGATCCGAGCGCCAGTACGTGTCGGCTCCGCCGGCCTGACTCGTGATCCATGGAAAGACGACCCGCCCGCGAGAGCCCGTCGCCCCGAGCTCGCGACGCGTGGGCACGCGGATCTTTCGCAGGTAGGCGTCGACATTGGACGCCACGATCTCCTTTTTCCGCTTCCAGATCTCGACGCCGTATCGCGTGGTCGCGTAGGTGTAGTGATCGTCGAGGTAGGCGGCCACCGCCTGCGCGCGGATCGAGTTGTCGATTCCGTCGAACTGGTCGAACTCCTGCGGCGAGCGGCGGATGACGGCGCGCGGTCGCGAACGTTCCAACGCGAGAATGACCTCGCGCTGCGCATCCCGCGGCGACATCACCGGCACCTGGTAGTAGCGGGTCGGGTTCGGCCGGTCGCAGAAGAAGTAGAGAGCGGGCTGATTGGAAAAGTCGAAAATTGGATCGCCGGGACGCGTGAGCTGGGTGATCTCGTAGCGGACGTCGGTAATGCGATGCCGGATCTCCGTTGCATGAAGATCGACATATTCGGCGCCGCGAACGCGCGCAACGTAGTGGGTCGTGTCGTCAATCCGCGAGTTGAGCAAGTCCGGAAGCCACAACGACACGAACAGGAGCGGCGACAACGCGATCAGCGCTGCGACCGCAAGCACTCGCGGGGCGCGCATCAGCATCGTCAGCAGAATCACCAGCACCGGCGCGATGAGGAACGCCGAGAAGTACTGATGGGGGAAGTCGGCTCGCCCGAGCGCGCTGCGCTGGGTGAGAACGCCGAATGAGACGAGCGTGATCAGCGCGACGTCGAGCCACCCGCGCTGCTTCGCCCGCGTCCGCTGGACGATCACCACGACTGCGATGCCGAGGACGAGCGGGTTGAGGACGAATCGGAAGCTTTCGTTGAGAAAGAAATCGGAGATCGTGTGGAGATTGAGATCGTTGCGGAACGTCGCGATCAAGTCGGGAAACGGCAAGGACCAGACCGCGTCGATGATCGACGGAATGACCTGAAACGTCGTCGTCGCGAACGCCAGCAGCGCGCCGCGTATCGCGAGATAGATGATGAACGGGAGCGCGCCGGCGATGGCTCCGGCCGTCAACAATGCAATGGCGCGGAAACGACGGAGAATCAGCGCCGCAATCATGGCGCCGCCTAACGAATACAGCCCGATGTCGAAGCTGTAGAACAGCGAGAACGCCGCCGCGGCGCCGCACAATACATAAAGAATACGAGACGCTTCTGTGTGTGGACCGGCTTCAGCCGGTCTTGACCGGCTAAAGCCGGTCCACACACCAGAGCGACGAGTCGCCGCCAGGAACAGCGTGACCACCACGATTTCAAGCAACGCGCGCTCGTTGTCGACGAAGGTGACGGCGCCGAGAAGCATCACCAGCGCGGCGATCGGAACCGAATCGAAGACGACGACGGCTAAATACCAGAGCGCCGGCGTGGCGAGAGATCCGAGGACTGCCGGCCGCGCCAGGACCATCGACTCGTCTCGGCCGAACAGCTCGATGAGCCATCCATCGAGTAACCCGTCCTGCAGTAAACCATGGAGAACGAACACGTCGCGATACGGCACCTTGCCGCGGGCATAATCCGAGGCCGGCCCGAGCGATTCGCCGCGGTGAAAGAGGTCGATCGATTGCCACGTCGCTGCTGCGCTGACGTAGCTCGCACAGTACAGGAGCAGCGGGATGATGATGGAGACCGTCGCGCGTCGGACTGCTACTGCGCTGGTGCGGTGCTCTCGCAGGCCGCCGGCGGGCTGAGAGCCCGCCACCCCAGAAGCGATGAGCACGGCGATGGCGACCACGATCATCACAACGGTGATTGCAATGGTCCCGGGAACGAGGAGCAGCGCCAGCAGCGGCAACATGACGAGCGGCAGCGCGGCAATCGCGATGCGCTGCAGAGCACGGTCTGTATCGACGCCGAGAGCAAGCGCGGCGAGGCGAGCCAGCAGGACGAACGCCGCCCAGAAAACGGCGACGACGAAGATCACGAACGCACTCTCGAGAAAAAGAGTCGGAAAATGCGCGATCCGTTTTCCGGTCGCGATATACCGGAACACGATCCACGCCACGGCTTCGGTCACGATCAGCGTGTGGAACGGGCGCATTTCTGGCCGGAGGAGATGCCGCATCCACGCGTGCTCGTCGAAGAGAATCGCGATGCGGGGCAACGCCGCCGCGAGCGCAATCGGCAGGACGACGGGCCATCCCCACTTCTCGGTAGTCAGGAAGAGGAATGGCGCCAGAAAGAACGGTGCGACGAAGAGAAACGAGACGACATCGCGCATCTGCGGCATCGTTCGATGGCGCAGGCGTTCGTTCTCCCTCGCCGCTGCGCGATGGAAACCGATCGTGAGTGGAGCGATCAACAGGAAGAAGATCGCGGCGCCCGCGTAGTCGCGCGCCTTCGATGCGCGTTCAACGGTCACGCGACCCACGGCGACGAGCGGCGTAGGCGGAAGCACGCGAAGAAGCAGCGTGAAGGAGAGAATGACCCCGATCGCAAACGCGAACGCAGCGATCCACAGCAGGGCCGAAATCGTGCGGTCGATCAGCTCGTCGCGGCGCTGCGGCACGCGCGCAGTATAGCGGCGTGCAATGCGGCCACCGTGGCGCTCTCCGCCTCGATGTCCGCCCTTCTCCCCTGCCGCCGGATCGCCTCGGTCGTCACCGGACCGATCGACGCCAGCCGCGCGTCGCGCGCGACGCCGTCCTCGATCGCGTTGAAGAAATTCTCAACGGTCGATCCGCTGGTGAAGGTGACGATGTCAATGTTGTCCAGCGACGCGCGTTCGCCGGTCAGCGGCCTGGTCTGGTACGCGATCGCCAGATCGACCTCGCCGCCGCGCCGCCGGAGCTCGTTCAGAAGCTCATCGCTGCCGATCGCCGCGCGAACGACA
>JBBRMQ010000189.1:0-8539 GCA_038230775.1 Thermoanaerobaculia bacterium
GCGGGAAGAAAGGCGTGCAGCGCGCCAAACTCGGTCGCGGTGCGCTTGCCCGTGATCATGTCCGCCTCGCCGTACCAGTTGCCGTCGCCGAGGTAGCGATTGACGGAGGCGATGCTGTCCTGCCACATCGACTCACAGTCGCGATCGTGGAACAGACGCGAGCACTTCAGCAGATATTCGTAATACGAGTCGATGCCGCCACCCACGTGGCTGGTGCGGCTCACCCACTTTCCCGTCTCGACGTTGATCTCCTCCCCAACCAGACCGATCTTCGATCGCCGCTGATGCAGTTGCACGAGCGCGTTCTTCGCCTTCTGGAAGTAGATGGGGTTACGGGTGAGCTTCGAGAGCGTTCCGAACTCGAGGACAAGCGTGCCGATCTCCGCCGGATTCGATTTCGTGCCGCTCACCTTGCCGGTCTTCAGATTCACGAACATGTACGGCATTCCGGTGGGCGACTGGAACGCCGGGAGAAGCCGGCTGCCGAGGTCGTCGGCGAGGGCCAGGAGGCGTTCGTCGCCGGTCATCTCGTATCCGGAAAGCAGTCCGCCTAACATCCGGATCGTGATCTCGAAGACTTTGACGTTCACGTCCTTGTCGAACGACAGCTTCTCGACGATCAGCGTCTTCGCCTTCATGGCCTCATCGTTGAGGCCCATGATCAGCATCGTGTCGAGCGCGTCGACCGGAGTCATCAGCAGCGAGTCGCCGTACCAATCGCGCGGTGTTTGACTTACGGGCTTCAGTTCGTCGTGGCCCCACGCGTATTTCGCGTAGGCGTTCCAGGCATGGAGGAAGTCCGCCTTGACCTGCTCCGCCGGATTGGCAAGCGCTGCCGCGATACAGAGAAACATCACCATGGCATGAAGAATAGTACCGATCTCGAGCGTGTCAGGACGCTTCGTTGGATCGTCACTTGCTCTACACAGAGTCGGAGGACACACAAAATGGCAGACGAAAGAACACGAGACAAAGACTCCAATCCTGACCCGATCACGGGCGAGCCGGGTGCACATCCGATCGGTGTTGCAGGCGGCGGTACGGGCGGAGCGTTGGCTGGTGCCGCAATCGGCGCAGTGGTGGCCGGCCCGGTTGGCGCGCTTGTCGGCGGAGCAGTCGGCGCGGTTGCCGGCGGCGCTGCAGGCAAAGGCGCAGCCGAAGTCGTGAATCCCACCGACGAAGAGAAGTACTGGCGCTCGCAGAGCGGCAAAGACTACGACCAGCGCGCCCATGCCTATCGTTACGGCTGGGAATCCGCAGGACGTCCGGACTACATCGGCCGTCGCTTCGAAGACGTCGAGGCCGATCTGAGCCGCGACTGGAATCGTTTCCGCGGCGGCGCGAAAGCCGAGTGGAACGATGTGAAAGCCCACACCCGCGCCGCATTTGAGCGCGTGCAGAATCGTCCGGGCATCACGCGCGCGTCCGAGGGCAACATCAAGGGCAACGCAACCGATTAAGCAGCAACTTTCTGGGACGGCGGCCGCTCAGGCCGCCGTCGCCGGCGCTGTGGATGTCATCCCGACGCCGAGCGCGCTGCTCGTTCTAGAACGACACCCTCACGCCCAATCGCGCCGACGTTGGTGGTGTCCGCAACACGGCCTTGCCGTAGCCGGGATTCGATGGTGTGGACAGCGCGTTGTCCGACTCCTGTGTGCCCCATCGCTGGTCCAGCAATACAGGCCGCTGTGCGTTGAGCACGTTGAACACGTCGAGCAGGAGGTTGATCTTCGCCTTCCCCACGTCGACCGGGTATCCGAGGTGGACGTCAGCTTCGTAGTTGCTCGGCGCCCGTCCCTCCGCTCCGCGCGTCGTCAGAAAAAATTCGTAGCGGCCGTACGCATCGGAGTATCCGTAGCGCGTCAGCGGAGTGCCGCTGCGCCAGTACGCCGACCAGCCGACCGACAACTTGAACGGCGACATGTAGACGCCTGAGAACTTCAGCTGATGGCGGCGGTCGTTCGACAACGGTCCCTTGTTCGTGATCTTCGTCAGATCGCTGCCGTTGGTAAAGAAGTCGTAGTAGTCGTACGCGGCGGAGATGTTCGGATCGGCACCGACATTCGTGAACGGGGAGTACTCGCCGTCGTAGTTGCCATCGAGGCGTGAGTACAGATACGACGCCATCGCCTGCCAGTTGCCGCTGAACCGGCGATTCGCATCGAGCTGAATTCCCTTGTATGTGCGCTTCGCTTTCGGAGCGGGATACGTGTGTTCGTAGTCGAGGGTGAAGATCTGTTTCATCAGACCCGTCCCCGGATTGCCGATGCAGTACGTTCCGTCGTCGGCGCAGAGGAAGTCCTCCACCACGCGGCCGTAATTGCGATAGATGCCTTTGAGTCCGACCGAGATGTTCGACACCACCTCGCGCTCGCCGCCAAGGATGAACTCGTTGAGATATTGATTGCGGATGTTGGGATCGGAAGGCTCGGTAAACCCTCCCAGAATCGCCGACGGCGTCCCATGATCCGCCTCGGCATTGGGATCGGGGATGTTGCTGGTCGGACTGTAATTAATGATGCGCGGTTGCCGCTCGTAGGAGAACGAGCGGATGACGAGATCCATCGGGATCTCTTCGTAGAACTGGCCGTAGGAGCCGAAGAGCTTCGTGGTGTGATTCCCGCTCGGATCCCACACCACGCCGAGCCGCGGGGCGAAGTCCTTCTTCATGTCGATCTGTGTGACGCCGGAGGCATCGATGATGCGCTGCCGGTCCCACCGCACGCCGTAGCTGGCGACGAGGTTGTCCGACACCGTCCAGCGATCCTGCAGATACAGCGTCGAGATCTTGTGCTGCGGCGATGCGTTCAGCGCCGACAGCGGCGCGTTGCCGACCGTGGCGTCGGGCGTCGTCCAGTATGCGTGGCTGTAAATCAGCTTGGAGGGATGCACCGGGTTCTGGAACACATCAACCTGTTGACCACCGGACATTCGCTTGACGACGTTCGCCTTCTCGACTTCGTAGTCCAGGCCCGCTTTCACCTCATGACGCTGGAAAAGGCGTGTTGCCGAGGTGCCGTAGTGTTTGCGGTCGAAGTGCTTGTCCTGAATGAGTCCGAAGCCGCCGGTCTGGAAGAAGTCCTTCGACGTGTCGCGGTACTCGACCGCATCGCCTGCCGCGGTCGCCGGGCCAACCGAATTCGCCTCGCGATGACGAGCGGCCTGCGCGGCGATGACCCACTTCGACGCGAACGCGCCTTCGTATCGCAATGCGTAGTCGCGACCGCCAAAGTCCTGGCGGCCGAGGTACGTGCTGGGATTGCCGTTGAGTGTGTGATTCGAGTCGTTGATCGCGCCGCTATCGACGCGCGGATCCTGCAGGAAGGTCCCGATCAGCGACTGGCTGGGGCCGAGGTTGTACGTGAGTTTCGCGGAGCCGAGGTTGCGGCGGCTGCTCGATTGTACGGTGGTGCCCGCGAGCGGACCTTCCGGCAATCCGCTGTCGAGCGTGTTGTGAACGCGATCGTATGCAGCGAAGAACCAGAGACGGTCGCGCATGATCGGCCCACCCAGATCCGCCCCGAAATCATCCCGCCGGAACCCCTCGGTCGTGCCCGCGGTGGAGACGACGGTCTTCGCGTTGGCCTGCAGCGAGTCGCTGTCGTGGTAACCGAACACGTCGCCGCTGAAATCGTTGCCGCCCGATTTCGTGATGACGTTCACGATGCCGCCGGTGGCACGTCCGTACTCCGCTTCGTAGCCGCCGGTCTTCACATCGAGCTCGCGAATGAATTCGAAGTTGAGCTCCTTGCCCTGGAAACCGTATTCGACGCCGGTGGTGTTGACGCCGTCGATGTAGAACGCGTTCTCGGCGCCGGACGACCCGTACACGCTGATGGTCGATTGGGTGGCGTTCCCGGGATTGGCGTCGGAGCTGACGCCGGGGGCGATCTGAACGACGGACGCATAGTTGCGGCCCGAAGGCAGCGTCTCCATTTCCGCGGCACTCAGATTGGTGCCGAGCGACGTCGAGCGGGTGTCAATCAGCGGCGCTCCCGCGGTGACGGTGATCGTCTCGTTGATGCCGGTTCTCATGATCGCGTCGGCATCGGTGTCTTTTCCGAGGAGCACGTGAACCCGCCGCGTGATGGAGGTGAAACCTTCGAGCTGAAACGTCACCGCGTAGAGTCCCGGCGGAAGAAGAACGAGGCGGTACATCCCTTCACGATTGGTGATCGCGGTGCGCGTGCCCTGGAGTGCATCGCTCTTCACGTCGACGGTCACGCCAGGCAGCGCGACGCCGTTGGAGTCGGTAATTTTTCCGTTGAGACTACCGGTGGTTTGCGCGAAGAGTGACGCGGTGGTGAGAAAAGACAGAACGACGAGAGCCGACCGGAGACGAGCCATGGATGGACCTCCTAGTGGAAGAATGACGTAAGAATATCATCTCGCTTGCTCGAGGAAGTCGCGCACCGGCGGCTGGTTCGGATCGAGCGCGAGCGATTTCCGGAACGCCGCGATCGCCCCATTGCGATTGCCGAGACACATCTCCGCCGTGCCGATGGACGCGTACTTCATCGCGTCCTCGCGAGCGTAACGCCGGAAGTCGGCGAGCGCGGAACGGCAATCCTTGGCCTGCAACTCGTAGCGGCCGCGATAGAGGCGCAACTCGGGAACGTCGCTGCGCTCCATCGCACGCGTGAGAAGAGCGATGGCGTCTTTCGATGATTCGGCGCGATGAATGGCCAGATCGGCGAGGTTCCACATCGCCGAGGACGATTTCGGATCGACGGTCAGCGCCTGCTCGAACGCTTTCTCCGCTTCGTCGAGTTTTCCCTGCTGCCGAAGGATGAGCCCTTCGTTGTCCCACGATCCCGCGGTGCGCGTGCTCGTCGCGCTGCCCGACTCGCTGCCGGTGATGTAGCCGAGGGATCGGAGCTTCGCGATCTCCTCGCTGCTGCCGCGCGCATCGGTCGTCGTCTGCTGGCGATGAAACCGGCGGCGATACTGCGAGACGTCGGCGGGAAGTCCGAGCTTCTTGAGAATCGTCGAGCAGACTTGCATCGTATTGGCCGGGACGCTTCCGTGCGGGCCTACGAAAAGGTAGATGCCTTCGTTGCGATGCCACTTGGCCGCCGTCCCGGGAGCGCTGCTCGAGACCGGCGGATGATCGAACCAGCGGAAGCCGTGATCGGACGCGATCATCAGATCGGCCTTCATCGCCGCGTAGTCGCCTAACATCCGGTCGATGGACCTAAAGTAGGTGCGAACGGACTGATTGTTCGGATCGGGCATCAGATGTCCGACTCCGTCCGTTCCTTCGAAGTACACGATCGCGAGATCCGGCTTGTCCTTGCGGATGACCTCCAGCGCGCGGCGATGCACGGTCTCCGTATCGATGAGCGTTCGCTTCCACGGATCGCGCTCGCCGCTGGAGACATCGCGATCGGAGACGATCGTTCCGTTGATCGTTTCCGGCGGATACGTCGCCCACATGCCGATGACGTCGACCCGTTTGCCGGCGGATGCCGCCATGTTCCAGATCGCCGGCACCGCACGTTCGTCGCTGGTGATCGGCTCCTGCGCGTGCGTCACCGGATTGAATCGCGTGAAGTCGAGGATGCGGTGTTCGAGCGGCGAGACGCCGGTCATCATCGTGGTCCACACCAGCGGAGAGAGCGGCGGATGTTGTGAAAGCAGCACGCTGCACTGCCCGCGAGCGACAAGCTTCGCGAGCTGCGGCATCGTGCCGTCTGCCATGTAGCGATCGAGCAGCTGCCAGTCGGCGCCATCGAGACCGATGAAGATGAGGCGGTGCGGCGCTCTCGCGCATGCGAGAAGGAGAAGGAGCAACAGAGTAACGCCGCCGGCCCGGCGGCGGGACCGCCGCCGGCTCGGCGGCGACCAGTGCCGGCGGGCCGCGGGCGAGGCCGCCGGCGCTACCACGCGCTCACCAGCCGCCGGCGCTGCCGCCGCCAGAACTGCTCGAGCTGCTGTCGCTCGAGCTGCTGCCGCCTGAACTGCTGTCGCTGCTCCATCCACCGCCGCCGCTGCCGCCCGATGATTGTGCCGGAACGGGTGCACCGACCGCGTTCATGGCCGTACCCCAGCTTCCACTCGCTCCAGCGCCGCCGAAGGCGCCGCCTCCCTCACTCAACGCGGCGGGAGATGACGCTGCCGATGCCGACGAAGATGACGCAGTCGGGGTTGTCGAGTCGAAGCTCGAACTCGAAATCGCCGTTCCGCCCGCGCGCCTCCGCGTCTCTGTGAACCAGCGGTCGACATCCTCCGACAATCCGAACGCCAGCGCGTAGGGAACGAACCGCGGCTCCATCGCGCTCTTCGCCTGCAGCATGCCGGCGATCCTGCGCCGCGCCGCCGCGAGGCGCTGACGGAACTCGAAGCTCGTCCGGCTCTCGCGCGATCCGGCAGCGCGTAACACGCGGAACCAATAGGCGATCAGCAGGAGCGCGAAGCCGAAAATCGTCAACGGGTCGACCCTCGTCGTGGCGATGGCCACCCACGTCAGGCCCGCGGCAGCGAGAAGCAACGGCCAGAGAAAGCCGAGGACGCCGGAAAGCTCGACATCGGCACTGAACGCCACCGCTTCGGTCTTCATCGCAGAATAGATCACGGCAAGTGCGATCAATGCGAAGAGGAAAAGACCGGCCAGGCCCGGCAAGGGGTTGACCCAGTGCGAGATCGAACTGGTGAGTCCCCACCACATCAGAACGATCCCGATCAGCATCATCCATCCGCCGAAACGATCCTCTGCGTATGCTGCCGAAGTCGCGTCCGGAATGATTTCGCGCGCTGCGTTCAGAAGACCGCCGCGAATCTTCGCCGCCGGATCGAAGCCCTTCGTGTAGTGCACGCGGATGGCTTCCGTCGAAGTCTCATCGCCCGCCGGAAACAGCGCCTCGACGATCTCGAGCTCGCGGTCCTTAAGCGTGGCGCGATCGACGAGGAGCCGCATGCGCATCTCCAATCCTTCGACGCGCGTCGAAACCTTTCCTTCCTGTTCCATCCGCGCGAGAAGTGCCGCGAGCTCCGGCTGCCCGACCGTTCCATCCCACGCCGTTCCGATCACCTCGGGCGGATGCGCGAGGACGTTCTGCTCGACCCATGCATCGTCGACTCCAGGACGCACCAGTCGCCGCCGCTCTCGAACGATGAAGCCGATCAGCAGAATCGCCGGGACCACGACCAGCAGCGCGGCGATCCACAGAATCGACGGAAGAACATCGCGGCCAGCTCCGCGCGGCACGCCGGTGCCGAGGTATTCGAGGGGCATCGTGACCTTGATTTCCGTACCCGCCGCGGCGTCGCGAAAAACGGTTCCGGTAGGGATGTTGTTCACATTGCGCCAGATCGGATCGAGCGTCAGCGTGACGATCCCCTCGTGCACGCCGCCGGGCCGGTCCGCGGGACCAAAGATGTGCTCCAGCTGATAGCGGCCGTTTCCGTCGAGGCGAAGGACATTCGTCATCGTGTACTCGAGCTCGTAAACCAGCCGTGTCTGATCGAACGGCGGGTCGGAGGGGGAACGGCTCCGCCAGCGCAGCGTGTCGACGCCGTACCAGTCGTAGAAGTTCACGAAGCGCGTCAGTCCGCGCCACAGGCGATGCGACTCGCCGGTCGCCGGGTCGATGCGTTTGATGCTGCCGAACGACATCCGCTGCGGCCCGTGAAGATCGAAGGTGCGCTGCCCGCCGTTCCAGTCGCCGGTCAGGTTCAGGGTCTGGCGCTCGCGGATGTGCAGGCGTCCGATGTCGTCGAGATGGGCCTGAACGTCCCACCGGTCCCACGACAGCACGCCCCCGTCCTGAGCGAGCCCAGCCGTGGCCCACAGACAAAACACGGCCATCAGGAGCCGGCGCATATAGATAAGGATAAACGAGGTCGAAAGGTTGCCGGAAGGCGAAAGCGGCCTCTTCATTCACTTCCCAGCTTCCGGGCCGCCCAGCTTCCCCGCTCTTGTACACTCCCCCGCCCATGCTGTTCGAAAAGACCTCGCGCGACATCCAGGACCTTCTGCCGGTCCCGATCAAACAGCTCGGATTGCGCCTGGAGGGCTCGCCGATCGAGCACTACGTCGAGCAGCTTTTCAAGGAGATGGACGCGAAGGGTCTCAAGCACTTCCGCCCCGCGTTCTATCTGACGAACGAATGGGGATGCCCGTCGGAGGAGCCGATCATCGGCGTTCCGTTCTACCTCGCCGATCGCCGGTTAGGCGCGATCGAGTCCGCGATCAACGACATCGAGAGCGACCGCGAGATCATGATGTACATGCGCCACGAGGCCGGCCACGCGTTCAACTACGCGTACGAGTTGTACAAGACCGACGAGTGGCGCGAGATCTTTGGTCCGTTCCGCCGACCCTATCGGGATCACTACGCGTTCACTCCCTTCTCGCGAAACTACGTGCGGCACATCGCCGGCTGGTACGCGCAGAAACATCCGGACGAGGATTTCGCGGAGACCTTCGCCGTGTGGCTGACGCCGCGATCGAAGTGGCGCGAGAAGTACAAGAGCTGGCCCGCCATGAAGAAGCTGCAGTACGTCGACCGCATCTGCAAAGAAGTTGGCGACACGCTCC
>JBBRMQ010000190.1:0-8535 GCA_038230775.1 Thermoanaerobaculia bacterium
AGGAATGATGCCGACAGCGCGCAGTTCATGCCGAAGTCGGTGGTCACGATTCCCTACTTCGGCTGGGGCAACGATCGCTATCCGCGCACGCCGTGGCACGAAACGGTGATCTACGAAGTGCACGTGAAGGGCTTCACGCGGCGGCATCCCGACATTCCGGAACAGTTGCGCGGAACGTACGCCGGCCTCGCCCACCCCGCCGCCCTCAAGCACCTGAAATCCCTCGGGGTCACCGCCGTCGAGCTCCTGCCGGTGCATCAATTCATCCAGGACTCGCTGGTCCTCGATCGCGGGCTGCGCAACTACTGGGGCTACAACTCGATCAGCTACCTGGCGGCGCACAACGAATACTCGTCGAGCGGGACGTTAGGCCAGCAGGTCCAGGAATTCCGGCAGATGGTGAAGACGCTGCACGAGGAAGGCATCGAGGTGATCCTCGACGTCGTTTACAACCACACGGCAGAAGGCAACCACCTGGGTCCGATGCTCTCATTAAAGGGCATCGACAACGCCGCGTACTACCGCCTCATGGATGGTCAACGTCAGTACTACATGGACTACACCGGCACCGGCAACAGTCTCAACATGCGGCACCCTCATGTGCTGCAGTTAGTGATGGACTCGCTGCGCTACTGGCACCTCGAGATGCACGTGGACGGGTTCCGTTTCGATCTCGCTGCCACGCTGGCGCGCGAGCTCCACGACGTCGACCGCCTCTCCGCGTTCTTCGACATCATTCAGCAGGATCCGGTGATCAGTCAGGTCAAGCTCATCGCGGAGCCGTGGGACGTCGGCGAGGGCGGTTATCAGGTCGGCAACTTTCCGCCGCTGTGGTCGGAGTGGAACGGCAAGTATCGCGACGTCGTCCGCGACTACTGGCGCGGCACCGGCCAGACCCTCGGCGAATTCGCCAATCGCCTCACCGGAAGCTCCGATCTCTACGCGCTGACGGGACGGCGTCCGTACGCCAGCATCAACTTCGTCACCGCGCACGACGGTTTCTCGCTGCGCGATCTCGTTTCCTACAACGAGAAGCACAATGCGGCGAACGGCGAGAACAACAATGACGGAGCGAACGACAACCGATCGTGGAACTGCGGCGCGGAAGGGCCGACCGACAACGCGGCCATCAACGCGCTGCGCGGCCGGCAGCAGCGCAACTTCCTCACCACGCTGATTCTGTCCCAAGGGGTTCCGATGGTCGTCGGCGGCGACGAGATCGGCCGCACCCAGAACGGGAACAACAACCCCTACTGTCAGGACAACGAGCTCTCCTGGTACGACTGGGAGCATATGGACGACGGCCTGTTCGCGTTCACCAGTCGCCTGATCCGCTTCCGAAAAGAGCACCCAGCGTTTCAGCGCCGCCGCTGGTTCGCGGGCCGTCCACTCTTCGGCGAAGGCGTGAGCGACATCGGCTGGTTCAAGTTCGACGGCACGCTCATGACCGAGGCGGATTGGACGAACGGGTTCGCGCGGACGCTGGGGATGTTTCTCAACGGCGATGCCCTTCCCGATCCCGATCCGCGCGGCGAGCGCATCGTCGACGACAGCTTCTACCTTCTGTTCAACGCCCACCACGACCAGATGCCGTTCACGCTTCCCACTCACACGTGGGGAGATCGCTGGGTGAAAGTCATCGACACCAATGATTCCGTTCCCGATCTTCGCGATCAGCAGGACTTCCGCGCCGGCCAGAAGCTGGAGATCCAGGCGTACTCGATGGTCGTGCTGCGCCGCGTCGAGTAACATTCGCTTCGATTGAACGCACGACACATTCTCGCTTTCGGTCTCCTGCTGACACTCGCCTGCTCGCATCGTGAGCGGCAGCAGGACAAGGTCCGGAAGGAGCAGGCCGAGAACGCTCCCGCCGTTCCCCCGGCCAACGCTCCCGTTTCCCTCGGCAGCGAGCAGTTGCAGAACAGCGTCACGATCAAGTTCCAGCGCTACGAACGCCCCGCGGGCCGCGATCCGCGCATGATCCTCATCGTGCAGAACAACGGCGCGAATGCGATCCGGGACATCCAGGGCCAGGTCGTCATTCAGACCGAGGCGGGATCGTTTCAGATGGGGTACGAGATCCCTCTCGCCATCGAGGCGAAGAGCTCGCGCGAGTACGCCATGGACGTCGTTCCCCGATGGGACGCAACGGCAACCGTGACCGGCGCAACCTTCACGGTGACCGCCGTCAAGGCACCGGTATGAAACCCCGCGCGATGAGCCCACGTCTCACGAACGCATGAACTGGAAGAGACACATCGCCGAGGCCGCGACGCTGATCGGAGCCGCGATTCTGTGCGCCCTGACCGCCAACGCGCTCGCGTCGCGAGAGCGCAAGTTGGCGTTGGTCGCTCCCGGCGCGCCCACCCTCCCGGCGGTTCGCGCGCCGCGGGTCGCGGACCGGCCGCCAGAGGTTGTCGCCACTGCTAACGAACCTGCCCCAGTTGCCCCGGCTCCCGCGCCAGTCACCATCAACCGGCAACCGGCAACAGCGGCGAAGCCCAAACCGTCAACCGACAACCGACAACCGACAACGCCGGCGAAGCCGGCAAAACAATTCAAGCCCCATCCCGACAAGCCGTACATTGAGATTTCCCACAGCGACGTCGCCGCGCTGAAAGACGCAGGCGCTCTCTTTCTCGACGCGCGCCGCACGTCGGTGTACGAGCAGGGGCACATCGCCGGAGCGCGGCCGTTCTCAGTGTGGGAATCGGATGTCGACGACAAGGTCAACAAGCTCTTCGCCGAGCGCAGCGATCCGCGCGATCAGGAAAAGCCGATCGTCATCTACTGCTCGGGTGGCGATTGCGAAGACTCGCACATGCTGGCGCAGAAACTGTGGGGGATTCAGTTCAACAACCTCTACGTTTACAAGGATGGATTCCCAGACTGGCAGAAACACGGAGGAGCGTCGCACACCGGTGCCAATCCGTAGGGTGTTGAATCGGAATGAAGAATTTCGAATTTCGAATGAAGAATTGAGAAGCGGTTCATTCTGAATTCTTTATTCGAGATTCTTCATTCGCAATTCAAGAACAAGCCGAGATGAGACTGACCCAAGCACTCGCCCATCCCTGGCTGACGATCCGCGTTCAGATCGCGCTCGGCCTCTTCTTTGTGGTCGCCGCATTACCGAAGATCGTTGATCCCCCGTCCTTCGCGCACATGATCTACAACTACAAGATCGTGCCCGCGGCGGTGCTGAACTTCATTGCGCTCGTGATGCCGTGGATCGAGCTTCTCGCCGGTCTGGCTCTCGTTCTGGGCATCTGGCGCGGGACGGCACGGACGATCGTCGGCGCGCTGCTCGTCACGTTCATCATCGCGATCAGCATCAACCTCGCGCGTGGCAACGCGATCGACTGCGGTTGCTTCGACGTGACGGCGGCAGGCAAGACTCGCGAAGAGCGCCTCGCCGACATGAAGCTCGTCATCCTGCGCGACCTCGGCATGCTGCTGATGGCGGGGCAACTGTGGTACGCCGAAAGGCAGCGGGTCGCGAGTCGCGGGTAGCGGCTCGGAAAAGCACCTGCGATCGAGGCTTTCCCTTGTCATCCCGAGCGTAGCGAGGGACCGGTGTGGGTTGGGTGGCTCGACGAACCGCCCGCCCACACCGGTCCCTCGCTACGCTCGGGATGACATCGCGTATGCCTGGAGTCCGCCCATCAGCCCGTCCCACTCTCGCTTCGCTCCGATTGCGAAGAGCGCTGCCTTCAGTGGCGGACGGTTCTGCCGCGGCCCTTTGATGCGATGCGCACGGCGCCGGTCAGGGCGGCCGCGTCGTTGCCGCTCTTCGCGAGAACGACGATGGACTGCGAGGGTGTGTCCGCCGCGACGGTGAACGTCGCGAAGACGTAATTCCCGGCATACGTGAAGTCGGAGACGCGCTTGACGCCGCGATTCGCGACCTCGAACGTGGTCATGCCGCTGATGATGCCATCACCCGCAAGCGCGATCGCCGTCGTCTGGCCCGGCGTGAGAACGACGGTCGTCGAATTGAGCGATACG
Source organism: Thermoanaerobaculia bacterium (assembly GCA_038230775.1). Taxonomy (GTDB): domain Bacteria; phylum Acidobacteriota; class Thermoanaerobaculia; order Gp7-AA8; family Gp7-AA8; genus JBBRMQ01. The sequence continues at coordinate 4,009 of JBBRMQ010000190.1, forward strand.
TTGCCGTTCACCGGATCGAACGCGCCGATCCACTTCGGATTGAGTTGCGTGGTTCCCGAGACGTTCACGATGAGATTTCCGTACATCTTGCCGCCGTCGATGCGCACCGCGCCGCCCTCCGCGAACTGCGTCGGAAACGAGGTGATCTTTGCGTTGCGCCAGCTGCCGGAAAAATTGCGCGCTTCCACCGGACCGTCGAGAGGTTCGGCGTAGAGGCGATAGCTTCCCGCCGGAACACCCCTCATCTCGAAGTGTCCCGCGGGGTCGGTGAGCGCGGTCGCAACGGGCTCGCCGTTGTCGTTGAGCGCCACAACCTGCGCGGCGTAGATCGCACCGACGTCGCCGTAGACCTTGCCGTCGAGAGTCGCGCCGCCGGAATCCGCCTTCGGATAGAGATTCGCGATCGCGATCTTGTCGTCGCTGTCGAGAACGGGCACGCCACCGAAGCCGACGTAGGGATACATCATCGAAGAAAGAACCGCGGAGTGATCGAGGCCGAGGAGGTGCCCGACTTCGTGTTCCACGACTTGCTGAACGTTGTAATTGCCGCCGAACACGCCCGGATCGATCTGGATGTCGGCTTCCTTCACGTGCGCGGTCTCGTCGTACCAGTTGGTCGTCAGCGCAATGAAGTTCTGACCCGTGAACAGGCCCTCGGTCATGCTCACCGTGTTGATCCCGTCCTGCCCCGCCTTCACGTTGTCGATGACGCCTGCGTTCTTGAACGCTACACCCGCATCGCTGACGGCCGTCCAGTCGTTGAAGGCGCGATCGATGGCGTCCGTCGATCCGAGCTTCGTCACGATCTGACGGTCGACCAAATACCGGATGGGGAACGAGGTCGCGCGCCACGACACAGGCACAGCGGTGCCATTCAACTGATAGGTGAGCTGAACGCCGGCCGAAACCGGGATCGCACAGAGAGCGATGAGCGGGAAAATGAGCCTGCGGGCCGCGGACATTGGTCTACGCTGCGGGGTGCAAACGAAGCGCCAAATAATTATATAACAGCGATGAGGTCAATCTCCACTGTCGCGCCTTTTGGCAGTTGGGAGACCCCTACGGTCGAGCGCGCCGGCTTGTGGTCGCCGAAGTACTCGGCGTAGATCGAGTTGAGCGTCTGGAAGTTGCCGAGATCGGTGAGGTAGACCGTTGCCTTCGTGACGTGCTTGAAGTCCGCGCCCGACTGCCGGAGCACCGCCCGAAGATTCTCGAACACGCGCCTCGCCTGTTTCGTGAAGTCGCCTTCGACGAGGTTGCCAGTCACCGGATCGAGCGGAATCTGCCCCGACGCGTAGATCGTGTTTGCGACTTTCACGGCTTGCGAGTAAGGGCCGATGGCTTTCGGCGCGTCGTTCGTAGCGATGTATTCCATGGCCTGACAGTATAATCGGCCGAACCGGCAGGTCGCTGGTGGCAGGTCCCTGGTCGGTCTCTTCCGACCTGCGACCCGCGACCTGCGACCCGCCTTTTACGTATGAGCACATATCCAGGAAACACAACGCTGTCCGCCGCGGTCAAGGAGCGGGTGCTTTCGACGTTTCAGCAGGCCCTCGCCCTTTACAAGCAGGGGCGAGGTGAAGAGGTGGTGCAGGGTTGCACGCTCATCCTGCGCATGGACCCGAGCTTCGATCCCGCCAAGAAGCTCATGGAGAAGGCGAAGAATCCGGATTCGCCGATCAACGTCGACTCCCTTCTCGTGATCCAGCCGAGCGGAGAACCGATGACGGAAGCGCGGAATGCGTTCGCCCAGCGCGACTTCCAGCGCGCGCTGGACATCACGACCGAGCTTCTGACGCAGGACCTGATGAACGATGACGCGCGCGTGCTCAACGAGAAAGCGCGTGAGCGGATGGAAGCGCAGCCTTTCATCGAACAATTCGCCAAACGAGTCGACCAGTCGATCGCATCCGGCAATGTCGCGTCGGCTAAGACCGATCTCGAGAAGATCCGGTCGCTCGATTCCGAACACCCGCTGCTCGCACGACTCGAACAGTCGATCGGCCATGGCGGCTCGCCCTCGTTCGTGGTGGACAATGCCGTACAGGCTCCCCCCAGCGGTCGCGGCACTGCGCAAGCGGCCGATTTCGGATTTACATTCGAGGAAGAGAAGCCGAAGGAAGCTCCTGCGGCAGCCTTCGGATTCAACAACCCCTCGATGTCTCCGTTCTCCACCGACACGGGAACGGTGGCACCGATCAGTCCGTCGGGTGGATTCTCGTTCGACGCGCCGGTCGCCACTCCAGCGCCGCCGCCAAAGCCCGCGCCTCCCGCCGGCGGCTTCTCGTTCGACACACCTCCACCTTCGCCTTCGCCGTTCGGCGGCGGTGGTTTCTCATTCGATGCTCCCACCGCCGCGGAGAAGCCACCGGCCAGTGGTGAATTCGATTTCGCCACCGCCGCCGTCACCACCAGTCCTGATGACCAGGCGAAAGTGCAGCAATACCTCTCCGATGGCGATCGTGCATTCGAAGCGGGAGACGATCAACAGGCCATCGATCTGTGGTCCCGCATCTTCCTGATCGATGTCACCAATGAAGAGGCTTCGTCGCGAATCGAAAAGGCCAAGGGGCGCAAGCGCGATGCGGAAGGCAAGGTCGAAGGCATGCTCGCCGCCGCCGTCCAGCTCTTCGATCGCAATGACAAGCCGGGAGCCCGCGATCGGTTCCTCGAAGTCCTTCGAATGGATCCGAACAACGCGACGGCCAACGACTACATCGAGCGCATCAACACGTCGATGCCGGCACGGTCCGCCGGGTTGGAACCGCCAGACCCTGGTTCCAACGACGTCTTCGCTGACGATCTGTCCACGGAAGGCTCGTACGAGGGCCCGGCCTCGACACCTGCGCCGGCACCGCGCGCCGGAGCGATTCCTTCACCAAAAAAAACCGTCGCGGCCAAACCTGCCGCGGCGCCGGCAAAGAAGAGCATCCCGATGGTCGCGATCATCGCGGTCGCCGTTCTCCTGGTCCTCGGCGGCGGATGGTTCGCGTGGTCGAAGTTCTCCAAGCCGGCCGCCGATCCCGCCGCAACGGAAGCGGTGTTCAAACAGGCGAACACGCTCGCGCAGAAGGGTCAGTACGACTCGGCGATCGCGATGCTGCAAGACGTGAAGCCGGAGGATCCTCTCCACGACAAGGCGCTGTCTCTCATCGCGGACCTGCAGCACCGCAAGACGCAGACCGCGGAGCTCATCGGCGGACGCCCGGCCGCGGTCGTGTTCCAGGAGAACCTCGCCAACGGCAAGGCTGCGTTCGAAGCGCACGACTACGACGCGGCGAAGAGAGCACTCGACGCCGCCGCGCGTATCAAGGCCCTGCCGCCCGACATGAAAGCGATGTACGACACCGCGGCGCAGCAGGTGTCCAAACTCGACGCCGCCAAGACGCTCTTCAAGGAACAGCGCTATCAGGACGCACTCGGCAATCTGCAGCAGCTCGCGGTGCAGGATCCGCAGAACACGAGCATCAAGCGCATTATCGTCGACGCCCACTTCAACCTCGGCGCCTCGGCCCTGCTCGAAGAGAGGCTTCCCGACGCCATCAAAGAGTTCGACGAAGTGCTCAAGAACGACCCGTCCGATGACCTCGCGAAACGGAGCAAGGGCCTGGCGGAGCGCTATAACGGACAGCCGAAGGACTTGCTTTACAAGATTTACGTAAAATATCTACCGACGAGGCGCGTGTCGTAGTCGGTGTGCGGACCGCCTCCAGGCGGTCATGGCCGGCTGAAGCCGGCCCACACACAGAGGCCAAGGGAGGGTGTGATGCGATTCGATGAAGTCGAGCTCGCGCCGGTAGTCTTCGATGTGGCAGAAGAGGAGCCGCCAGTCGCGCAAACGATGTCCGTTTCACACGCGCCCCGCTTCAAGCGTCTGCTAGCACTCCTTACCGATCTCTCCCTCTTCGTCGCGCTCGGTCTCGCTCTCTCTCCCCTGTTGCCACCCGCAACGAACCGGATCGCCATCGCAGCCCTGATCGGGTTTGTCGTGATGATCTCGTTCTACTACTTCGTCGGCTCGTGGCTGCTTTGGGGAAAAACGATCGGCGGGACGATCTTTGATGTGCGAGTGATCGCGATCGGTGCCACGGCGATGCCCTTCAAGAGGGCGACGCAGCGGTGGGCCGGCTTCTATCTTTCACTTGCAAGCGCAGGGATCGGATTCGCGCTCGCCGCACTGCCGTCGAGGATGTCACTCCCCGATCGGCTCTCGGCCACCTGCTGCGTCAAATCCTAGCGACGGGATACTCACTGCTTGTGGTTGCGGACCGCCTGCACGACTTCGCCAGCGGCTGCGCCGATGATTGCGCCCTTCAACGGCTTGTGATGATCGATCGCTGCACCGGCCACGGCACCGATCACGGCTCCGCGAGTCTGGCTGTAATGATGACGATGATGGCGGGTATGGGCGAAGGCACTACCGGCCGGCGCCATGAGCGCGAGGCTGAGGATGGCTGCCTGAATCTTTGTCGTTGACTTGGTCATTTGAGTGTTGCCTCCCTGCCTCAAATAATTGCTAAAGGCGTG
>JBBRMQ010000191.1:0-8526 GCA_038230775.1 Thermoanaerobaculia bacterium
TCGACGATCTTCGCAACGGCGTGAAATAGAGGGTGGATAGCTGACGTTGATGAGGGCCGCCGCGGCGACTACAATCCCGCGCCAGCCCGCCTTCAAGCCGTTGTAGCTCAGTTGGTAGAGCAGCTGATTCGTAATCAGCAGGTCACCGGTTCAAATCCGGTCAACGGCTCCAGTTTCTCCAGCCAGTTCGCCGCTCCGCGAGGAGCGGCTTCGTCGTTTTGGGGCGTGGTCGGGATGACACCCCCGTGAGAAGATCGCTCTCGCATGAGCGACTTCAGGTCGCAGTCGCCCGCAGTCGAGGGTTTGAAGCGATGAGCATCGACGTCTCATTCAGCCTGCCTTCGGTCGGAGCCCCGAGAGCGCATCGGGGTTCGGTAATCCCGAACATTCCCGGCGAGCACGTTGGTGGCGGCTATCGGATGCGAACCGAGGGCACCAAGTCGACAGGACCGGTGGAGATGGCATTCGCGATTCTCCTCTACGCCGGGATCACCGCGGCAGGCCTGGCGATCCTGTGGGCCCAACGCCATGCCGGTTTGATGAAAACCATTTTCGCGATCTTTCTCATCGGCAGCTTCGTGGCAGGAACGTACAAGATGGTTCGCGTGAGGATGCACCAGGTGTGGGAGAAGAAGTCGTTCGGCGCCGCCGAGCTGATCGTGCACCCCTGGCCGATCCGGCTTGGTGATGAGATCACGCTGCTCTTTTTTCGTGCGAAACGCCAGCGCCTGCCGCTCGAGGTCATCGAGGCCTCCATCGAATGCAACGAGATGTACGAGGAGGAGAGCGACGACTCGAGCCAATGGCAATCGCGGATACGGTGCACGATTCGCCTCGAAACGCCTCCGTTGCCTGAGACCGGCCAGCCGCTGCGCTTCGAATGGACAGCACGCATTCCTGATGGAGTTCCAGCATCCGCCATGCTGACGCACAGTGCGATCGACTGGCGCTTGTACGTCCGTCTCGTCGCAGCGAACGAACAGGTTGCCGATACGGAGTTCAAGCTGCTGGTGCTTCCGGAGATGCGCATTTGATCGGCGTCGGAGTGGACTCGGAAATCGTCCGGCTCGGCGAGTTCGTTTCGGGCACGGTCTACTGGGCGGACCTCGAGGGAGAAACCGTTCGCATCCAGCTCCGCTGGGAGACGACGGGACTGGCGTCGCACGCGACGTACAAGGTCGTGCGCGAGATCGAGCATGCGATCGAAAACGCCGCCGAGGGACGGCTGCCGTTCCGCTGGAAGCTCGGCCACGAAGGGCCGATGAGCTTCAGCGGCACCGCGGTCAGCGTGCAGTGGGCAGTGCGCGCCGAGGTGGCGCGGCTGCTGACGGCCGGCGACCGCGCCGAAGCGCAGCTGCACGTTCTGCCCGGCACGCGCGCTTCATCGCCCGAAGAAGGACGATGAACATCACCGCGGACGCCGTGATAATCGCCCCGATCCTCGCGTTTGCTATGCGCCCCGTGTACAGCGGGGCGCCTCATCGCGGCATCTTGACGCGCGTACAGCCGCACGCGGCCGCGTGTCGCTCGAGCGCTTCCACAACCATCGGCCGTTTTGACGGCGAATCCAGCCACAGCTTGCGAACGACGAGGGACGCGCCTTCGACCCGAGCGTCGATGCGACCGATCAGCCCGTCGCGATGGAGAAGGGGACAGACGTACCAGCCCCACTTCCGCAGATGCTCGGGCTTGTACACCTCCCACACGTAGTCGAAGTCGAAGGCGATGCGCACGAGATCGCGATCCCAGAGCAAAGGGTCGAGCGGGCCGAGGATGCGGACGCGATCGTCGTATCTGACGGTGCGCCGCGCGAGGAATGCCGGCGTCGTCAGATAGCGGCGCGACGAGCCTTCCACCATCACCTCGGCCAGAATGCCTTCGCCGATCATTTCGTCCGGGAGCGGAGATGTCCGCAGGCGGCCGAGCATCGACCACGCCGCGTTGCCGGCGCGCGACAGAAGCCCCGCGGCCACGACGCGCTCGTGAAGAGCCCAGCGCTCGAACGGTTCGCGCGCCTTCCCGCGCGCAACGGACCCCAGCGCACGATCCGGAACGTCGTAGACCTTCGTGCCCGATACCGTTCTGCCGCAGACCACGACATCGCAACGCGTCCACAGGACTTCGAGCGCCATCGACGTCGCCCGTGCGGTTCCCGTCCATCCGCTCCAGTCGATCGGCACGACGCTGCCGTGATCGGTGAGATCGCGTGCGGCGATAGGACCGTGTTCGCGCACTTCGTCGAGCACGGCGGCGATGAGCTCTGCAGGAAGACGCGCCTCGCGTTCATCGTGACGCCACCATGTCGTCTGCGCGCCGTGACCCTGCTCGCGATACTGCGGAAAGGCATCGGCGGGGAGGATGCACCGCTCTTTCGCGAAGTGCTCGAAAGCATGACGTGGAAACAGATGCCGCCACACGTCGCCGCGTTTCGCGCCGTCGATCCGCGCCATGACGACGAGATCGGCATTCGTTCCGATCACGTCGAGCGGATCGAGTTGAATGCATCGAAGCCGCTCGAGCAGCGCCCGCGTTCCGCGCGGGCCGCGGCCGAGCGGACGGTTTAGTCCGAGATGAGCGACGAGGCGGCGGCGCGCATCGGCCGATGTGAGTACGACAGGTGATGTAGCCAGGGCGTCATCGATTCTAACGGGCGAGACCGCGCCGGCCTCGCCCGTCATCGATCAGAACATGTAGCGATACGACAGCTCCAAGCTGCGCGCGGGCATCAGGTAATACTGCGCGTCGCCGAGCTCGCTCTCCGCGACCGGATTCCGCCGCTTGCTGAGATTGCGGCCGTCGAGTCGAAACTCGCCGCGGCCCATGCGGTATCCAGCGCCGGCCATCCACATCGTGTAGGCCTTCGCGGGCGCGGTGTTGCGCTTGTTCAGCCACGCAGTGCCCGTGTAATTGAGCATGGCGTGTGCGCTGAAACCGGCCGGCGGCGCGTAGAGAAAACCTGCGCCCGCGAGGTTGTGAGGCACCATCTCCAGGCGCTTTCCGGCGAGCTGCGTCGGTACGCCAGGGTCGAACTCCTTGACGAAATCGCGGAAGCGCGAGTCGTGGTAACTGTACGCGAACCGCGTCCACACGAAAGGCGCCCACTCATACTCCGCTTCGACCTCCGCTCCGGTGAAACGCTCCCTGCCCGCGTTCTCCAGAAGCGGTGTGCCGTCGACCGTCGTCGCGGTGACGAGGTTTCGGAAGTCCATCTGAAAGACGGACGCTGTCCACATGATGCGTCCGTCGTCGCAGCGGCCCTTGGCACCGGCCTCGTAGCTCGTCGCCGTTTCCGGTTTCAGGATCTCCACCTCCGCTTCCGGACCGAAGTCGATCGCCGCCGGCTTGAACGTGTTGCGATAGTCGGCGAAGAGGCTCACCGCGTTGCGCCCCCGCGAAAACAGCGTGTAGTTCACGCCGGCGCTGCCGGACAGGCGCGTGAACGTCTTCGACTCCGCTTGGGGTCCGTCCGGACCATCGGTATGGCGGCTTTCCGATGTGTGGTTGAGACGGGCGCCGAGGTCGAAGAGAAGGCGCGGCGATGCGGTCCATTCCGAGCTCGCGTACAGACCTGAGAAGTTGCGGCGGTCGCGCGCATCGAACTCCTCCAGCGGCTCCGCCTCGCCGCTGCGATCGCCCCGGCCGCCGCTGAGAGGCGCGAAATACGCGAACGTGGCGCTCCGAGCGTGCGCATTGCCGTAGAGGTGATCGAAACCGGCAACGACGCGAAGCGACGGCGACACCGCTCGAACGATGTGGGTGTCGAAGTAAACGTCATGGATCGTCCGGTCCTGCGAGAACCCGAACGCATTCGGCGCGTCCGTGGTGATGTCGGTGAGGAAGCCGCGCACGATGTCGAACGACGAGTGCGTGATTGCCAACGTCGATGTCCACGGCAAGCCGCCGAGCTTCCCGTCAAAGCCACCGACGAAATGAAAACGATCCTGATCGAGGTGCGCGTCGCCGGGATTGTGATTCGCATCGACCGGAACCGCGGTGGTCAGAGCCGCTCCCTCGCGAGGGTGCGGGCTGTTAGGATCCTGACGCAGCGCGGTCAGATCGGCGTCGAACCGCCATGTGCCGCCGGGCGTTATTGCCGCGGCCCGGTAAAGTCCATGCAGCCGGTCGAAGCCCGTGTCGTTGTCGCGGAAACGTCTGCGTTCGGCGTTGGCGATGATCGACTGCCGCAGCGCCGAAGTCTGCGAAAGCGGAACGGACGCGGCCACGGACGCACTTCCGTACGATCCCGCCGATACGCGCGCCATGCCGGGGGATCCGGCCTCGCGGTGAATGACGTGAATGACGCCGACGAATGACGTGGCGCCGTACATCACCGGCGCCGAGCCGCGCACGACCTCGATGCGATCGACGTCGGTCAGATCGAGCGCCGCGGTGTCGGGGTTGAACGCGCCGCCCCATGGAACCCCGTCCACGACGAGGAGGAACGCGTCGAATTCGCGCAAGCCCCACATCTCCGGCACCGAACCGGCGGGTCCGGTCTCGCCGCCTGGCGCGATGGCAACGCCGGCGGCGAGCGCCAGCGCGGACTGCAGATCGTTCGCGTTGCGCGCACGCAACTCGTCGCCGCCGACCACCGTCACCGATGCCGGAACGATCATCACGTCTTCGGCGATGCGTGTCGCCGTCACCTCGATCCTCTCGGAGGTGCTGGGCACAGCCGCCGTTTGAGCGAGCGCCGAGGCGGCGAATACGATGCCGCACACTGCCCGCAACAGTGTTGTCTTCATGCGGAGAATCTCCTTCTTCCAGTCACTCCGATGGACGGGTGATCGGAGGCGGCTAGATGTTCAGCCGCGTCGTGAGAAGGAGGAGTGGTCTCGGCGTTCGCGCGCACCGTACGAAGCCGCGCGCAGGTTGCTGCGGCGCCTTGCCGCGTGAGGCGCACCGGGGAAATTGAAGCGATGATTGGGTGGAAGTGTGTTCGAAAGCGTCGCTGCGGCCGGCTCCGATGACGCGTGCCGGTTCGATGACCTCCGGCTCGCGATGACGATGCGTGACGAGACCGCGCCCCTCGCGATCGCCGGAGACCCACTCGACGATCGGCGGCGCGGCGGGCAGTGCTGACTCTCCCTCCGCGTCGGTGACGATCGATTCCGGCCGGGAGAAGTCGGTCCGGGTCACGCGCGGAACGATCGTGAAGGTCTGCGCGAACTCGAGGACGCGTTCGTCACGCTCATCGCCGATGCGAATGAGGATGCGAGCCTTCGAGGACGCGACGTTCGGCACGCGCCAGGCGAACGATCGACGGCCGGCGTCGAGATGCGGAGTGATGCGGGTGCCGTAATACTTTCCGCCGTCGAGCGAGAGAAACGCTTCCCACTCCTCGACATGCGATGGCAACGACGCGGCGGTCCAGACGAGCGTCGTTTCGCTGTCACCATCGAGGACCGTTCCAGCGCGGGGCGCGATCAACTCGAGACGCGGCGCGGCCTCGAGCGCAAAGGCGATCCCCGCCGCGGCGATGGTGAAGACGATGCGTCGCATCACGCGGAGCGTAGTGTAAGACCGGACGCTTCTTGACGCGAACGGTCCGGGGCCGTAGCGTGCATCTCTGATGTTGCGACGCGTCGCGTTCACCGCGGTGTTCAGTCTGGCCACGACGATGTTCGCGGATGCGATCCCGACGAACTTCTTTCCGCAACCGAATTTCAGCGGGACACCCGTTCGCGCGGCGGTCCCCTCCTGTCCGGACGTCGCCGCGCAGCGCTGCTTCGCGCCCGCGATGCCGTTCTCGATCCTCTCCGTGAAGCCGGGCGGCGCGACGCAGCGGCGGAACGGTTCCCTCGAGCGCAACTGGGTTTCTGTGGCAATGTTTGAGCTGCCGAACTATCGCGGGATCTGCGTGGCGTTCAAACGCGACACCCCCTCGTTCGCCGACACCATCCTCGGCTCCCGCCCTGTCGGGTCGTTCCTCGTCGGACAGGAATGCCCGGCGCAGGTCGTCCTCTACTCCGATGCGCATTACGCCGGCAGCGCAATCGGACTCACCGGTTCCGTGCCTGCGCTGGCATCGGTGAACTTCAACGACATCGCTTCATCGGTGCGGATGAACGGGGCGGCCAGCGTCGCGTTGTTCGAGGACAACAACTACCAGGGGCGCTGCGTGACGATTCGCGCCGATACGCCGGCGATCTCCACCGGCACGAACATCGAAGAGAAGGTTTCGTCCGCGATCGTGAACGGCCGATGCCCGACCAGTTTCCGCGTGACGATCGTCAACGCCGCGAAGTACACGCTGTCGTATCGCCTGGCGCGCGGTCAGAACGGGACACTCGCCCCATCCGACGCGAAAGACTTCGAATTCGTCCACAACGAGAGCGGCCGCGAACAGAGCGTCCCGATTTCGCTTACCGCGCTGGACGCCGCCGGCAAGACCGTCGCGACGTTTTTCAACATGCGGGTCGCCGACGAGGTGAAGATCACTGCGACAGGAACACTTCCGAATGGCACCGTGGCAGGCGCGACGTGCGAGCCTGCGTCAGCGTGCCGGTGATGTCGCCCGCCGGCGCGCTTTGATCACCACCGAAAGCTCGTCGTTCCGGATGTTGACGAAACGCAGTTTGATGCGCCCTTCATCATCGAGCGTGATCGTCGCCGGGGTGTTCACCGATGTGAGCAGCCATCCCGCGGGGAGCGTGACTTCGTTAAGCGGACGACCGAGGGTGCGCTTCCAGAGCAGGCCGCCGTCCTCTTCGATGTAGCCAACAGGATCGGTGTAAGTCTCGCGTACGCGCACCCGCGTCGATCGACCTTCGGCCACCGGCTCCGCGAGATCGCCCTGCACCGCGACCGAGTCCGGCTCCACTTTGTTCGGGTAGTAGTCGAGCGCGTTGACGTCCTTGCCCGACACGTTGTGCGTCACGAGATCTTTTCCCGTGTCGAGGTCGGTCATCTTCGCGTCGGGCGAGACGACGCTGCCTTTGCGAACGAAGCTGTGTACCGAGGCCTGCCCCGGCCGGCTGACGGTGAAGTCATGCGCGATGCGGAACTGATGCGTCGAGGGATCGAGGAGCCAGTAACTGATCTCGCGATCCTGCTCGGCGCGATGAAACGATTCCTGCGCCACGAGCGAAAGCGGAAGCAGCGCGATGCAAAGGAAGATCGCCTTCTTCACGGCCGCCTCCGTGCGGTGATCGTCACCGGCAACTGGTCATCGCGATCATTGACGAAGCTCACGCGTACGCGCCCGTCGGGATCGGTGCTGACGATCGCCGGAGATGCGGATCCGACGAGCTCCCACGACTTCGGCAGGAGCACCACGTTGCGCTTGATGCCGAGAGGGCGATCGAAGATGAGGAGTCCGTCTTTGACGAAGTAGGACGGCGCATCGGTGTACGTCTTGATGATGCGGATCCGCGTCTCGCCGCCCTTCGGCACCGGCCCGGGAAGATGAACGCGAATGAACTGCGCGTCATCCGCCGTCTTGGCCGGGACCAGCCCGCTCACTTTCGCTTCCTTGCCGCTCACGACCTCGAACTGCAGGTCTTTTCCACTCGTGCGAGCGAGGACCCGCTCTTTCGTCGCGATCGACCCCACCCTGATCGGATTGAAAAACAGTTCCGCGCCTTCGCGGTCCTGCGTCACGTCGTACGTGATCGCGAACTGATGGCTTTCCGGTGGCTGCAGATCGTAGAGCGTGAACTCATCCGCCGCGAACAGCGGCGCGGATACGAAGAGAGCGAGGGCGAGCGAAAGCCGGCTCATCGTGGCGCGCTCAGATCGATTTCGCGGCCTTCTTGAGCCTCTTGGCGGACGCGGTCAGCGCGGTTTTCGCGGCGCCGCGCGCGGCCTTCTTCAACTGCTTCACTTTCGGTGCTGCGGCCTTCTTCATCGCCTTGATCCGCGGCTTCGCGGCCTTCTCGATCGCAACGATCGCTTCGCCGCCCTTCTTCACGGCCTGATTCGCGATCTTCGTCGCAGTCTTCTTCATTTTCTTCGTATCCATCTTTTTTCTCCTCCGTTGTTGTCGTCTCGATGGTTGCATGGAGTGCACCATCGTGTCGAGGCGGCTATTCCGCAGGTGCGATAGAGAAAGCTGTGGAAATCGTTGTTCAAAAGTCCCGGATCGCGGGGGAAAACATGCCGCGGCAGCGAATTGCACAACGCATGGTGCGGATGAAGTGTTATTCAATGAGCGGCGACGATTTCTCAGGAGGTTGATCCCATGAGACGAATGATCCTGGCAGTGCTTTTCCTCGCCGCCTGCACCACGGTGCAGCCGCCGAAACCGCAGGTCGCACGCGTGTGGCACGGCGTGGTGCCGGCGGCGCGCGCCGATGAGTATCAGCAGTATCTCTTCGAGAGCGGCATCAAGAAAATCCGCGCCATCCCCGGGAACCTCGGCGCCGAAATGCTGCGTCGAGAAATGGGTGACCGCACCGAGTTCATCGTGATCTCGTACTGGCCATCACTCGAATCGATCAAGGCGTTCGCCGGGGAGGACATCTCGAAAGCGCATTTTCTTCCTCGCGATCGGGAGTACCTGATCGATCCCGACCTCGAGGTCAA
>JBBRMQ010000192.1:0-8517 GCA_038230775.1 Thermoanaerobaculia bacterium
CCAACCCACACCGGTCCCTCGCTACGCTCGGGATGACATCCGATCCAACGCCCCGCTTCTTCTACTTCACCGAAGCCGGCATCTTGTGAACGACGACTTCCTCGCGGCCCGGTAACTGAAACACGACTCCGCCGGGTGGAACGGTCGTCAAACCCGAGACCTGCGCGCCGCCCTTCGTGATGTCGAGATCGAGCGGTCCCCAGACCGTTCGCACGCCGCGCAGGTGAATGCCGCGATCGATCCACGACTGCGGCACGCCGGCGCCGATCACCAGCGCGTCGTCCTCCCGTTCGAAAAACAGCATGTCGAGCAGGGTGCGGATGTAGTCCGATCCAATCCAGGTGTGCGGGATGTCGCCAACGTAGATCGGGCTCCGGTACTCCTGCGCCACCACTTCGGCCCAGTCGCGCCATCCGGCCGGACGCCGATCGTCGAGGAACCAGGCGAGCATGCGCTGCGCCCGGTCGCGCCAGCCCAACCGCACCATCGCGCCGGCGTTGCGCAGCTCATACGGCGTGTACGCGGTCCATGGAGCCGTGCCCGTCATCCGCGCCTCGGACTCGTTCCAGTAGCGCGTGAACTCCGCTTCGAGCGCGCCGTGCGGCAGGCGGGACTTGTCTCCAACCGGTTCGAGCGCGATGGTCGTGGACGTCGGATCGAAGTCGCCGAGGTCAGCGGCACCGGGGATGAAGTTGATGTGGTGCACGACGAGCGACCGATCGATCGAATCATGGAGATCGCGATCGAACTCATCCCGGCTTGATGCGAAACGCGCCGCCGCTTCGCGTTCCCCGAGCGCGGAGGCGAGCCAGGCGGCGTCTTTGAGTCCGCGCAGTGCCCAGAAGTCGTCCCAGTACGAATGCATCGGCTTCGCCGAGTAGCCCTCATGGCTGATCGACTCCGGAAGGAGGCCGTAGTACTGCGTGCCGCGGTATTTCTCCGTCCGCCGCTGCGCGCGCAGTTGATCGATATATCTCGCGGCGGATTCCACGCGCGGCCACACCTCGCGCGGAATCGACAGGTCGCCGGTCAGCCGCGCGTACGTCGAGACGAGGTAGATGAACTCGCCGTGGCTATCGTTCTCGGGAACGGGATCCGCGCCGCGATCGTCCACGCAGCATGGAACTTTGCCGTCCGCGAACTGGTATGGAGCAAACCAGCGGATGTAGTCGCCGACTTCCTTGAAGAATCCGAAGCGGAGCAACGCCGAGGCGCTGAGCGATCCGTCGCGGATCCAGCTCCGGTCGTAATTGCGGGCGCCGCCGCGAATGGCGGGACCATCGCGCGTAACGAGGATGTAGCCGATGTTCGCTTTGGCGGTGTCGATGAGGTCCTGCGCGGCAGGAATCGAAATATTGACGTGATTCGCCACCGCGCGCCACGCGTTCGTTGCCCCTCTCCTCGCCTCGCGGGGAGGGGGTGGCCGAAGGCCGGGTAAGGGGCCTGCATGCAGCGGCATGGCGATCTCAATCTCGCGCCTCATCCCCGCCGCAACATCAAACCGATACGCCACCACCGCCGAGGCATGCCGCTGCGGATCATCGACGCTCGCCTTCGCCGGCGCATCGAACAGTTCGCTCGCATCGCCACCGTCGAACGCAGAGGTCACCACTCGATCGGGCGCGGAGAACATCGTGATCGGCCACTTGCTGTCGACGATCAGCGCCGGCGCGCTCCATTCGATGGTGCGAACCGGCGCCGTAAGCTCGGCGATGTTGAGCTGATGCCAGGGCGGAGTGACTCGCAGCGGCCGCACCGCGAGGAACACTTCGACTTTCTCCGCGCGCGCCGACACGTTGTGAAAGCGGTAGCGCGAAACCATGTGCGCGCCCGATCCAAAGGGCGCGATCTCGAACGTGAACTGCGGATGCCGCCACGTGGTGGAAGGCATCGGCAGCGACCGCTCCTCGAGCTCTTGCGTCGTCTTCACGTCGGCCCATGACAGCATGCGCCCGTCGACGCGCAGGAACGGCTCGATGGAGAACCCGGCCGGTGTCTCGATTGCGCCGTCTTCGCAAAGGAGGGGTTTGGTGCCGTCGTCCCCGTTGACGCCGAACACCGTCCAGTACGCAAACTCGTTGAGCAACTGGCGCGGGAAGTGGCCGCGCAGCGCGTCGCGCGCCATCATCTGGTAGACGGAGATCGAGGAGTCGCCGAACTCCGGCGGCTGCACGGCGATCTCGCGAATCCCATATCCGTTTCCGCTTCGCAGCCGCAGCCGTACGTAGCGCGCGGCGGCGCCCGGCGTCTGCAGGTAGTCGCGGCCGCCATTGCCGCCGTTCACCTCGCGAACGCTCTTCCACGTCGCGCCGTCCGGCGACACCTCGACGGCGTACGACGACGCGTGCTCGTTCGGCTGCCAGTCGATGACCAGACCGCCGAACTCGCGCGTCTTCTGAAAGTCGATCGCCAGCCACTGCGCGCCCGCCGACGACGCATGCCACGCGGTATCGGACTTCGAATCCATCGCCTGATCCGGCGTCTGTCCCGCGAGGCTCGATGACGCCGTCAGCAGCGGCAGGCCCGACTCCGCGCCTAACTCTTCGAAACTGAGATCGTCGATCCACACCGTGCCCTTGCCGCCCTTCACCGCGGTGACCGTGATCTCGACGAAGGCGATCTTCGTCGCCGCTTTCGTCTGCGAAGGGCCCCATGCAAACTCGATGTGGCGCTTGTCGATGGGGATGTCGGCCGGCTGGCTTGGCCAGTCCCACGCCGGCTTCCGATACCACCAAACGTTCTCGCCTGACGGGTCGATCAGTTTGAATTCGAGAGTGTTCTGCGGTGTATCGCCGTGAACGCGGAGATTGAAGCGATAGTTGGACGGGAGATCGAGATCGACGGGCGCGCGCGCCGCCGCCCATCCGGCATGGCCGTGAAAATCAAAGTCCATGCGCAGCGCGCCCCGTTCGGGCGTCAGCTCGAGATCGACGCCGTCGGACGGCGCGGCTTTCCACTGAAGCGCAGCGAAGACCAGGGCGGCGAGCACCGCGATACTCTATTTCAATGTCGCGAGCACGCGCGCGAAGCGGAGCGCGGCGATCGGCAATATCAGGCCGCGGCAATGCATTCAGCGACCGCGTCCAGAAGGCGGCGGGCATCGAATGGCTTCACGAGAACGCGGCAAATGTCTCGCAGCTCGATCTTTGCGGCGTCGCGCGGCCGATCGGTGACGACCGCCGTCCTGCCGATCAGAGTGGCGTCGAATGACTCGAGATAATGAAGGACGGCATAGGCGTCATTCGAGTCGAGGACGATCGCATCGTAGCGGCAGAGGCCGAGCCGGTCGGCAGCGGCGGCGGCATCGACGGCGGTATTGACGTTGAAGCCGCCGCGGCGCAGCACCTGTTCCATGAAACCGCGGGCAGCTTCGTCATCGGACACTACGAGCACCGCATGCGACACGCATTGCCTCCTCGGAGCAAGCAACTTCGAGTCGCCGCTAGCGAGTCGCTGTGCGCGAGGTCACTGCCGCGCAGCCATCGGCAGCGCCGCACAGCGTGCGCGTCCACACGGTCTTGTCGCGCGGACCCTCGAGGATGAAGGTCACGTCGCGCGCGCCATCGACGAGTAGTGTCGCGGCACGCGCGCGATTGATGCCGACGTCGACGAGCGCGGGTGACGACGTCGTGAGGCGAACGGTGATCGTTTTCTCTTTGGCGGCGCCGTGCACCGCCATCTCGGTCTTCGCGCCGCAGCGGGCGCCGTCTGCGTCATCGATGACAGGATCGCCGCCGATGAGAAGGGCCTCGTGCGTCTGCCTCGCCGCGACCGGAAGACGCGACATCGCATCGCCGCCTTTGCCCTGGATGCGCGCCAGCGTCAGCATGTACGGCGCCCACGCGAGGGTCCCCGCATCCTCGGCCGTCTGCGCGATGCGCTCCGCGCCGTTGACGTCGCCGGAAAGTAACTTCACTTCCGCGAGGGTCGGGTTGGAAACGCCGGCAAACGAATCGATCTGCCGCGCGACTACCGCGGCAAACCGATCGGAGTCGCCGTTGCGCGTGATCAGGTAGCGGGCCACTTCGGCGAGCGGATCGTTCGACCACGCGCCGCGGCGTCCGCCGGGCCAGACCTCGAGAATGCGCGCGGCCTGCTGGTGCGCCGCGGGCGTGTCGTAGTCCCAGACCGAATGGCGCGACGTCCAGGCGTCGCAGAGATTGCGAACATCGTCCACGTCGCCGCGCTTCGCGTGGCGTTCAATGTCCGCGAGGTCGCTCACGCGCGCATTCCATTCGGCGCGCTCCCATCGCTGGCGAAGCGGCCAGGCGTGGCCGACGTCGTTCGCCTTCGCGAAATAATCGAACGCGGCGGTGAGGGATTGCGGCGCGTCGGGAACGAAGCGGATCGCGCGATCGGTGCCGAGGAGTCGGGCGGCATCGGGGAAGACGATGCGGACGAAGTCGGGGTCGGCGAATGCGTGCGTGAAGACTTCACCCGCGGTGGCGGTGTGCGTCTTCTCCAGCAGAGGCCACGTCTGCAGATAGGCAGCGGCGAGAGAACGCCAGGGCGAAGATGCGCCCGGCGCTCCGTGCGCAGCGTTGAGGAGCGGCTGCGACCACGTCGCCGGCTTCTGCACGAGGTCCGGGCTGTACGCGCGGCTCTCCAGAGCGAATACGGTCTGGCCTAACAGGCTCTGATAGAACGGCCAGCCGGGACGGACGGCAACCGCGTCGAGCAGCGCGCCTTTCGCGAAGACCAGTTCCTCATCGACGTGACCGGCAGCATTGATCCACGCTTCGCGAAATGCGGGCGTGGCGTCGGTGAGGTTGACCGGCTCGTAGGCGTCGCGAAGCGCCGCGTCCGCGATCATCTCCGCCGCCCAGTCGGGCGTGGGGGCGTAGCCGACGGTGTGCGCGACGTCAGGCCGCCGGGTCTCGATGTTGAACTTCGCGACGAAATCGAGAGCGGGTTTGCGGCCGGCGAGATCCGCGCGGTAGAGCGCGACAGACGGAATCAGGAGCGCGGCGGAGGCGAGAGCGAGAAGAAGATCGAAGGCGCGCCGCACCCTATTAGTCTAGCTCGTGTTGGCCAGCCTTCGGCTGCCCTCGCCAGCCAGAGGGCTGGCGCCACACCGCGCTGCGCGAACCCGATCGGTGTCGTCAGCGAAGCTCAGTGCAGAACCACACCGCGCTGCGTCGAACGCGATCGGTGTCGTCAGCGAAGCTCAGTGCAGAACCACACCGCGCTGCGCGTGAACAGTGCGTCGAACGCGATCGGTGTCGTCAGCGAAGCTCAGCGCAGAACCACACCGCGCTGCGCGAACCCGATCGGTGTCGCCAGCGAAGCTCAGTGCAAACCACACCGCGCTGCGTCGAACGCGATCGGTGTCGTCAGCGAAGCTCAGTGCAAACCACACCGCGCTGCGCGTGAACAGTGCGTCGAACGCGATCGGTGTCGTCAGCGAAGCTCAGCGCAGAACCACACCGCGCAGCGTGAACGCGATCGGTGCGTCAGCGAAGCTCAGTGTGGGGCCAGCCCTCTGGCTGGCCTCCCTCGGCGCAACCACTACGCCCTGTACAACCTTCCGGCTCTCAGCGCATCGGCAGGAACGACGTTGCGCGTATCGATGACGATCGCACAGTCGCGATACAGCGACGCGTCCTTGAACACCGAATGGGCGGTCGAGATGACGACGGCATCGTATTCCGCGAACGACTTCGCGTTGCATGGAACGGAGGTCAACCCGAGCTCGTGCTTGCGTCCGTGCCGCGCGACGGGGATGTGTGGATCGCAATACGCGATCTCCACGCCGCGCTCCTGGAGAAGCTCGAGAATCTCGAAGGTCGGACTCTCGCGGTCGTCGTCGATGTCGGCCTTGTAGGACAGGCCTAACACCAGGATGCGCGAACCCTTCATGCTCTTGCCGGCGTTGTTGAGCGCGTCCGCGGTCTTGTCGACGACGTAGCGGGGCATCGATGTATTGACCTCGCCGGCAAGCTCGATGAATCGGGCCCACACGCCGTACTCCGCGGCCTTCCAGGAGAGATAGAACGGATCGAGCGGGATGCAATGGCCGCCGAGTCCGGGGCCGGGATAGAACGGCATGAATCCGAACGGCTTGGTCTTCGCGGCCTCGATCACTTCCCACACGTTGATGCCCATGCGGTCGAAGACGACCTTCAGCTCGTTGACGAGCGCGATGTTGACGGAGCGGAAGATGTTCTCCAACAGCTTCGCCGACTCGGCAACCTCGGCGCTGGAGACCGGGACCACGTTGTCGATGACGCTCTTGTACAGCGCAACCGCGACTTCGCCGGACGGTTCGTCGACACCGCCGACGACCTTGGGAATCGTCTTGGTGTTGTAGCGTTCGTTGCCCGGATCTTCACGTTCCGGCGAGAACGCGAGAAAGAAATCGGAGCCGCACTTCATCCCACTCTTCTCGAATCGCCAGAGCATCTCTTCCCGTGTGGTGCCGGGGTAGGTCGTGGACTCCAGCACGATCAGTTGGCCGCGGCGCAGGTGCTTGGCGATCGCTTCCGCCGTGACGCGGATGTACTTGAGGTCCGGCTCGCGATGATTCCCGAGGGGTGTCGGAACGCAGACGATGATCGCGTCACAGTCGCCGAGACGCGAGAAGTCATCCGTGGCCTTCGCCTTTTTCTCGGTGAACGCCTGCGCCACACGCTCGACGCCGATGTGGCGGATGTACGACGCACCGCGATTCAACGCATCCACTTTCTTGGCGTCGACGTCGAAGCCGAGAACGGTGAAGTCGTTCTCGCTGAAGAGCAGGGCCAGCGGAAGGCCGACGTAGCCAAGTCCGATCACACCGATGGTGGCGGTGCGTTTGTCGAGGCGCTCGAGGAGCGCGCGTTGGGTGTCGGAGGAAATCGTATTCATGATCTGGGATGAGTTTATCAAAGGTGCCGGAAATGACGTCATGACGTCTTAGCGTTAGAATGAATGAATGGCAGCGACGAAGAGGTCCACCATCTACTTCGAGTCCGACCTCCACCGCGCGTTGCGGTTGAAGGCGGCCGCCATGGACACATCCATGTCGGAAGTCGTCAACGCCGCGATTCGACGCGCATTGTCCGAGGATGCTGCGGATCTCGAAGACTTCGAGAAACGCCGCCGCGAACCGAGCCTCGATTTCGAAGACGTCGTCAGGCAGATGAAACGAAGTGGCAAGCTATAGCGTCCGGATCAAGAAGTCTGCCGCGAAAGAGCTTCGGGAGATCGAGAGCAGGAAAGAGCGGCAACGCATTGTTGATCGAATCGTGGATCTCGCCGCGAACCCGCGTCCTGAGGGCGCTGAAAAGTTGTCGGGGACCCGGGACAAGTACCGAATTCGGCAGGGTGATTATCGCATCCTGTATGAGATCGTAGATGACGTCCTGGTCGTCTACGTCGTGAGGATCGGCCACCGCCGCGACGTTTACCGTCGTTAGGCAGGCCAGGGCAGCGGCTGGTTCGCGACGATCGCACGCGCGTTGGCATCGAACAACGCCGTTTCCATCTCCGCCGACCACTTCTGCCGGATCTTCTCCCGCGCTTCGGACATGCGCGGAGGCCGGCGGTTCAGGGAGTGCGAGTCGGATGCGATCACGTGCACCAGCCCGCGCTTCAGCAGCTCGGCGGTCGCCGCGAGCGCCGCTTTGCCGAACTCGCCGGTCAGGCTGCCGGCGGTGACCTGCGTGATCGCGCCTAACTCGATCAGCCGCTGCAGCTTCTCCGGTTGCGTGGAGAGGACGAGGTTGCGCTCGGGGTGAGCGATCACCGGCGTCACGCCGATCAGCGACAACTCATGAAAAACGCTTTCCGCCGCCTCGGGCAAACGCGTCGCGGGGAACTCGATGAGCAGATAGGACGAATGATTGAGCATGGTGATCGGGCTCCCATCGGCCTGACACAGCTCGACGGCGTCGGAGGAGAAGAAGTATTCGCAGCCGGGAACGATCTTCGGCTTACCGGCGAGACGCTTGTTGAGCTCCTCGATCAGTTCATCGCGCTTCGCTGCGTCATCGTTGATCCATGAGTCGCGAAGGACGTGCGGCGTGGCGACGATGGTCTCAACGCCGTCCGCTGCCGCGGCCTGGCAGAGAGCGACCGCGTCTTCCCAATTGCGCGGGCCGTCGTCGATGCCGGGAAGGCAGTGGAAGTGGAGATCGATCAACCTTGAAGAGTGTACCTTCACGCTTGCGTATGGTGGGTCGGCGCGCGCGACCATCTCTCGAAGACTGCTCTCCATGCGCTCGATCGCGAAAGCGAGGTCGGCGTATCCGTCATCAGTTGCTGGGAGGTGGCGATGCTCGTGGCCACGGGCCGGCTGGGCCTCGATCGCGATGTGTCTAGGTGGATCGGCCAGGCGCTCGCGCTACCCACGGTTCGGCTGCTCGACCTGACGCCCCAGGAAGGCTCTGCACAAGTGCAAGCGCCCCTCATCCGCCCTCCGGGCACCTTCTCCCCGCACGCGGGTAGAAGGGCAACCTAGGGCAATGGCCCCTCGCCCCGCTTGCGGGGAGAGGGTGGCCGAAGGCCGGGTGAGGGGTTTCTCGCACTTGCGAGAGA